>JADQCD010000023.1 GCA_016278285.1 Actibacterium sp.
CATTTCGACCATGAAGGTGGACCGGCCGCGGGCCAGGTCGTCGGACGCGCCGACGCGGCTGAAAAGCTGGGACACAAGGCCGATATGGGCGCGGCGTGCCGGCACGAAGCTGCCCGCCTGCGCCAGTAGTGCGATCAGGGCATTCTGCCGAAGGAAGGTGGATTTGCCGGCCATGTTCGGGCCGGTCAGCAGCCAGATCGCCGCGCCATCCGCGGCACCAAGGTCGCAGTCATTGGCGATGAAGGGCGACCCGCCTTGCCTGCGCAATGCCCGTTCGACCACCGGGTGGCGCCCGCCCTCCACGTGAAACGCGCGGCTGTCATCGACCTGCGGTTCCGACCAGTCCTCCTGCCGGGCAAGGGTGGCGAAAGCGGTGTTCAGGTCGATCTCGGCCAATGTTTCGGCGGCCTGCCCGATTTGAACGGCATGATCGAGAATGACCGATCTGAGGCCGTCGTAGAGCCTCTTTTCGATCTCCTGTGCCCGGCTGCCCGCATTCAGGATCCGCGTTTCCAACGCGGACAGATCGACGGTTGTGAACCGAACGGCATTTGCCGTTGTCTGGCGATGGATAAAACGTTCGTTAAGCGGCGCGGAGAGCATTTTCCCGGCATGAGTCGCGGTCGTTTCGATGAAATAGCCAAGCACATTGTTATGTTTGATCTTCAACGACGTGATGCCGGTCTCCGTGGCATAGTCGGCCTGCATACGGGCGATGACCCCGCGGCCTTCGTCGCGCAGGCTTCGTGCCTCATCCAGATCGGCGTCGAAGCCCGCCGCGATGAACCCGCCATCGCGGGCCAGCAAAGGCGGCTCGGCCACCAGGGCCCGGTCCAGGCGGTCCAGCAACGCATCGTGGCCAACAAGCGCCCCCGCGGCATCCGAGATCAGCGCGGGGGTGTCGTCGGGCAATTCGGCGGCCACCCGGCCGGCCTGGGCCAACCCGTTTCGGATCGCGGCCATGTCGCGCGGTCCGCCACGGTCAATGCCCAGCCGCGACAGCGCGCGGTCCATGTCCGGCGCCTTGCGCAGATGGTCGCGCAGGGTATCTGTCAACCCGGATTGTTCGGTAAAATAGCGCACCGCAGCCAGGCGCGCATGGATGCGGTGCAGATCGCGCGACGGGCTGGAGATCCGTCGCTCCAGCAGGCGGGCGCCGGGGGCGGTCACGGTGCGGTCGATCGTCGACAGAAGCGTGCCGTCGCGCGTTCCCGACAGGCTGGTGGTGAGTTCCAGGTTGCGGCGCGTTGCGGCATCGATCTGCATCGCCTTCGAGGCTGACTCGTGCACCGGCGGGCGCAACAGCGGCAGTTTGCCTTTCTGCGTAATTTCCAGATAGGCGACGATGGCCCCCATGGCCGAGACCTCGGCACGGGTGAAGCCACCGAACGCGTCCAGGCTGCCCACCCTGAACAGGTCGCAGATGCGCCTTTCGGCCGAGATACTGTCGAAACTGCCACGCGAGAGCGGGGTAAGCGCGGCACCGGTTTCCGACACCATCTCGGAAAGATCACCCTCTTTCGCCTCTGAAACCACGACCTCACGCGGGGTCAGGCGGGCCAGTTCCGGGGGCAGGCGCACCGGCGCACAGGGCATTACCCGGAATGCACCGGTCGAGATGTCCACCCAGGCCAGGGCGGCCTGATCGCGCACCTCGGCCCAGGCGGCGAGAAAGTTGTGGCGCCGCGCTTCGAGCAGGCCCTCTTCGGTCAGGGTGCCGGGGGTGACAAGGCGGACCACTTCACGCCGGACGACGGCTTTCGACCCACGTTTCCTTGCGATGGCGGGGTCTTCCATCTGTTCGCAGACGGCGACGCGGAACCCCTTGCGGATCAGGGTCAGCAGATAGTTTTCGGACGAATGCACTGGAACGCCGCACATCGGGATGTCCTGGCCCATGTGCTTGCCGCGTTTGGTCAGCGCGATATCCAGCGCCTCTGCCGCGGCAACGGCATCATCGAAGAACATCTCATAGAAGTCGCCCATGCGATAAAACAGGAGAGCGTCCGGATGCGCCTGCTTTATCTCGAGATACTGGGCCATCATCGGTGTTACGGATGCGCTGGAAACGGTCACGAAACCCCCCGGTTCTATGGTTGGGCGACCTTACAAATCACCGCGCGGGCACGAAAGCACAATTCCATCTCTTGTTGTCGCAATCGGGATGGGCCGTTAAGACGGAAAGGCTTGGAGGGAGGAGACAAGCACCCGATGTCGAAAACCAGAATCACGCCCGAAGAGGCACTCAGCTATCACCTGGAACCCACGCCCGGCAAATACGAGGTCGTCCCCACCACGGCGATGACCACGCAGCGTGATCTGTCACTGGCCTATTCCCCCGGCGTCGCGGTACCGGTGCAGGCCATCGCCGACGCGCCGGAAACGGCCTATGACTATACCACCAAGGGAAACATGGTGGGGGTCATCAGCAACGGCACCGCCATCCTGGGCATGGGAAGCCTGGGTGCGATCGCCTCCAAGCCGGTGATGGAAGGCAAGGCGGTTCTGTTCAAGCGCTTCGCCGACATCAATGCCATCGATATCGAGCTGGACAGCGAAGACCCGGAAGAGATCATCAGGGCGGTGAAACTGATGGGGCCGACCTTTGGCGGCATCAATCTGGAGGATATCAAGGCCCCGGATTGTTTCATCATCGAGCAGCGCCTCAAGGAAGAGATGGACATTCCCGTCTTTCACGACGACCAGCACGGC
>JADQCD010000088.1 GCA_016278285.1 Actibacterium sp.
TGATCACCTTGTTGCCCTGCCGGCGCAAGAAGGTGACGCTGGCGACCTCCAGCCGGTTGTCCGGCCCGAGCACAAGCACCTCATGCGCCGCATCGACAGCCGTGGCTGGAAGCACCGCCACACCGGTCAGCATCGGCTCTTCGACCTTGACGGTGACGAAATCGCCCGGTCGGAATCCCCGTGCCTGCCGAAGCCCGGCAAACAGCAGGCGGCCGGTCTGGTCGGCGGCGACCGCACCGCTTTCGCGGGTGATGCGTCCCTTCGCCACCAGAGCGGCCCCATCTGCGTCGAGCGTCACGGTGATTTCGGCCCGGACAAGGTTGCCGTCCTCGTCCAGCAGCCTTTCATATTGTTGCGCGGAAATGCGAAAGGCGACTTCCAGCTGCGCGGGGTCGATCAGTTGCGCGATCTGTTCGTTATTGGCGACCAGCCCGCCCTCGACGAGTGAGACGCCGGCCAGGGTGCCCGAGAATGCCGCCCGGATTTCGGTATCGGCCAGCTTGCGCTCGGCTTCGGAGACGTTGATGCGCGCGCGTGTTACCTCGATCCTTGCCTGGTCCACGCGGCTTTCGGCATTTGCCAGCGCCTGTCTGCGCGACAGCACCGCCTGGCGCGCGGCGGCGGCGGCAAGCTCGGCCTGCTCGACCAGTGCCTGTGATCCGAAGCCGCGGTCCTTCAGGCTTTTCTGCCGTTCAAGCGCTTGTTCGCGAAGCTGGGCCTGTGCGCGGGCCGCCTCCACGTCGTCATTGGCCAGCATCAGCGCGCGTTTCGCATCGCGCAATTCGGCCTCGGCCTCGGCCAGATCCGCCTGCGCGACCGCAAGCGCCGATTTAGCGTCCGAGGGGTCGACGCGGGCCAGCAATTGCCCCGCCTCGACACGGCCGCCCTCGACGAATCCCGGCCCGAGTTCGATGATGGTTCCGGCAAGTTTCGCCCGAAGGTCCAGCGTGCGCGTGCTGCGGATTTCGCCAAAGGTTGTCAGGGTCGGAACCACATCCCGCAATGTCACCGGAACGACATTGACTGCAAGAACCCGCTCACGCGGGGCGCGTTCGGTGGGTTCGTCGGAAAGCCGCGCGACGATCGCGGTGCGGACCATATGTCCGGCATAGGCAAGAATGCCCAGCGTGAAAGCCACAAGAAACAGCCCCGTAAGGCTGCGCCGCATAAAACGCATGAGTCGGTCCTTCAGGGTTCGGCCCGGACAATTATGAACGATAGCGCGCGGGCCCGGCGCGTCCAAGCACATAGCTGTTATGGGCCTGCGCGGTCATTTGCGTTTCTGGTGCTCGGCAAGGCGCGGAAAGATCTCGACGAAGTTGCATGGGCTGTGCCGATAGTCCAGCTGTGGCGCCAGAATCTCGTCCCAGGCGTCCTTGCATGCGCCCGGACTGCCGGGAAGCGCGAACATGTAGGTGCCTTGCGCCACGCCCCCGGTGGCGCGCGATTGCACCGCCGACGTGCCGATCTTGTTCATCGAGACGATGGTGAAAACCGTGCCGAAGGCGTCGATCTCTTTTTCATAGACATCGCGGTGCGCCTCGACCGTCACGTCACGGCCGGTCAGGCCGGTGCCGCCGGTGGAGATTACCACGTCGATCTTCGGGTCGGCACACCATGTGCGAAGCTGCGCGGCGATCACGGCGCGTTCATCGCGGACAATCCCGCGATCCGCCAGGACATGCCCCGCCGCCGTGATCCGGTCGGCCAATGTCTGCCCCGACCGGTCGTCGGCCTCGGTGCGGGTATCCGACACCGTCAGCACGGCGATGCGGACCGGCAAGAACTCTCTGGACTCGTCGATACGGCTCATGCCTCATCCCCTTTGCAGAAAAACCAGCCTGATCGCCAGCCCCGAAAAGATCGCGGCCGAGAAATAGCCCAGCCCGCGCTGAAATCCCGGCGCGCCGGTCAGCCAGTTGCGCGCGCGCCCGGCGAACAGGCCCACAGCGCCGTTGACGATCAGCCCGCCCAGCGACAGGACCGCGCCGAAGATCAGGAACTGTGCCAAAACCGCGCCGCGTTCCACCACCACGAATTGCGGCACGAAGGCCAGCACGAACAGGATGACCTTGGGGTTCATCAGGTTCACCACCAGAGCCTCGCGGAAGGCGCGGCGGGGATGCACCGGCGGCAGGTCACCGATCGACCCGCCGCCCTTCAGCGCGCCGAATGCCAACCACAGCAGATAGGCGACCCCGGCCCAGCGGATCGCCTGGAACAGCCAGGGCATGGCGGCCACAAGCGCGCCCAGGCCCACGCCTGCCAGCGCGGCATGCACGAACACGCCCACCGCGATTCCGGCATCGGCGGCAAGGGCGGCGCGCGGGCCGCCGCGCAGACCCTGACCGAGGCAGAACATCATGTCCGCCCCCGGCGTGAGGTTCAGCGCCAGCGCGGCGGGCAGGAAAGCCAGGAACGCAAGCGGATCGACCGGCAGCATCAGGACCCCTCTCTCAGCCGCGCCTGAAGCATCAGCAGGTCGTGCCACGCCGCGCGCTTGGCCTGCGGGTTGCGCAGCAGATAGGCCGGGTGGAACATCGGCAGGGCCGGACGGCCCAACGCTTCGGTCCATGTCCCGCGCAGGCGGGTGATTCCGGTGCGCCCCAGGAGCGCCTGACAGGAATGGTTGCCCATCAGGACCAGAATCTCGGGGTCCACAAGGGCCACG
>JADQCD010000041.1 GCA_016278285.1 Actibacterium sp.
CGTCATCTTGTCCTTCACGAAGGAGATCACGAAGAGTTCCAGCGAAATGCCGGCGATCTCCTGCTCTTCGATCGAGACGATCTGACCCACGCCGTGGGCCGGGTAGACGACGAAATCGTTCGGACGAAATTCGGACTTCTTGATTTTGCTCATTCAGTTGCTTCCTCGCAAGAGCACCTGATTTGGCGGACAAAAAGAAGGCCCGAAAACGTCCGTCTTCGGATGCCTGGCCCCTTTGTCGTCAAAAAACCACTTCGCAAGCGGGCAGCTTTGCGCGTAGCTTCTCAGGTATCACATCAGCTTGTGACAGATATATAGCAGAAAAATTGACCAATTTAAAGCGCCGCAGCGCAGAACGGCGTCTAAACACTTAAACAAACGGTAAATTATGCGCGTCAGCCGTCTCCCGTCGCGTCCATTTCAGTGCCAGAAACAAGGCGAATCGGTGTCAGCCGCCCTCGCCCGGGGCTTCGGAGAAGTATTTTTCCAGCTTGTCTGGCTCTCCGTCTCGTTCCTCCGCCTCGGGCAGAGGATCCTTTTTCGAGATTATGACCGGCCAAGCCTCGGAATACTTTCGATTGAACTCGACCCATTTCTCCATGTCCGGTTCCGTATCGGGCTTGATAGCATCCGCCGGGCATTCGGGCTCGCAAACGCCGCAATCAATGCATTCATCGGGATGGATCACCAGCATGTTCTCGCCCTCGTAGAAGCAATCCACTGGACACACCTCGACGCAGTCGGTGTATTTGCAGGCTATGCAGTTGTCGATGACCACATAAGTCATGCGCTTGGCCTCATCTCACGTTATGTGGGTCTAGCTAGACCACCGTCGGGCATCATTCAAGCGGACCCCCGCGGTTAAGGTCGAGCATCCGGCGATCTTTCTTCGTGGGACGTCCTTTTCCGTCGAATCGCGGCGCAGGCGGAACATCGTCCCGTTCTGGCGTAAGGTCGTCATAAAGAGCCTGCGCCTCGGGCGCCGGGCCGCGTCGTGCGCCAAGTGCAAGGACCCGTACCACGCGAATCCGCCGCCCCTGCGGAAAGGTCAGCGTATCGCCCGGGCCCACCTTCTGCGCCGGCTTGGAAACCTTCGACGCGTTCACCCGAACGTGGCCGCCGGACACGACCCTGGCCGCCAGACTGCGGGTCTTGAAGAATCGCGCATGCCACAGCCACTTGTCCAGCCGGGTCGAAGGATCACCGCCCCCGGGCAAGCTATTTCTTGTCCTTCAGCCCCATCAGCGCGGCCGCGAAAGGATTGTCGGGGTCAATCGGCTTTTCCTTTTTCGGCGCGCGCGCCTGATAGGTCTTTGCGCCGGAACGCTTGTCGTCGCGCCGGCCGCCGGGCTTGGCCTTGGGCCGTCCCTTGCCCGGCTGGGCAGGCCCACCCTTGCGGCCGCCACCCGCCCGGCGCGGGGCCCATGTGAAGGTATAGAATACCTCGGTCTCGGGTGGCTCAAGACCCGAATCCGGGGCAGTCCCGGTTGGCGTTTCGCCCTCGGCGACTTCTGGAATCGGATCTGGCGCCGTGTCTTCCGGTACATCGGTCTCGGCCACGGGGGCGATACCGTCATCTGGCAACGCCTCGATGCCCTCGGGCACCCGCGGTTCCGGATCCTCCGGCACGGCGCCCGCCGGGGTTTCTTCGGTTGCGTCCATCACCGGCCTGTCGCCCTCTGGGGGCGTGGCCTGAGTCCCTGGAACCACCGCATCCACGGGCTTGACCTTCGTACGTTCGCCGCGCTCGGCCTTGTAGCCAAGCCCCTGCATCAGGTCGGCGAACTGTCCGGCCGTCATGCCGGTAATCGAAAGCATGTCGGCATTCGCCTCGAACCCGGCGCGGCTGTCCTGCGCGCGCAGCAGATCGGCAAGCCGTTCCAGCATGTCGATGCGAATCGCGCGCTGTCCGGCCCGCCGATATCCCGACAGGGTGTAATAGCCATCCGGGACATCCTCGGCGCCCGGGATCGTTACCAGACCCGGCGGCGGACTTTCGGGGAATTCATCCAACCCACGGGCCAGCGACCACAGAACCAGCCGCAACCGCGTCGGGGCGGGCTTCAACAGAAGCGGCATGAAAACCGTGTATTGCCCAAAGCGCACCCCGTGCTTGCGCAGCGCCGCGCGGGCCTCCTGATCCAGTTCCTTGACCTCGGCGGCGACCTGCCCGCGCGGGACGATCCCCAGCCCCTCGACCATACGGAACGCGAAGCCGCGGGCAAGGCCGGTCAGCGTCTCGTCGCGTTGAAGGCCGAGGAGCGGTTCGAACTGGGTCGCGATCTTGCGGTCGATGAAATGCTGCAGCCGGCGTTGCACCTTATCGGCCACGTCCTGGCCGGCCTCTTCTTCGACGAAAGCCTCGACCAAGGGTTTGAGCATGTCCGCCCCGGCGGTCAGTTTGCCCACGGCCTGATCGCCCCACATCAGACCGCCCTGTTCGGTATAGTCGATCTCGGTTTCAGGGGCGTTGTAGAACCTGTCGGCGCGCAGGTGAAACTCGGGGCGCAGGGCGGCCAGGCTGGCCTGGCGCAGCGTCTTGGCCCCGTCCGGACTGCCGCTCGCATCCTGGCGAAAACGGAATCCCTCCAGACGGCCGACATATTGATCCTCGACCGTCACTTCGCCCTTGTCGTTCACC
>JADQCD010000238.1 GCA_016278285.1 Actibacterium sp.
GCAGGCCAGCGCCACGTTGATCACGCTCATGTCGGTCTGCATCAGCAGGTTGCGAGCCTTCGACAGTCGAAGTTCCATGTAATATCGCTTGGGCGAGCGGTTCAGATAGCGACGGAAAAGCCGTTCCAGCTGCCGCGTGCTCATCCCGACATCGCGTGCCAGGATGGCCGGGCTGATCGGGTCTTCAAGGTTCTGCTCCATCATCTGGATCACCTGGCTGAGCTTGGGGTGGCGCACCCCGATGCGGGTCGGGATCGACAGCCGCTGGCTGTCCTGGTCGGTGCGGATAGAGGAATAGATCAGCTGATCTGCCACCGTGTTGGCCAGTTCTTCGCCGTGGTCGTCGGCGATCAGTTTCAGCATCAGGTCGATCGACGAGGTGCCGCCGGCGGTGCTCATCCTGTTGCCGTCCACGACGAAGACCGATTTCGTCAGGTTCACGTTCACGAACGCTTCGGTAAAGCTGTCGTGGTTTTCCCAGTGGATGGTTGCCCGCTTGCCGTCCAGAAGCCCGGCCCTGGCCAGCGTGTAGGAAGCGGTGCAAAGCCCCCCGATGGTCAGCCCGCGGCGGGCCTCGCGCCGTAGCCAGTTCAGCAACCTCTTTGTGGTCCCCGCCTGCACCTCGGTGCCGCCGCACAGCAAGACCACGTCGTCGCGGGTCAACTCGTCCAGATCGGAATCCAGCTTGAACGCCGTGCCGTTTGAACAGGTGGCAAAATCCCCGCCCTCGCCCGCCAGCGACCAGCGATAAAGGGTCTTTCCCGCCATGCGGTTGGCGATGCGCAACGGCTCGATCGCGCAAGCGAAGCTGAGCATGGTAAACCGCGGCAGCAGAACGAAGACGAAATGTCTGGGGCGCGTGCCTTGATCCTTAACATCGACCAGGAATTCCGGATGCAGCTCGTCGGTCACCGAATACCCCCGTGAAACTTGTTGAACAAGCGAAAGCAGGTTTGCGGACGGGGATCAAGATGCGGCGTCCCGATTATGCCCAAAATTCACGCATAAGCAGGATTCCACGCCATCTGGCGGGGGAATTTGCGGTGGCGCCCGTTGCGGGCCTTGCGTATAAGGACGAGCGTCAACACCCGATACTTCCGGAGCATAGACGATGAGCAAGTGGCAGAAATCGGACTGGCGTGCCAAGCCCAGGATTCAGATGCCGGAATATGAGGACGCCGCGGGGCTGGCCCGGGTAGAGGCGCAGCTTTCGCAATATCCGCCGCTCGTCTTCGCGGGTGAGGCCCGGTCGCTCAAGGCCAAGCTGGCCGCTGCCGCGCGTGGCGAGGCGTTCCTGCTTCAGGGCGGCGACTGTGCCGAAAGTTTTGCCGAGTTCAACGCCGACATCATCCGCGACACGTTCAAGGTCCTGTTGCAAATGGCGGTGGTGCTGACCTTCGGGGCCAAGGTGCCGGTGGTCAAGGTGGGCCGGATGGCGGGCCAGTTCGCCAAGCCGCGATCCGCCCCGACCGAAACCGTGAACGGCGTGGAGTTGCCCAGCTACCGGGGCGACATCGTCAACGGGTTCGCGTTCACCGAGGAGGCGCGCACGCCCGACCCGCAGAGGATGTTGCAGGCCTATACCCAGGCCGCGGCCTCGCTGAACCTGCTGCGCGCTTTTTCCAAGGGCGGTTTCGCCGACATCCACCGGGTTCATGCCTGGACGCTGGGTTTCACCGACCGCGAGGAGGCCGAGAAATACCGCGAGATGGCCAGCCGGATTTCCGACACGCTGGATTTCATGATCGCCGCCGGGGTCAAGGGAGAGTCCTTCCTGCAGATGAGCCAGGTGGATTTCTTCACCAGCCATGAGGCGTTGCTGCTGGAATACGAAGAAGCGCTGTGCCGTGTGGACAGCACCACCGGCCTGCCGGTGGCCGGGTCGGGTCACATGATCTGGATCGGCGACCGCACCCGCCAGCCCGACGGCGCGCATGTCGAGTTCGCCCGTGGGGTGCAGAACCCGATCGGCCTGAAATGCGGCCCCTCGATCACGGATGACGACCTGAAGGTGCTGATCGAAAAGCTCAACCCGAAGAACGAAGAGGGCAGGTTGACCCTGATTGCCCGGTTCGGCGCCGGCAAGGTGGGGGACCACCTGCCGCGGCTGATCCGCACGGTCGAGCAGATGGGCGCCAATGTTCTGTGGTCCTGCGACCCGATGCACGGCAACACGATCAAGTCCGCCACCGGTTACAAGACGCGGCCCTTCGATAACGTGCTCAGCGAGGTGCAGGATTTCTTTGCCGTGCATAACGCCGAGGGCACGATCCCCGGCGGCGTGCATTTCGAGATGACCGGCAAGGACGTGACCGAATGCACCGGCGGAGTGCGCGCCGTGGCCGAAGAGGATCTGAGCGACCGCTATCACACCGCATGCGATCCGCGTCTGAACGCCAGCCAGGCGCTAGAGCTGGCCTTCCTCGTCGCCGAGGAACTGGGCAGCCGCCGCGACGAGGCCCGTCGCGCGGTGCTGTGATGCGTCGGGAAGCCGCCGCGCCCCGTTGACGGGATCGCGTCGGCGTTATAGCTGCGTCGCATGGCGCGCGCCCCGCTTCTTCAGTTGTCTGACATCTCGCTCACCTTCGGGGGGGAACCGCTTTTC
>JADQCD010000309.1 GCA_016278285.1 Actibacterium sp.
CGGCACCACGGATTCCGATCACGACGATCCGGACACGCCACCTGTCTGCACCGAAGCAGAGCGCGATTACCTGCTGCGCTTCGCCTCGGGCTATTTCAAGCGTCCCGTGACGCCAGAGGACGTGGTCTGGACCTATTCCGGGGTTCGGCCGCTGTTCGACGACGGGGCGAAATCGGCGACGGCGGCAACGCGCGATTATGTGTTGAAGGTCGATCAGGACAGCGGCGCGCCGATGCTCAATGTCTTTGGCGGGAAGATCACGACCTATCGGCGCCTGGCGGAATCGGCGCTGGAAAAGATCCAGACGTTCTTTCCCGGCACGCCCGGCCCCTGGACGGCCGGTGTGCCGCTGCCGGGTGGCGATTTCCCGATGGACGGGGTCGAGGCGATGATTGACGGCCTGAAGGCGGATTACCCGTTTCTCGACGATTTCTGGGCCCGGCGTCTGATCCGGGCCTATGGCACCGAGGCGAAAGAGATGCTGGGCGATGCGAAGGCCGAAGCGGATCTCGGCCGCAGCTTCGGGGCGACGTTGACCGAACGGGAAATCCGGTGGTTGAGTGACAAGGAATACGCGCGCCGCGCAGAGGACGTGGTCTGGCGGCGCTCGAAGCTGGGCCTGCGCCTGAGTAAGGACCAGATCCAGGCACTGGACCAATGGATGACGGGTGCGGAAATGCACCAGGACCGGGCAGCCGTCCGATGACCGGGAAGGGATATGAACGATGACACTGGTTCTTGATGGGGTCTCGAAGGTGGTCGGCGCACAGACGCATATCCACCCCACGGACCTGACGCTGCTTAACGGTTCGATGAATGTCCTGTTGGGGCCAACGCTGTCGGGCAAGACCTCTCTGATGCGGCTTATGGCGGGGCTGGATTCCCCCAGCACCGGGCGCATCCTGTGGAACGACAAGGATGTGACCGGCATGCGCGTACAGGATCGCAAGGTGGCCATGGTCTATCAGCAGTTCATCAATTATCCGTCGATGACGGTCTATGAAAACATCGCTTCGCCGATGCGCCTGCTCGGGAAATCCGCCACCGAAATCGATACTGCGGTGCAGAAGACCGCCGATCTGATGAAGCTGACCCCGATGCTGAGCCGCAAGCCGCTGGAGCTTTCGGGGGGGCAGCAGCAACGCTGCGCGCTGGCCCGTGCATTGGTCAAGGATGCTGGCCTGGTCCTTCTGGACGAGCCGCTGGCCAATCTCGACTACAAGCTGCGCGAGGAGCTGCGCGCCGAGATCCCACGGATCTTCGAAGAGGCCGGCTCGATCTTCGTCTATGCCACGACCGAACCGGAAGAGGCGCTTTTGCTGGGGGGCAACACGGCGACGCTTTGGGAAGGCCGGGTGACGCAGTTCGGCCCCACGCCGGACGTTTACCGCCAACCGGTGGACGCGACCACGGCGCGGGTGTTTTCCGACCCGCCGATGAATTTCCTGCCGATCGAAAAGCGCGGCACAGAGCTGCTATTCGGGGATGGTCGGAGAACCGCGGCTTCCGGCCCCCTGGCCGGGTTGTCCGATGGCCGCTATCTGGCCGGTTTTCGCCCGAACCACGTCGAACTGCACCGTCATGTCGCCGGTGCGATGGAATTCGACACGCGGCTTGCCGTGACCGAGATCACCGGCTCCGAGACCTTCGTGCATCTGGACCTTCACGGCGAACGCTGGGTCGGACTGATACATGGCGTTCACGACCTGAAGCTGGGTTCGTCGCTGCGGGTCTATCTGGATCCCGCGCATGTCTATGTCTTTGCCGAGGACGGGGGGCTGGTCGCGCCCGCCGCCTATGCCTTGGCCGCCTGAGGGAGAGCGGAAAATGGCCAAGATCACGCTCGACAATCTGGCGCATTCCTACCTGCCGAATCCGCAGGGTGAGGACGATTATGCGCTGAAGGAACTGAATCACGTCTGGGAGGATGGCCAGGCCTATGCCCTGCTCGGGTCCAGCGGCTGCGGCAAGTCCACGCTGCTGAATATCATTTCGGGCCTGCTGCAACCCTCGCAGGGGCGGGTTCTGTTCAACGACCGGGACGTGACCCACGCTCCGACCACCGAACGCAACATCGCTCAGGTGTTCCAGTTCCCGGTGGTCTACGACACGATGAGCGTGCACGACAATCTTGCCTTTCCGCTGCGCAACCGCGGTGCCTCGGCAAGTTATGTGGCCGAGCGGGTGCAGACGATCGCGCGGATGATCGGCATGGAGGACGTACTGAACCGCAAGGCGCGCGGCCTGACCGCGGATGCCAAGCAGAAGATCAGCCTTGGGCGCGGCATGGTGCGCGAGGACGTGAACGCGCTGCTGTTCGACGAGCCGCTCACGGTGATCGACCCGCACATGAAATGGGAGCTGCGCACCCAGCTGAAGTCGCTGCATCACGAGTTCGGCCACACCATGATCTACGTCACCCACGACCAGACCGAGGCACTGACCTTCGCCGACAAGGTGGTGGTCATGTATGAGGGCCGCGTGGTGCAGATCGGCACGCCCCAGGAACTGTTCGAGCGTCCGGCGCACACATTCGTCGGCTATTTCATCGGTTCGCCGGGCATGAACGTGCTGCCTGCGCAGATC
>JADQCD010000150.1 GCA_016278285.1 Actibacterium sp.
GACCATCGTGGCCACGCTTACCGTGGTGGTGGCGCTGTTGCCGATGCTGTTCGTCTCGGGCCTCATGGGTCCCTACATGAGCCCGATTCCGGCGGTGGCGTCGGCGGCAATGATCTTTTCGTTCTTCGTGGCGGTCATCATCACGCCATGGCTGATGATGAAGGTCGCCGGACGCAAGGAAATGTCACATCATGGGGGCGAGGATACCTATGGCGGTCAGACCTATTTCAGCCCGCTGGGGCGGTTCTATGCGGCCATTGCCCGCCCGATCCTGAAGCGAAAGACGGTTTCCGCGTTGTTCCTGATCGTCGTTGCGGTCTTGTCCTTCGGCTCGCTCGGTGCGCTTTATACGAAGGATGTGACGGTCAAGCTGCTGCCCTTCGACAACAAGTCGGAGCTTGCGATCATGATCGACTTGCCCGAGGGCTCATCGGTCGAGGCCACCGACGCCGTGGCCCAGCAGGCCGCGCGCGTGGCGATGGACCTGCCCGAGGTGCGCTCGGCCCAGACCCATGCGGGCACCGCGGCGCCATTCAACTTCAACGGTCTGGTACGGCATTACTTCCTGCGGCAGACACCGGAAGTGGGCGAGGTGCAGGTCAACCTCGCAGGCAAGGCCGACCGCGAGCGGACAAGCCATGCCATCGCGCTGGAACTGCGCAAGATGCTTCGCGACCAGGTGGACGCACCCGAAGGGACCAACATCAAGGTGGTCGAGCCGCCGCCGGGCCCCCCGGTGCTGGCTACGCTGCTGGCCGAAATCTATGGCCCCGACGCCGAAACCCGGCGCGCGGTGGCGCGGCGTGTTCGCCAGGCTTTTGAGGATGTGCCTTTCGTTGTCGATGTCGACGACAGTTTCGGCACCCGGCCGCGGCGCCTGCGCGCGGAACTCAGCCCCTCTGATCTGAATTTCTTCCGGGTGCAGGAAGCCGACGCTTTGCAAACCCTGCAATTGCTCAATGGTGAGACAACTGTGGGGTATTCCCACCGCGAAGAGGGACGCCAGCCGATTCCGATCGTGGTGGCCCGCGAAAAGTCGGACCGTGTGATGGACGAACGCGCGCTTTCCACGCCTGTGCCGGCCAACGCCCTGCCCGGCGGGCGCGGGGTGGTCGAACTTGGTGACGTGGTGACCATTACCGAGGAACGCGCCAGCTTTCCCATCTTCCGTCACAACGGCCGCTATGCCGAGATGGTGACAGGGGAGCTTGCCGGCGATTTCGAGGCACCGCTCTATGGCATGATCGCAGTGCAGGACCGGCTGGATGCAATGGACTGGACGGATCTGCCCAAGCCGCAGATCAGCCTTCACGGACAACCACTGAGCGAGGCGGAAGTCACCCTTTTGTGGGACGGCGAATGGGAGGTGACCTGGGTCACCTTCCGCGACATGGGCGCAGCCTTCGGTGTGGCGCTGCTGGGCATCTACATCCTGGTGGTGGCCCAGTTCGGCAGCTTCCGGGTGCCGCTGGTTGTGCTGACGCCGGTTCCGTTGACCTTCCTGGGGATCATGCTGGGCCACTGGCTGTTCAGCGCGCCGTTCTCTGCGACGTCGATGATCGGCTTCATTGCGCTGGCCGGAATCATCGTGCGCAACTCGATCCTGCTGGTGGATTTCATCCGTCACGCGGACCCCCAGGGCAGGGTGACGGTGGAGACGCTGATCGAGGCCGGTGCGACCCGATTCAAACCCATTCTGCTGACCGCGATCGCGGCGATGATCGGCGCGGTGGTGATCCTGGCCGACCCGATCTTCCAGGGGCTGGCGATTTCGCTGCTGTTCGGGCTGGCATCCTCGACCGCACTGACGGTGCTGGTGATTCCGGCGATCTACCGGTTGTTCAAGACCTGACCGCGTTCAGTGCCATCGCCCGGATCTTCCGGGCGGTGGTCGGCTGTCGTTGGGATCGTCCGGCTGCCGGGTGGGAGTGGCGCAGGCCTGTCAAGCAGCCTCCTGGCCCCGTCCTGTCAGCCGCGTGCATCCATCGCGTGCACGAACCGTTCAAACAGGTAATAGCTGTCCTGCGGGCCGGGGCTTGCCTCGGGATGGTATTGCACCGAGAAGACCGGCGCGTCGATCATGCGGATGCCACAATTCGACCCATCGAAAAGCGAGACATGGGTTTCCTTGACGCCATCGGGCAGGGTCTGGCTGTCCACGGTGAAACCGTGATTCATGCTGGTGATCTCGACCTTGCCGGTCTCCATGTCCTTCACGGGGTGATTGGCGCCGTGATGACCGTGATTCATCTTGATCGTGCGGGCCCCCAGGGCCAGGGCCAGCATCTGGTGGCCCAGACAGATTCCGAAAACCGGCAATTCACGCTCCAGCAGCTTGCGGATCATCGGCACGGCATATTCGCCCGTTGCCGCAGGATCGCCCGGTCCGTTCGACAGGAAAAGGCCCTCGGGTTCCAGCGCCAGAACGTCCTCGGCGGTGGCGGTGGCGGGCAACACCGTCACATCGCATCCCGCCGAGGCAAGGCAGCGCAGGATATTTCGCTTGGCGCCATAGTCGATCGCCACCACCTTGCGGCCCGGCCCGGTCCGCTTGCTGTACCCCTCGGGCCAGGCCCA
>JADQCD010000254.1 GCA_016278285.1 Actibacterium sp.
CATCGGCTGCGTCGTGAACGGACCGGGCGAGGCGCTGATGACCGATGTCGGCTTCACCGGCGGCGGGGCCGGGTCCGGCATGGTCTATCTGGCCGGCAGGCAGAGCCACAAGATGAGCAATGAACAGATGATCGACCATATCGTTGAACAGGTCGAGAAACGCGCCGCCGAAATCGAAGCCGAAGGCGCGCAGGACGCGGCGGAATGACGCCGCGTCCGCAGGTCGCTGCGCTCAGTCGGCGCGGACCTCGCTGACGATCTCTTGCATGTTCTCAAGCGGCACGTAACCGCGCAGCATCCGATCCTCCAGCACGAAGGTGGGGGTGCCGCTGATTTGGAGTCGCTGCGCCAGTTCGCGGTTTTTCCTGATGATCGCGTTCACCGCGTCGCTGTCCATCTTTTCCATGATCGGGTCGGGCTCGAGATCGAAGCGTTCCGCCACTGCCTTCAGCGAGGCGTCGGTGACATTGCCCCGCATCGTCATCAGCGCGTCATGGACCTGTTTGTAGGCCGCGTCGCCCGCGACCTTCTTGGTGGCGATGGCGAAACGGGCGGCCTGAAGGGACTGTTCGCCAAGGATCGGAAATTCCTTGACCACGAAGCGGATGTTCCCGTCTTCGCTGACAAGCTGCGCCACCTCGTCGAACGCCTTGCGGCAATAGGAACAGCGATAGTCCATGAATTCGACCAGCGTGACATCACCCTCGGGGTTGCCGCCGACCCAGGAATAACCGTCATCGAAGATCGCCTGGGCATTGGTTTTCACCAGGCTGGCGTCGTTCCCGGCCTGCGCCCTGGCCTGGCGCTGTTCCAGAACGGCGATCGCCTCCATCAGCACTTCGGGATTTTCCAGCAGATAGGCGCGGACCTCATCTCGGAAGACCTGACGCTCGGTGTCGGTCATGTCGCCGATCCCGGCAGCGCGGGCCGGGGCGTTCAGGCCGAGCGCCAGCAGGGCGCTGGCAAGGATGGTTCGGATCATGCGTCGTATCTCCGGTTCGGTTCGCGGACGGGGTTCGCAGGCAGGTATTTCACATATGCCCGGCAGCGGCAAATAACGGCTGCGTGCTAGCGGCCGGGGGCCGCCTGCCGCGCGATGGACAGAACGTCCTGCGCGCGCAGCCATCCGGCCGATCCGCGCGGCAGCAGGCCCGAGGCGCGCTCGGCATGAATCGCGGCATCGTCCAGCCGGCCCAGCACCGCGTAACGCTCGGCCACCGCAAGCGAGGCCAGACCGTCCTGCCCGGCGCGGGCCCGGGCCACCGCCAGGTCGCGCAACATCCGCGGGTCGAACGGATCGCGGTCGCGGGCGCGTTCCAGCGCCGACAGGGCCTTGCGGTTGGCCGGACCCGTGTCCAGTGCAAGCAGCGCGCGACCGTATCCGGCCAGGATCAAAGGTTCGGCGGGGGCCAGTTCGACGGCGCGGGCATAGGCCCCGACCGCAGCATCGAAACGGCGCGATTCCAGCAGGATCTGGCCGCGCAACTCCTGCACGAAGGGATCGGCGGGGCGCATCGCGGCCAGCCGGTCGATTTCGCGCAGGGCGGCATCGGTGTCGGGGCGGCGGTGATAGGCGATGGCCCGGCGCATCACGGCGATTTCCGAACCGTCGTCGCGCCCGAGCTTGCGCAGCGTGAAAGACGGGTTTTGCAGGAATGCGCCGAGTTTGCCCCTGGCGCGCAGGAACCAGTATTGCGCCCCGGCCTCGGCATCGCCCTTGGCACCATGAACTGCGGCGAAGCCCTTGAGCGCGCGCAGCCGGTCGCGTGACAGCGGATGTGTCAGCACATAGGGATCTTGCCGCGACGGGCCGAGAACCTCTTGTCCACGGAAGATTTCCAACACCTCGACCATCGCGTTCGGGTCGATCCCGGCGCGGGCCAGATAGCGGACCCCGGCCTGATCGGCCGATGATTCCTCGGCCCGGGTGTGTGCGAAAAAGGCGCGTTGCGCGGCCGACGCGGTGCCCATCGCCAGGCCCGCGCCGGCCTTGCCGTTGCCGGTGGCCATCACCGCTGCCGACAATGCCATCCCCAGTGCCGCTGCCGTGTTCGCGCTGCGCAGGTTGGCCAGGCGCCGGGTGATGTGGCCGTTGGCGATATGGGCCATCTCGTGGCTCAGGACGGCTTGCAACTGTGCCGCGCTATCCAGTTTCAGCAGCAGGCCGGAATGGATCATGATCGTGCGGCTGTCGACAACGAAGGCGTTGAGCGAGCTGTCCCGGATGACCATCACCCGCAATTGCCTTGCGCTGAGCCCTGCGGCGGCGGCCAGCGGCGCGGACAGCCGGCGCAGCGCGTGTTCGATGCCGGCATCGCGTATCAGCGACTGGGCGCGCCCCGCCTGCGCCGGGATCGTCAGCATTGCCGCAAGTAAAAGCGCGGCCAATGCGCCGGATCGCCGTGGTGCCGCCATTGACTGTCTGCCTCCGCGCTGGAACAAGGCCCGCATCGGCGAAGTGTAAGGAGGGACGGATGCGAAGTTCAAGGCGGGGCGATGTCGATCCCTTCATCGTGATGGACGTCATGGAGGCCGCGCGCCGCGCCGAAGAGGCCGGGCGCCGGATC
>JADQCD010000220.1 GCA_016278285.1 Actibacterium sp.
GTGGCCGATGCTGGCGGTGCTGCCAACGGTGGAGATGGCGAAACGCAGCTCGCGCGGCCGGATCGATCCGCTGATCGCGGACAGCGCGGCACTGAAGGAGCGCGTGCAGCCGGCCCGGTCGCGCGATGCCGGCAACTCGATGCTGTCGAAGGAGTTTCCCGGCGGCATCCTGGTGCTGACCGGGGCGAACTCGGCCACCGGCCTGCGCTCGATGCCAGCGCGATATATCTTCCTCGACGAGGTCGATGCCTATCCGGCATCAAGCGACGAGGAAGGCGACCCGGTCACGCTGGCCGAGGCGCGCAGCACCAAGGCCAAGGGCCACCTGCACGACATCTGGCAGGCCGAGACCAAGGCTGAGGCCGAAGCCGCCTTCGATTTCTTCATCGAGACCTATGGTGTGAAATACGACAAGGCGGTCGCCAAGCTGGTCAAGGACCGCGAAGTGCTGCTCAGCTTCTACGACTTCCCGGCCGAGCACTGGAAGCACATCCGCACCTCGAACCCTATCGAGAGCAGTTTCGCCACCGTTCGTCATCGGACTGGTAAGACCAAGGGCTGCCTGAGCCGGAAAACCGGCCTCGCCATGGCCTTCAGGCTGATGATGTCCGCACAGGTGAAATGGCGAAAACTCGACGGCGCAAACCGCCTACCCGAGGTCGTCCAGGGGATTGCCTTCAAGGACGGCATCAAGCAACTTCAAGCCGCCGCCTGATCACGCCGTCACCAACTTTCGGGCATAGCTCCCTGCCTTTGCAAAGTCCGGGTCTCCTGGCATGGTTCAAGGGCGCAACCGGCCCAATCCAGGCGTTGACATCAACTTCAAGATACTGCGGTGCAGCCCGTCGGCGGAGACATTCGCTGCGCTTGCGAGAACCGGTCGCACCTGAACTCACACGGTACAGGACTAACCTGCATCAGCGCATGATGAGCAGCCAAGACCTCAGGCGAACAGGTCGTAGTATCCGAGATCCGCAGTCATGACGCCGACCATTTCCGCAAGATGCCACGTCTCCGGATCTTTCGAGGTCTCCTCGTCGATCCAGATCCGCGATTGCGTTCCAAGCGCGTCATAGCGGGTATTGGCGGTGTCGCCGCCCCGAAATGTCTGCATCTGCGCAAAGATCGCGTCACCGTCGTCATGCTGCACGAGCGTGTCGCGATGGGTCACTCCGTTCACCATGCGCGACGCGACGTCGCCTGACACACCATTCTCGATGGCGATCCAGTCGACCTGCTCCGGGACATGCCGGAACCTGGCTTCCTCTTCCTGAAGGCGGAACTCAAAACTGTCGGCATCGACGTCGCTTACGCGGGTCGTCACCGTGTCGCCTCCGTTGCTCGACGCGACCTGCGCGAAGACCACAGGCGTATCGTCGAAATCATCGCCCATGTTCACCTGCGTCGTGCGATGATCTCCGCTCGTTGATCCTGCAACGATGGTTCGGCCATCGGCCATCTGGTGCGTGCCTTCGGTGACGGCCATCCAGCTGATCGTCTCGGGCATGTGAGCGCCGTCAAGGTAATCCCACTCCTCCATCTGGAACTGGAACCCGGTATCGGTCACGTTCTGCACACGCACGGTGACGGGATCGCCCCCATCGCCGCTGACCGGGCCCATGATCACGACGGCATCGGCGATGGGGCCATCGAAGGCGACCGTGTGCCACTGGCTTGGTGCCTGCTGGCTGACAGTTTCCTTTCCGATCTGCATGGCGAAAGGACCGGGGACCGGGTCCTGCGGCGAAGTGCCCGGGCGGACGTCGAGATCCACGGGCGCGCCCGTGCGGGCGAAGTTCTGGGTCACGATGATGCCGTCCCAGCCGTTGAAGTCCCCGCGCTCGATGCCGATGCCGATCACTTCGGCAGTCGGGCTGAGGATATTCGCCCTGTGGCCGGGACTGTTCATCAGGCTCTCATGCAGATCGATCACGTCGTCGGCCAGACCGGGCGCACCGCGGACGCTTTGCCAGGCGATGTTCTCGGCCGTGCTCCAGCTTCCGGTCAGGTCGAAATCCGCGTCCCGCATTCTTTCCGTGGGGGATGATCCGGCGATCCCGGTATGGCTGAACCGATCGGTGTCGATCATCCATTCGCTGTGGTCCTCGGCAGCGTCGTTCAAGCGTTGCTCGAGCAGCAGTGGGTCCAGACCGAACGCGGCGCGCTCGGCGTTGATCAGATCCAGCATTTGCCATTCAAGCGGGCTTCCCTGGGACATTGCGACTTCACCTTCCATGCGTGATTCCGATCATCGACCGATAGGCCGAACGGATTGCGCCCGAAAGATGATACCGTGCGCCAAGGGGCAAAAGGGGCGGTCAACCGCTCATACAGGGGAAAAGCGCCGATGGGTGGCAGATCTCTGCCATTAATCAGCAAGTTTCTGCGCAGCGATGTAAAGCTCTGCCTTGCAGGAGTTTCTGGACGCAAGGGCGTCCGGTGCACATCTGGCCCAATCAATGAGTTCATGGCGACTTGACCCAAGGAAGACAGCCTTCTCCGATGAACTGGCCCCATTTTCGACCGGACACCTGGGCCTGAACCAGGAGGCTTAGGCA
>JADQCD010000289.1 GCA_016278285.1 Actibacterium sp.
ATGCTGCACCAGCGACTGGCCCACCTCGCGGGTGCCGCCCTGCACCAGGCTGAACACGCCGGGATGGACGCCGCATTTCTTGACGGCCGCCAGGATCGCTTCGGCCACGATCTCGCCGGTGCCCGGATGCGCGCCGTGGCCCTTGACCACCACCGGGCAGCCCGCGGCCAGCGCGCTGGCGGTGTCCCCGCCCGCGGTCGAAAAGGCCAGCGGGAAGTTCGACGCGCCGAACACCGCGACCGGCCCGATCGGGCGCTGCATCATGCGCAGGTCCGGGCGCGGGGCGGGCTGCCGCTCGGGCAGCGCCTCGTCATGGCGGCGGTCCAGGTAGTCGCCCTTGAGGATATGCTCGGCAAAAAGCCGCAACTGGCCGGTGGTGCGCCCCCGCTCACCCTGAAGGCGTGCCTCGGGCAGGCCGGTTTCCTGGGTGCCGATCTCGGTGATCGCATCGCCGCGCGCCTCGATCTCGTCGGCGATGGCGTTCAGGAAATCGGCACGCGCCTGCCGGGTCGAATAGCCATAGCTCCAGAACGCCTCCTCGGCGGCCTTCGCCGCCCGGTCCACCAGTGCGGGCGATCCGGCCGAGAAATCATGCGCCGGGCCATGCGCCGGCTGCGACGAGAACGTCGTGTCGCCGGCAACCCAGTCGCCGGCGATCAGGTGCTTGCCATGGGGGGTGAATGTGGATTTGTCGAGCATATGAAACTCCTTTTCTCCGGCTCGCCGGGCAATACGGACCGCTTGCGGATCCGCCCCCGTACGCCGTGCTTTGCGAAAACTCCGTTGCCTCTGGTCTCGGACACCACGCCACCGGAGTCAAGATGGTATACCAGATCGGCCGGCAATCGCAGGCCGAAGACACGAAACGCGCGGTCCCGCGCAGGCCGCGTCCGCAGCTCAGTTTATTTCCGGTTCGGGCACCGGGGCGCCGAATTCGGTCTTCAGGAAATCGAAATCGCAGCCCTTGTCGGCCTGTTCGACATGTTTGCCGAACATCCAGCCATAGCCCCGCTCATAGCGGGGCTCGGGCGGGGTCCACGCGGCGCGGCGACGCTGCATCTCGTCGTCGGGGATATTCACCTCCAGCCGCCGGTTCGGGATGTCCAGGGCGATGATATCGCCGTCCCGGATCAGGGCCAGCGGACCGCCCACGAACGCCTCGGGCGCGACGTGCAGCACACAGGCGCCAAAGCTGGTGCCCGACATCCGCGCGTCGGACAGGCGCACCATGTCGCGGTGCCCATGCTTCAACAGCGCCTTGGGCATCGGGATCATGCCCCATTCCGGCATTCCCGGCCCGCCCTGCGGCCCGGCATTGCGCAGCACCAGAACATGGTCCGGCGTCATCGGATAATCGGGATCGTCGATGATGGTCTTGAGTTGTGCATAACTTTCGGCGACGATGGCCGGCCCCTGGTGGACGTGGAATTTCGGATCGCAGGCGGCCGGTTTGATCACCGCACCGTCGGGCGCCAGATTGCCGCGCAACACGGCGAGCGAGCCTTCATGATAGACCGGGTTCGACAGCGGCCTGATCACGTCCTCGTCGAAAACGTCGGCGCCGACGATGCCCTCGCCCAGGGTCTTGCCGGTCACGGTCAGCGCCGAAAGGTCCAGTCGGTCGCCAAGCTGTTTCATCAATCCGCGCAGCCCCCCGGCATAGAAGAAATCTTCCATGAGATAGGTCGTGCCCGAAGGGCGGATATTGGCAAGAACCGGGGTCGTTCTGCCGATTCTGTCGAATTGGTCCAGGTCCAGCGGGATTCCGGCGCGGCGGGCCATGGCGATCAGATGGATCACCGCGTTGGTGGAACAACCGGTCGCCATCGCCACCGTCACGGCATTCTTGACCGCGGCCTCGGTCAGGATGCGGTCGGGCGTCAGATCCTCCCACACCATGTCGACGATGCGGCGCCCGCAGGCGGCGCTCATCCGCTGGTGGCCCGCGTCGGGGGCCGGAATCGACGAGGCGCCGGGCAGGCACAGGCCCAGCCCCTCGGCAATCGCGGTCATTGTGCTTGCGGTGCCCATGGTCATGCAATGCCCGTAAGAGCGCGCGATCCCCCCCTCGATGCCGCGCCATTCCTCGGCGTCGATGGTGCCGGCGCGCCGTTCGTCCCAGTATTTGAACCCGTCGGTGCCCGAGCCCAGAACGCGGCCCGCGTAATGGCCGCGCAGCATCGGCCCGGCGGGCAGGTAGATGAACGGAACCCCCGTGCTGACCGCGCCCATCACCAGCGCCGGGGTGGATTTGTCGCAGCCCCCCATGAGCACCGCCCCGTCCACCGGGTGGGCGCGCAACAACTCTTCGATCTCCATCGCGGCCATGTTCCGATAGAGCATCGAAGTCGGTTTGAGGAACTGCTCCGACAGCGAATGCGCCGGCAGTTCCATCGGCATTCCGCCGGCTTGCAGGATGCCGCGCTTGACCCACTCCGCCCGTTCGCGGAAATGCATGTGGCAGGGCTGCGCCTCGGACCAGGTGTTCAGGATCGCGATGACCGGCTTTCCTTCCCAGTCCTCGTGCGACAGGCCCATCTGCATGGCCCGGCTGCGATGCCCGAAGGAACGGAAATCGTCGGGCGCGAACCAGCGTGCGCTGCGCAGATCCTCGTATTTCTTGCGGTGGGTCACGTCGTCATCCCTTTCCTTCTTCGTGCTTCGTGGTTTCCGCCCCGTCCGGTCATGCGATCAGCGGCGGGCACAGCATGCGCGCGATGCGGCAGGCCATCAAGACCGCTCAGTACCCACCGGTCAACAGCGCGAAAACAGGCACCAGGGCTGCGGCGGCGAGCAGGGTGAACAGCAGGTTCCAGCCCCAGCTCAGGCGCGTTGCCGGCAGGTTCCCGATCGGGCTGATCAGCAGGATCGGCGTGGCGAAGGGCGAGAACGTCACCGACACCGCCCAGCCGCAGGACACCGACAACGCGATCAGCGTCGGATCGGCGGGCATCTCGGGCAGGCTGCCGAACAGGCTGCCGAAGAAGACGGCCATGACGATCGGTGACAGGGCCAGCAAGCTGAGTGTGGCGATGACCACCGGGATCGCCGACAGCAGCAGGAAATCCGGCATCGTCGAAAGCCCGAGCGCCGCCGCCAGCTGGTCGGCGGGCACCATCGCCGCCGCCGCGCGGCCGATGAACCCGGCCGCCGCCAGCGTAACCGCCACCGGCGCCGAGTCCGGCAGCGTGTCTATCAGGATGCCGCGCAGCCGCGTGCCCGTCGCCACGCCGCCCGGTCCGCGCGCCTGGACCCACAGCCAGCCCAGGACCATCACCGGACAGGCCAGCATCAGGCCGAAAACCATCGTGTCGCCCGTCAGCCGCGCCAGTCCCACGCTGAGCGCCAGCAGCGCGGCCCCGGCCGCCGCGAAGCGCAGCGCGGCGGCGCGCGGGATCGGCTCCACCGGCCGCTTGCCCGAGGGCCGATAGTGGCGAAACCGGATGCGATCCTCGACCGCGCCGATAACGCCCATCAGCGCGAAGATACCCGCGCCGATGACGATCCACCGGTGACGGTCCACGCCGCCCATCACCTCCATCAGCGCCAGGGGCGCCATCGCCGTGGGCGACCAGATCACACTCCAGCCGAAGCCGCGCAGCAGCGCGGTCAGCTGGCGCCGCTCGCGCACGGTGTTCAGCGGATCGCCCGGCGTTGCCGCCGCGATTCCTTTCTGGATCAGCGGCACCAGAAAGCTGACCACCCCGATGTTGAACAGCACCGCCATGAACCCCGTGCCGACGAACAGCGCGGAATAACGCCGCCCCGGCGGTTGCCGCGTCAGAGCCCGCCCGCAGGCCGCGATCGAGGGTGAGCTGGCGGCAGCCTCGTAAAGCAGCCCCATAAGCAGGATGAAGGCCATCAGGAACGCACCCTGATCCAGCGCCTTGGCGATCACCGACGCCGGGGTGGGGTGGAAGAGCCACACGGCAAGCGCCAGGCTGGCAGCAAAGGCAATCAGATACCACTCGCGCAGACCGATGCGACGCAGCGACACCGCCAGCACCGCCGCCATTGCCAGCCAGCCGGCCCCGCGCAGGATCGCGAACGGCAGGATGCGCTCGGCCATTACCAGGGCCATGATCGCCAGCAGGAAGGTCGTCGTGACGACCGGCGCGGTGCGTTGGTGCAGGCTCAGCGCGAGAATTCCGTCGCAAGGTTGCGCGCCGCGGCCGACAGCAGGCCAAGATCGGCGCCCACCGCAGTGAATACGGTACCAAGCGCGATACAGCGGTGCGCGAAGGCGCGGTCGGGGGTCAGGATGCCGGCCGGAACGCCCATCGCCTTGAGCCGGGCAATCGCATCCTCGATTTTGGCGACCACCTGCGGGTGGCCCGGCTGTCCCGGATAGCCCATGCTGGCCGCCAGGTCGGACGGCCCGATGAAGATCCCGTCCACGCCGTCCACGGCCGCGATCCCTTCCATGCATTCCATCGCCCGTGTCGTCTCGACCTGGAGCAGCAGGCAGATCTCTTCGTCGGCCGTGGCGGCATAGCCCTCGACCGTGCCGAAGCGGCTGGCCCGGGTCAGCCCCGCCACCCCGCGAATACCGCGGGGCGGATAGCGCACGGCGCGCACGGCGGCCTCGGCCTCTTTCACTGATTCAACATAGGGGACCAGCAGCGTCTGGGCCCCTTGGTCCAGATGGCGCTTGATCAGCACGGGATCGTTGATCGCCGGCCGCACCACCGGCGATATCTCCGGCCAGGCGGCCAGCGCCTGAAGCACCGGCAGCACGTCCGTGACCTCGACCGGCGCATGCTCGGTGTCGACCAGAATCCAGTCGAATCCGCAGGTTGCCAGCATCTCCGGCACCAGGCTGCCACCGATGGAATTCCAGATGCCGATCTGCTGTCGCCCATCGCGAATGGCTGCCTTGAACTTGTTGGTCGGATTCTTCATCGTCGTATCCTTTTCGCTTGCCGCTGCCCCGCGTGCCCTGTCACGCAAGCAGCCCTCCCATCCGCCGCATCGCCAGCGCATAGCCCTCGATCCCGAAGCCCGCGATCACACCTTCGGCCCGCAGCGACACATAGGAATGGTGGCGGAACGGCTCGCGCTTGTGGACGTTCGAGATATGCACCTCCAGCACTGGCCCTTCAAAAGCGTTCAGCGCATCCATCACGGCGACAGAGGTATGGGTAAGGGCCGCCGGGTTAATGATGATCCCCGCCGCCGCCTGCCGCGCCTCGTGAATCCAGTCGATGATCTGCCCTTCGTGGTTCGACTGCATCAGATTGCAGGCAAGCCCGAATTCGTCGGCCACGCCGCGGCATTGGGCTTCGACATCGTCCAGCGTCTCATGGCCGTAAATTTCGGGCTGGCGCTTGCCAAGCAGATTCAGGTTCGGGCCATTCAGGATATAGATTGTCTTGGTCATGTCCGTCCTCACGCAGCGTTCTGTCATAAGTCGCTCCGACAATCAGGCGGATTCCCCCGGTTTGCAATGACCATCCGGAGATGCCGGGAAAATCGGAATATCCGCCGAGGTTTCAGGAAATTTATGGTATTTGCCGCCGAGTCCTGTATTTCTGCGCCATGCAACGCGGATCTGATCATGCAACCGTCACGGCATCGACCTATCAGCTGATCCGGGGCGACATCATCGCCGGGCGGCTGGAGCCGGGCCGAAAGTTGCGGCTGGACGCGCTGAAGATCCCTTACGGGGCCAGCGTCTCGACCTTGCGCGAATCGCTCAGCCGGCTGGCAAGCGAAGGGCTGGTCATCGCCGAAGAACAGCGCGGTTTTCGCGTCGCCCCGATGTCGGCGGAGAATCTGCGCGAACTCGCCGATCTGCGGATTCTTCTGGAATGCCACGCAATGGAGATGTCCTTTGCACAGGGCGATACCGAGTGGGAAAGCCGGGTCGTGGCTGCCTATCACAAGTTGTCGCGCATCGAGCAGCGAATGGAAGCGGGCGAACACGAGGCCCGCGAGGAATGGAAACGCTTTGACAGCGAGTTCCACCAGGCGCTGATCGGCGCCTGCGGTTCGGCCGAACTGATGTGGGCGCATGGCGGGGTCTATGACAAGTATCTTCGCTATCAGATGCGCAGCCTGACCTTTCGTGGCGAAATCGCCGCGCAGGAGCACAAGATCCTGCGCGATGCCGCGCTTGACCGTGACATTGCGACGGCCCGGGAAACGCTGGGCCGGCATATTGACCAGGGGGTGGCGCACAGCCTTGCCTCGGCGCCAGATCAGGAAACTTCGGCAAAATGATCCGCTCAGAATAATAATATCCGATATTTTTTTGATACCCTGTCATCTCAGACATGACCCGTTGAAACGCGGCACAAGGCGTGGCATCAAAGGGCCATCCACGGAACATGCGGCCCATGGCCCCTGTCCGAACCCACCCTGACGGAGGCCTTTCATGACCCGCATCCGGCTTGGCCTTATCGGCGACAACATAAAGGCGTCGCGCGCGCCGGCACTGCATCGGCTGGCCGGCGGGCTTTGCGGGCTGGATGTTCAATACGATCGGTTCATCCCGGCCGAAACGGGACTGGATTTCGATGCGCTGTTCGACCGTTGCCGCGCAGACGGTCTGACCGGGTTGAACATCACCCTGCCCTACAAGGAACGCGCGGTGCGTCGCGTGACCATCGACGATCCCTTGATTGCCCGCATCGGCGCGATCAACACGGTGCGGTTCGGCAATGACGGGCCCCGCGGCTTCAACACCGACCATTCCGGCTTTGTCGGCGCGTTCCGCGAAACGCTTGGCACCCGGGCGCCGGGCCGGGTCGCGCTGTTCGGCGCGGGGGGCGTGGGAAAGGCGGTCGCCTTCGGGCTGGTGGCACTGGGCGCGCGCGAAATCCGGATAATCGACACCGATACGAACAAGGCCGCAATGCTGGCCCGCAACGTGACCGAGGCCGGCGGCGGGCGCACAGGCGGAACGGTCACCGGGACCGAGGGGTTGACCGATGCCGATGGCGTCGTCAACTGCACGCCGCTGGGCATGGTCGGCTATGGCGGCAGCCCGGTGCCGCAGGGCCGTTTTCCCGCAGCGGACTGGGCTTTCGATGCCGTCTATACGCCCGGCGACACCCCGTTCAAGGCACAGGCCGAGGCTTCCGGCGCGCGGTTCCTGTCGGGTTACGAACTGTTTTTCTGGCAGGGCGTCCATGCTTTCGAAATTTTCGCGGGCACAAGACCCGGCGACCTGAACGCCTTGCGCGCCGCGCTGGACCGAGACCGGGCCGCGGCCGATGCCTGAACGAGGATTGCCCATGAAAACCTCCATCGCCACCGTGTCGATCTCGGGCGACCTGCGCGAAAAGCTGGCGGCGATCGCCGCGGCCGGGTTCGACGGCATCGAGATATTCGAGCAGGATTTCATCGCATTCGACGGAACCCCGCGCGACGTCGGCGCCATGGTCCGCGACCACGGCCTGACGATCGACCTGTTCCAGCCATTCCGCGATTTCGAGGGCCTGCCGGAACCGCAACGCAGCCGCGCCTTCGACCGGGCCGAACGCAAGTTCGACCTGATGCAGGAGCTTGGCACGGAGATGATGCTGGTCTGTTCATCGGTCCACCCGCAGGCGTTGGGGGGAATCGACCGCATGGCCGCCGATTACCGCGAGCTGGGCGAACGCGCCGAAAAGCGCGGTCTGCGCGTCGGATTCGAGGCATTGGCGTGGGGTCATCACGTCAACGACCACCGCGACGCCTGGGAGGTGGTGCGCCGCGCCGATCACCCGAATACCGGGTTGATCCTGGACAGTTTTCACACTCTGGCACGGCGGATCGACCCGGACACGATCCGCCAGATCCCCGCCGACCGGATCTTTTTCGTACAGTTGGCCGACGCGCCGCAGATCGAGATGGATCTGTTTTACTGGTCGCGGCATTTCCGCAACATGCCGGGTGAGGGCGATCTGGACGTGACCGGTTTCATGCGGGCGGTCGCCGCTACCGGCTATGACGGGCCGCTGAGCCTGGAGATCTTCAACGACCAGTTCCGCGGCGGCTCGCCCCGCGCGATAGCCGTGGATGGGCACCGGTCCCTGATATACCTGATGGATCAGGTGCGCCGCGCCGAGCCGGAGGTTCGCATCGAGGTCCCCGATATGCCGCCGCGCATACGCTCGGACGGGGTCGAGTTCGTGGAGTTCGCCGCCAGCCACACCGAGGCCGAAGCCCTGGGCCGGATGCTGAGGACCATGGGCTTTACCCGCGCCGGGCAGCATATCGCCAAGGACGTCACGCTGTGGCGACAGGGCGGGATCAACGTCGTCGTCAATACCGAGCCCGAGGGCTTTGCGCATTCCGCCTATCTCATGCACGGGCTGTCCATCTGCGATATCGGGCTGCGGGTCGAGGACGCGGCGGCCACCGTGGCGCGTGCCCGCGCGCTTGGCGCCGACACGTTCAACCAGCCCAAGGGCCCCGAAGAGCTGGACATCCCGGCGATCCGGGGCGTCGGCGGCGGGGTGATGCATTTCATCGACCTGAAGGGCGAGCTTGCCCGCGTCTGGGAGATCGAATTCCGTGACGCTGGCGAAGACGACGGTGTGCGGGACGCCGGTCTGACCCGTATCGACCATGTCGCGCAGACCATGAACTATGAAGAGATGCTGACCTGGACGCTGTTCTATACCGCGATCTTCGCGGTGGAAAAGGCACCGATGGTCGATGTGGTCGATCCCGGCGGGCTGGTCCGCTCACGCGCGATCGAAAGCGCCGATGGCGCGCTGCGACTGACCCTGAACGGGGCCGAGACGCACCGCACGCTGGCCGGCCGCTTCGTCGCGGAAAGCTTCGGCTCGTCGGTGCAGCACCTGGCTTTTCAGACCGCGGACATCTTTGCCACCGCCCGGGCATTAACAGAGAACGGGTTCGCGCCGCTGGAACTGCCCGGCAACTATTTCGATGATGTCCAGGCCCGGTTCGGCCTGGCCCCCGAGATGACAGCGCGATTGCGCGCGGCGAACATTCTTTATGACGAGGACGCGGACGGCGCATTCTTCCAGATCTACAGCAGACCCTTCGGAGAGGGTATGTTTTTCGAGATCGTCGAGCGGCGCGGAAATTATGGCGGCTATGGCGCACCGAACGCCCCCTACCGCATCGCCGCGCAAAAACGCGCCATGCGCCCCAACGACATCCCCCGTCAATAACGCGGCCCTGCTGTTCTTTCAAATCCGGACCTTGCCAACATGCTCAGCACCGTCCTGCCGCTGTTTCTTGTCATTCTGCTGGGATACGCGGCGATCCGCAGCGGTTATGTCCGGGCAGACCAGATTGGGCCGATTGCCGGTTTCGTGGTGCGCATCGCGCTGCCCGCGCTGATCTTCAATGCGGTCACGTCCGTTTCGCCCGGCGACGCGCTGAACTGGCCCTTCATCGCCGGCTACGCGGGCGCATCGCTGCTGACCCTGGCGCTGGGGCTTGCGGCGGGGATGCTGCTTTTCGGCCTGCGGGTCGGACCATCGGCCATGATGGGGCTTGGCATGGCCGGGTCCAACAGCGGTTTCATGGGTTACCCGCTGGCGCTGTCGGTGATGGGCGTGGCGGCGGCGCCGATGCTGGCGCAATGCATGCTGATCGAAAACCTGCTTATCATCCCGCTGGCAATGACCATCGCCGAGGTCGCGGGCGGCCGGGCCGGTGGCAGCGCCATGCGCCGGGTTCTGGTCAGCACGGTGAACAATCCGGTTCTGCCCGCGGTGCTGGTGGCACTGGCGATCTCTGCGCTGCGCATTCCGGTGCCCGCGCCGGTGGAGCAGGCGATCGACATGCTGTCTGCCGTCGCCGCGCCGGTCGCACTTTTCGTCGTCGGCGGCACGATCGCGACAACGCCGTTCCGCGGGATGCTGGGGCAGGTCTCTGCGGTGGCGCTCGGCAAGCTGGTGGTGCACCCGGTTCTGGTGCTCGGCGCATTGTCGCTGGCGCCAGGGGTCGACCGGTTGACCATGGCCGGCGGGCTGCTGTTCGCGGCGGTGCCGATGATGACGATATATCCGATCCTGGGCCAGCGCGCGGGAATCGGGATGATGGCAGCCTCGGCGCTGGTCGGTGCGACAGTGGCATCCTTCGCCACGCTGCTTGTGGCGGTGCATCTGGCCACGGGCATTCTGGGCGGTTAGCCCATCCGCATCAATCGCCCGCAAGCGGCGCGCGGCATACCGGCCCCGGCCAGCCGCGCCATGTGCCAGGCCAGCGCCTGGTTGCTGGCGATCACCGGCAGGCCGGTCTCGGATTCCAGGTCCTCGATGATATCCAGCGTGCGCAGGTTGGTGCAGGCCAGAAAGATGGCCTCTGCCCCGCCTTCGCCGGCCAGGTCCAGCGCCGCGGCGCGGATAGAGGCCGGATCGATCCGCGCGACCACGGCTTCCTGCTGCTGCTCGAACGAGGCGAAACGGACGGTCCGCACGCCATGGATGGCCAGCCTGTCGCGCATCGAGGCGGAAACCTCGGCCACATAGGGCGACAGCATGGCGATGCGCCCGGCGCCAACCGCGGCCATCGCGGCCAGCGTCGCGCTCAGCGGGTCGGTAACCGCACGCACCTTTGCCGCGCCCCTGACCAGATCGGCCACCCTGTCGGTTCCGATCACCGTGGCACCCGAGGTGCAAGCATAGGCGACGGCGTCGAATTCCAGCCCCGAAGGGAACAGCGCGGCCGCCTGCGGCAGGGACGCCTCCATCGCGGCCAGGGTTTCGGGCGTCAGATCCACGCCGCTGGGGATGCGGTTGACGTAGAGCGCAACGTCGCCGGCCGGGAACAGGCGGCGGAAATCCTGCTCGATCGTCTCGTCCTCCTGCAAGACGATCAGCCCCAGGACGCCGCGCGCGCCGATCGGGCCGACCAGTCGATAGGGCGCGCGGGTCATCCTATCACCGGCAGTTCGGGCGCGGCCCGAGGGCTGAGCAATTCGGCCCCGTCCGCAGTCAGGACGATGTCCTCTTCGTGCACCATGATCCGGCCCGGCGCGATTTCCAGTCCCGGTTCCAGCGTCAGGACCATCCCCTCGCGCAGCGGCGTCACGTCCATGGGGATAAGCGACGGCCATTCGGTCAGTTGGATGCCCAGCCCGTGGCCCAGCCGCCCACCGCCGGCGTCGTCGGGCAGGTGATCGCCCATCGCATGAAACAGATCGGCCGCCGTGATGCCGGGGCGTGCGGCGGCCAGCCCCGCCTCGGTCGCGCGGAACAGAACCTCATGGGCGCGCCGGGCAGCATCGTCGGCATGACCGATGGCGAAGTTCCGATCGAAGTCGCAGAAATAGCCGTCGCGCACCGCGCCGGTGTCCAGCATCAGCACATCGCCGGGCGCGAGCCGTCGTTCGGTCGCGGGCGAGATAACGTCCGCATAGCCCCCTTGCCCCGCCCCACCGGCGACATAGGGCACCCCGTCGGCCCCTTGGGAAAGGCAAGCGATCTGGAAGTCGCGGTAGACTTGATCCAGCGGCGTGCCGAGGGTCGCAAATTCAGGCACCCGATCGAAGGCGCGCCCGGCGATGGTGCAGACCTGCCGGATCTTCTCGATTTCTGCATCGGATTTCACCTCGCGCACGCGGCGGACGACATCGGTGGCATCGGCAAAGGAGCGGGCGCCCAGACCGGCGCGCAGCCGCTCGAAATCGGCCAAAGGCATGCGCAGATTCGTCTCATGCCCCATCGGCAGACCGATACGGCCTCGGTCGGGCACCAGATCGGCCAGCGTCCCGGTCAGCAACGAAACGCCGTCATCAACCAGGTCTGGCGCGTTCCATGTGCGTATGTCGCTGACCCAGGTCGTCGCCATCAGCGCGGCGCCTATGGCCGGGATCACCGCGATCGGGTCGCCCCTGGCCGGCAGGATCACAAACCACGGTCGCGTCGGGCTTTCCCAGAAGCGGGTGAGAAATCCGGTGACATAGCGGACATCCGGCTCGGTCGTCAGCAAAAGAGCATCCAGCCCGCGCGCAGCCATGCCCGATTGCAGCGCATCGGCACGGCGACGGTATTCCGCCCTGTCGAAGCCCCGCGTCCCGGTCATGTCTGCTCGACCCCTTCGGACAGGATGCACAACACGCGGGCGTCCGGGCCCAGCCCCGGCACATCGCGGCCGGCCAGCAGGCCCGCGACGCCCGCCGCGCCCGATGGCGTGGTCGGCAAGTCCAGAGCAGCCATCCGGTCGACGGCATCAGCCGCCTGATCCTCTGAGATCGTCATGAACAGGTCCGCATCGCGGGCCAGCCCGGCCAGAGCGATCAGCGACGCCTGCTTGCAATCCAGCCGCCCCATGGCCGACACGCCGTCACCGGCGGTCACCACGCGGCCCGCGCGGATGCCCTCGATCAGCGCTGGTGCGGCCTGTGGCTCGACCACGACGATGCAGGGTGCGTCGCCCCAGATCCGGCGCAGCCAGGCGGCGACCGAGGCGGCCATGCCGCCGACCCCGGCCTGAAGGAACACATGGCTGGGGGGACGGTCCATCGCGCCGCTGATCTCGGCCGCCATCTGAAGATACCCCTGCATCAGCCGGTGCGGAATCTCCGTGTAACCATGCCATGAACTGTCGGACAGCAGGGTCCGGTCGTCCTGCGCGGCCGCAGCTGCTGCGGCGGCGGCCATGCTTTCCTCATAGGTCGCGCCGGCGCGCACGACCTCGGCGCCCTGCGCGCGCAGCCGGTCGGCGAAGGCTTCGGGCACGGTCCGGGCCAGGTAGATCACGGCGCGCGCGCCGAACACGCGCGCCCCGGCGGCGACAGACAGCCCGTGATTTCCGGCGCTCGCGGTGACATAGGTGCGACCGTCCAGCGGGCCGTCCTGCGCATCGCAGGCGATGACATGGGCCGCGCCAAGCGCCTTGAAGCTGCCCAGCCCCATGCGCGCGCGCTCATCCTTCAGGGCCAGCGCGCCAACCCCGACCCCGGCCGCCAGCGCGTCGGCCGGGACAAGGGGTGTCGGCGCGTGCGCAGGACAGCGCGCCAGCAGGGCGGACACATCCCCGACATCGGTGCCGGGCAAGACCGGCGGGCCATTCCAAAGCGCGGGCAGGCCGACGCCTCGGTGGGGGTTTGTCAGAATGTCCATCGCGGCAGCTTGCACGCTACGGTCCGTTTAGCCAAGTGCCGATCAGTTCAAAGCGTCCGCAACGGCGCGGGCGATGACCCGTTCCTCATCGGTCGGGATGACCAGGACCCGCACGGGGCCGGCGCCGATCTCGGTCGCGCCATCGGCGTTGGCCTGCCGGTCCAGTGACAGGCCCAACCAGCCCATTCCGTCGCAGGCCATGGCCCTTATCACGTCGGAATTCTCCCCCACCCCTGCGGTGAACACCAGCGCGTCGAGCCCGCCCAGATCGGCGGTCAGCGCGCCGATCTCGTGCCGGATGCGGGTGACGTAATAGCGCACCGCCTGCGCCGCTTCGGGCATGTCCGATTGCAGTAGCCTGCGCATGTCGTGGCTGAACCCGGACAGTCCCTTCAGCCCGCTCTCACGATAAAGCAGCCGGGTCAGGTCATCCGTGCTCATGCCCTCGTTCTGCATCAGGTAGAGCAGCACGCCCGGGTCGATCTGCCCGCAGCGCGTGCCCATCGCCAACCCGTCCAGCGCCGTGAACCCCATGGTCGAGGACAGGCTGCGCCCGCCCCGCAGCGCACACATTGACGCGCCATTGCCCAGATGCGCCACGATGGCCCGCCCCTTTTCCAGATCGGGAAACCGACCGGCCAGTTCGCCCGCGATAAATTCATAACTCAGCCCGTGAAACCCGTAGCGCCGTATTCCCATGTCATAATAGCGGCGCGGAAGGGCAAATGTGTCATGCTCCCACGCATGATCCCGGTGGAAAGCGGTGTCGAAACAGGCCAGTTGCAGGGCATCGGGGAATGCCGCACGCGCGGCACGGACCCCGGCCAGATTGTAAGGCTGGTGCAGTGGCGCCAGCGGCTCGAACTGCGACAGCTCGGTGATCGCGGCCGCGTCGAGACGCAGTGGTGCCGCGAAATCCGGCCCGCCATGCACGACGCGATGCCCGACGCCGGCCACCCGACGCCCATGCAGCAAGGGTCCGAGGTGATCCAGAATCGCCCGCAGCGCCTGCGCATGATCGGCCTGTCCGATCTCCTCGCGCTCGGCCGAGGCGCCCTTGGCATGGACGGTCAGACTGGCCGCGGGGCCCAACCGCTCCACCTGCCCGCGGGCCAGTTCTTGCGGCGCGTCCCCGACGGCATAGGCCGCGAACTTGAGCGAGGACGACCCGGCGTTGATCGTCAGGATGGCGGCCACGTTCATGCCCGGCGCATCCATTCGCGCAGATGTACCGCCACCGCGCAGGAGGCCAGCCGCGATTGTTCGTCATCTGCCCGGCTGGTCAGGATAATCGGGCACTCGGCGCCGACGACGATCCCGCCCGCGCGGGCATGGGCGACAAAGGTCAGTTCCTTGGCCAGCATGTTGCCGGCCTCAAGGTTCGGCACGACCAGAATATCGGCATGCCCTGCAACGGCCGAGGAAATGCCCTTGCTGCGCGCGGCTTCAAGGTCGATGGCATTGTCCATCGCCAGCGGACCGTCGACCAGCCCACCGGTGATCTGGCCGCGCTCGGCCATTTTCGACAGCACGGCCGCGTCGATGGTCGAGGGCATGCGCGGGTTCACCGTCTCGATCGCGGCCAGGATGCCGGCCTTGGGCATTTCGTTGCCAAGCGCATGGGCCAGGTCGATGGCGTTCTGGACGATGTCCACTTTCTGCTCCAGGTCCGGGGCGATGTTGATCGCCGCATCGGTGACCATCAGCAGATGGTCCACCCCCGGCACATCCATCACGAAGACATGGCTCAGCCGGCGTTCGGTGCGCAGGCCGCCCTGTTTCATCAGAACGGCGCGCAGCAGATCGTCGGTATGAATCCGCCCCTTCATCACCGCACCGGCCCGGCCTTCGTGCACCAGACCGACGGCACGGGTGGCCGCCTCCATCGGCGTGGCGGCATCGATCATCTCGAACCCCGCCGGATCGGCGCCGATCTCGGCGGCGGCGGCCGCGATGCGGCCGGCGTGGCCGACCAGGATCGGCCGCAAAAGCGTATGCGCCTGACCCAGCAATGCCCCCCCGAGCGAGGCCGCGTCCTCGGGCGCGACCACCGCGGTGGGCATCGGATCGAAAGGCTCTGCCAGTTCCAGCAAGCGGTCGAAATGCGCATGCGTCCGGACCGTCAGGCCGGGCACATCGCGCAGATCGACCGCGACCGTGCGTTCGGGCGCAATCACCACGGCCTGCCCCTCGGCCAGGCGGCTGCCGTCGGCCCGCTCCACCCAGGTGTCGAATGTGGCCTCGCGCCGCTCGCCCTTGGCGGTCAGCCGAACCTTCGCGGTCAGCACGTCGTCCACCACCGCGCGGCCCAGGAAATTCAGCGTCTGGCTTTTATAGAGCGTGCCCGGCCCCGGCAGGAGGTTGCCCAGCACCCCCGAGATCAACGCCCCCACCCACATCGAGGGCGCCACGCCTTCGGGCACGCCGTCGCCGTCACCATCCTCGCGCGGCAGGTGCATCGGGTTCAGGTTGCCCGAAGAACTGGCGAAAACATAGAAATCCTCCACCCGGCAAGTGCGGCGAATCTCGGCCTCCATGCCGACTTCCAGTTGCGACCAGGGAATATTGGTGTGCAGCGTCATCAGCCGCCCTTGTCCGCGCCGGATGCAGCACCGGTCCGACCGGCAATTCGTGCGCCCGAAAGCGGCGATCCGGAAGCGCCGGCAAAGGACTGGGACAGCGCCCCGGAAACCGTCCGGTCAGGGCAGAAACGCGCCACCGGCGCATTTTCCGGGAGCCCCTCGCCACTGATCGACAGGAAGAAAAACGCCGGTTCGAGCGGCTTGAACGCCATCACCCGGCGGCCAGCTCGGCCTCGATCAACTTCTTCATTTCCTCATATGCCATGTTTGAATGGAGTTCGCCGTTGATGACGAAGGATGGTGTGCCCTGCACGTCATACTCCTTCATATGCGCCTCATAGGCGTCCAGCATCGCCCGCGCCTTGTCTGCATCGGACAGGCAGGCATCCAGCTCGGCATCACTCAACCCCGCGGTCTTGCCGATCTGACGCAAGTTCTGCGCGATCTGCGCGGGCGTTCCGTCACCGATCCACTCGCGCTGTTTTTCATACAACAGCGAGACAACGCCAAAATACCGCACTTCGCCGGCGCAGCGCGCCACCATTCCGGCCCACAGACCCGGACGGTCGAAATAGACCTCTCGATAGATCAGCCGAACCTTGCCGGTGTCAATATAGTCTTCCTTTAACCGGTCGAAAGTAGAGTTATGGAAAGACGCGCAATGCGGGCAGGTGAAGGACGCGTACTCGATCATCGTCACCGGCGCGTCTTCGGCGCCCAGCGTCATTTCCTTTACTTCCGGCGCGTCCTGCGCGTGGGCCGGGTTCAACAACCCGCCGCTCAACATCGCGCCGCCACCGATAATCCCGAGGCGCAGGGCATCCCTTCTCTTCATCTTTGGTCTCCTTGACGTTTCGATCTGGAAAGAACTTTTCCGCCCAGTGCCTCCAGCGCCGCGCGCAATCCCTCATCGGCCACATCGCCCGACAATTCGGCCGCGGTTTCGCGTGCCGCCGGATCGATGGTCCGTTTTCGGACCGGCGCGGGGGTGAAATCAACCTGTCCCTCGGCAAAGCCGGTCGGCGCGGTCTGGGTCAGCCTTATCCGGGAAATCGCGGCATAACCGTAACAGGCGTTCACCTTTTCGCGGATCGCTTCTTTGCGCATCTCCAGCAAGGGCGCGTTCGCACCGGTGGTCAGCAAGGTCAGCGTGGCGCCGAACCCCTGGCGGCCGTAATGCACCTTCACCGGCCGGGCCGCGCCAGCGATATCCTCGCCCACGATCTCGGCCCAATGGGTCAACAGCCGAGTCACCGCGAAGCCGCGCTTTTCGCCGGCCGCACGAATCCTGTCGCCCAAAAGGCCGGAGGTCCGCTCGAACCCCCGCATCCGCCGGGCGGGCTGTGTTTCCGGTTTGCGCGCTCGCATCCTGCCTGCCATTTCCTCTCGCGCCTGTTACCCTAGTTTGGCACGCAGGGAGCGACCAGACAATTCCGGCTATGGAGGACATAAAGATTGCGTGACGAAGCGAAAGGCGCGGCGCTTCTGGCCTGGTACGACCGGCACGCACGGCAGATGCCCTGGCGGGTCGGACCGGATGCGCGCCGCGCAGGGTGCCGACCCGATCCCTATCACGTCTGGCTGTCCGAGGTTATGCTGCAGCAGACCACTGTCGCCGCCGTGCACGATTATTTCCATCGCTTCGTGGATCGCTGGCCGGATGTGCGCGCGCTGGCAGCCGCCGAGGACGGGCAGGTCATGGGCGAATGGGCCGGGCTGGGATATTACGCGCGGGCCAGGAACCTTCTGAAATGCGCTCGGATCGTCGCTGCCGACCATGACGGCCGCTTTCCCGAAACACGCGACGGACTTCTTCGGCTGCCGGGGATCGGCCCCTATACGGCCGCGGCGATCGCTGCCATCGCGTTCGATGAACCGGCGACCGTTGTCGACGGCAATGTCGAGCGTGTCATGACCCGGCTCTACGCCGTCCAGACCCCCCTGCCCGCCGCCAAACCCGAACTGGCCGCGCTGGCCGAACGGCTGACCCCGCGGAACAGGCCGGGCTGTCATGCCCAGGCGGTAATGGATCTGGGCGCCACGATCTGCACCCCGAAATCACCCGCCTGCGGTCTGTGCCCGCTGAACACGCCCTGCGCCGCGCGGGCGGCCGGCATACAGGCCGATCTGCCGCGCAAGACACCGAAAAGACCGAAACCCGTTCGTCGGGGCATCGCCTATATCGCCCGGCGCAGCGACGGCGCCTGGCTGCTGGAACGCCGCCCCGAGACCGGACTCCTGGGCGCGATGCTGGGCTGGCCCGGCACCGACTGGACCACCGCGGCGCCAGCCGAGACCCCGCCGGTCGCCGCCGACTGGTACGACCCCGGCGTCGTCGTGCGTCACACCTTCACGCATTTTCATCTGCAACTTGCGCTGCGGGTCACCGAGGTCGGGCCGGACGCCGTGCCCGAACGCGGCCAGTTCGTTCCGGCTGCGCAGTTCCGGCGCGACGAGCTTCCCTCGGTGATGCGCAAGGCGCTCGATCTTGTGCAATCGGCTTTGAATCCCGGCTGATCCGGGGCTAGGCTCTGGCCGTGCACATGGCACCGAACCGGAGGGCCGCATGATACCAGCGTCGCAAGTGGCAAGACTTCAGACCGCGCTACCGTTCTGGCTCTCGCTGCTGATGATCCCGCTGGCAATTCTCGGCGCCGCTTATGGCGGGCTGTGGACCATTACGCTTCCGCTTTTCAGCTGGGGGCTTTTCACCCTTCTCGACGCGCTGACCGGGCTCAACACCGAGAATGCGGACCTGCAAACCGGCGAGGCTCAGCTTTTCTGGTATCGCCTGATCACCATCGTCTGGTTCCCGCTGCAATTCGCCACCCAGTTCGGACTGATCTGGTGGGTCACGCATACGGATCATCTTTCCGTGCCGGAAATCCTGCTTCTGTTCTTCGGCGTCGGCGTGATCTCGGGCACGATCGGCATCAACTACAGCCACGAACTGATGCACCAGAAAAACCGCGTCGAACGCTGGCTGGGCGATCTAATGCTGGCAACCGTTCTCTACAGTCATTTCCGCAGCGAACGTCTGCGCGTGCATCACCTGTGGGTCGGCACGCCGCGCGACCCCGTGACCGCGCGCTACAACGAAGGGTTCCACCGCTTCTTCGGCCGCGTCTTGTGGCAATGTTATGTCTCGGCGTTCCGCGCGGAAAAGGCGATGCTGGCGCGCAAGGGACGGCCGTGGTGGGATCGCCAAAACCCGTTCTGGCGCTACTGGACACTCGAAGCATTGATGCTGGGCCTTGCCGCCGCGCTTGGCGGCTGGGCCGGGCTGGGCCTGTTCCTGTTCCAGGCCATCGTGGCCGTCTGGCAACTGGAACTGGTCAATTACATCGAACATTACGGCCTGACGCGAAAACATCTCGGCAACGGGAAATATGAGCATGTCAAGCCACGCCACAGCTGGAACACCGATTATCGTGCGTCCAACTGGCTGCTGATAAACCTGCAGCGACACTCGGACCATCACTACAAACCCGACCGGCGCTTTCCCCTGCTCCAGACCTACGATCGGGCCGAGGCCCCCCAGCTGCCGCTTGGCTACCCGGCGATGACCACGCTGGCGATGATCCCGCCGCTGTGGCGGCGTCGGATGAATCCGCGCGTGCGTGCGTGGCGGCGGCAGTTCTATCCCGAGATCGGGGATTGGGGTCCCTACAACAAGGGCGCGACCCCCGCCCCGCGCGGCGCCTGACGGCCCCGCTTCATCTTGCAGGAAATACTCACGGCCGGCCCGACGAAAAGGCCCCGCCGGTGAAGGCGGGGCAGGCATGTGCCGTGACGCCAGGCCACCGGCACCGGCGATGACCGGAAAAATCGGGGGTCAGGCCCCCCGGTCGCCCATCTCGGCCCTGATCTGCTGGCGCAGGATATCGATCGGCACCGACTGGCCATCGCGGCGGAACATCCAGTAGGTCCAGCCGTTGCAGCTGGGCGCGCCTTCCAGCGCGGCGCCGACCTGGTGAATCGAACCGCGAACGTCCTCTGACACAAGTGTGCCGTCGGCACGCACCTTGGCGGTCTTGCCGCGCGGCGATGTCAGCACCTCGCCCGGCCGGAGCAATCCGCGCTCCACCAGCTGGCCGAACGGAATCCGCGGCTCGGCCCGTTTCGAGGCGGACACCATCAGCGCCTCGCGGTCGTATTTCCGCACCCGTGTCAGCCGTGCCTCGGCGGCCTTGCGATATCCCTCGTCGCGCTCGATCCCGATGAATTCGCGTCCCAGCATCTTGGCCACGGCACCCGTGGTTCCGGTGCCGAAGAACGGGTCCAGCACGATGTCGCCCGGATTGGTGCTGGCCACCAGAACCCGATGCAGAAGCGATTCAGGCTTTTGCGTCGGGTGGACCTTCTCGCCATTCTCGTTCTTCAGCCTCTCATGACCGGTGCACAGCGGCAGCACCCAGTCGGAACGCATCTGCACCCCGTCATTCAAAGCCTTGAGCGCCTCGTAGTTGAATGTGTATTTGCTGGCTTCCTGCTTGCTGGCCCAGATCATCGTTTCATGCGCGTTGGTCAGCCGTTTGCCGCGGAAATTAGGCATCGGGTTCGACTTGCGCCAAACGACATCGTTCAGTATCCAGTAGCCTTGGTTCTGCAACGCCGCGCCGACACGGAAGATGTTGTGATACGACCCGATCACCCAGATTGCCCCGTTCGGCTTGAGAATGCGGCGCGCGGCCTTTAGCCAGTCATTGGTAAACCGGTCGTAGACCGCAAAGGTATCGAACCTGTCCCAATCGTCGTCGACCGCGTCCACGCGGCTGTTGTCAGGGCGATGCAAATCACCCTTGAGTTGCAGATTATAGGGCGGATCGGCAAAAACCAGATCGACCGAGTTCTCGGGCAGGCTGTTCATCGCCTCCACGCAATCGCCGGACATGATCGTATTGAGCGGAAGCGCAGCCGCCTCCTTCGCCTTGGTCATCGTCTTCATCTCTGCCTCTGTCCCCGCGCCGTGACGGCGTCATGTGTTGTTGACAGAAAAGATGAGTCAAAGGCGATTCGCCGTCAATTTCTTTTTTGAATCAGCTACTTATTGATTTGTCTTGATACAAGATATTGTGGACCGGCCGGAAGGAACGCCTATGGTGTGGGGTAACACCGAGATTTCGCAACGCCGCCATGTGCTGTTGCGACCCGTATCCGGCGTTCGTTTCCCAGCCATAGCCGGGATGCTGTTGCGCCAAATCCACCATCAGCCTGTCGCGGGTCACCTTGGCCGCGATCGAGGCCGCCGCGATCGACAGGCAGCACGCATCGCCCTTAATGATCGCCTGCCCCGCACAAGGCAGATCGCGCGGCAGGAGGTTGCCGTCGACGAGCGCGTGATCGGGCGGGCGGGAAAGCCCGGCAATGGCCCGGCACATGGCAAGATGCGCAGCCCCCAGGATGTTCAGGCGGTCGATCTCTTCCACGCTGGCATGGGCCACGCTGACATCGGCCACACGAACGATCAGGGCGAAGACCTCCGCCCGCCGTCTCGGACTCAACGTCTTTGAATCGGCAAGTCCGGCAGGGATTTTCGCCGGGTCCAGCCGCACCGCGGCGGCCGTGACCGGCCCGGCCAGCGGGCCGCGGCCCACTTCGTCCACGCCCACGACAAAGCGCGCCCCACGGTCAAGCGCGGCACCTTCAAAAGCGAAATCGGGCAAAAGGCCGCTCATGCCCCGACATCGCGCGGGCCGCAGGCGGCTTCAAGAAAAAAATGACGCCCAGGTCAAGGGCTCAGCCCTTCGCCGCGGGCCCGATCGCGCGTCGAACAGTTTCGCGCAGCGTCTTTTCATCGATGGGAAGCAGGATCGGCGGGTGTTCCAGGAAAATGGTGGAAGCCAACCCCGGCGTCATCTGCCGGTTCAGCGCCCGGGCAACAGCCTGCGGCGCGAACACGGCCAGGGAATTGAAATCGCCCGCCAGACGGTGACGATCCAGTTCAGCCGCGACCTCGGCGGCGAAAGGGTCCAGATCCGCCCGAAGAATGTCACGCGGCTCGGACAGAGCGTCGGGTGGTGAATTTGCCGATCCGTCGACATGCGCGCGCAGCGTGTCGGCCCGGGCCCGCATCACCAGGTCCAGCGGCCGGGGTTTTTCGCCGCCACTGAGTTCGAGATCGCGCAGGATATGCGCGCGCATTCCGTTGGTCACCAAGGCCCAGACGTGGTCAGCGGACATGATTGATGCGTCCCCTTCAGGATAGAGACATCCAGCGCGCGAACCGGCGGAATTTCAATGACCGCCGTCAAGATCCGCCGACAAAAGGCAGGTCGGGTGTGCGTCTTTACATCGGGCGCCGAACAGACGTCACGGATGTGTTCGAGAAAACCCGAGACTGACGGCAATCTTATGATATGATATGAGACATACGCATATTAATTCTGACGTATCTTGAAAGGCGCGATACGCGCATCATCCTTTTCATGAGCAATATGGTCCGGGAATTCAGGACGGTGGAACGAAATTGAAACAATGAACGAATTGAACAAGCCCGTTCACCGCAGCAGCGAGTGCGATCTGACGAAAGAGCCTGTCTTTCGCGGCCTTCCGAAGGAGAGCATTGCCGCGATCAAGCGCATTTGCCGGGTGCGAACCTATCGCGAGGGCCAGACCGTGATCGCCGATCAGACGGAGCCGAGTTTTACCGGCTGCATCGCCGAAGGCATCCTGCGGATGCAAAAAACGCTGCCCGACGGCCGCCAGCATATTGTTGGCCTGCTGGTGTCGCATGACATGTTCGGCCGCGTCTTTCACCACAGATCCAATTTCGACGTCGAGGCGGCCACCAACGCCCGGGTATGCTGTTTCGACCGAAGGGCGCTTGAGGACCTTCTGTCGCGCGATGCCGCGCTGGAGCGGCTGTTTCTTGTCAATGTGCTGGATGAACTGGACGCCGCCCGGGAATGGATCATCCTGCTGGGCTGTCGCCGGGTATCCGAACGGCTGGCCGCATTCCTGCTGATCCTGTGCAGGCGATGGACCAACGTGCATGGCGTTCTTTCAGGGAATGCCGACCGAATCCGCGTGCATGTGCCGATCGGGCGGGCGGATCTGGCGAATTATCTGGGCACCCGCCCGGAGACGATAAGTCGGGCGGTTCATGCGCTGGCAGACGATGGAGTCATCGCGATCCACGATTCGCAGACCTTCGACATTCTCAATCTGCCGCGTCTTGTCGCAACGGCGGGCAACGGCGGTTTCGGGCTTGAGCGACCCTGACCGGTCTTGCAGGCCTGCCACTGGAAAACCCGTAAGGGCAGGCAGGCCGAGGGGCGCTGCCCCTCGGGCACCCCGGAGTTTCATGGCAAGATGAAAGGGCTGTTCCACGCGGCGACCTAACCGGTGAAAGCTTTTTCCACGACGTAATCGGCAGGCGCCGAATTGGCCCCCTCGCGCAGGCCGAAGCCTTCGAGGATTTCCCGCAAGTCGGCATTCAGGCCCAGCGAACCGCAGACCATCGCCCGGTCGGTTTCCGGCGTGATACCCGCAATTTCCAGATCGCGCAGCAGGGTTCCGTCGCGCAGCAGGGTGGTGATGCGGCCCATTCGCGGACTGTCCTGACGTGTGGTCGTGGGATAATAGCGCAACTTTCCGGCCACCAATTCGCCGATCAGCGGGTCGCGTTCCAGATCGTTGACCAATTGCCCGCCATAATCGAGCTCGGCGCGGGCCCGGCAGGTATGGGTGAGGATGACCTCGTCGTATTTCTCATAGGTCTCGGGGTCGCGGATCAGGCTGGCGAACGGGGCGATACCGGTGCCGGTGGCGAAGAACCAAAGTCGCCGGCCCGGAAGCAGTGCGTCATGCACCAGCGTGCCCACCGGCTTGGGCCGCAGGATGATCGGATCGCCCGGTTCGATATGTTGCAGGCGGCTGGTCAGCGGACCGTCGGGCACCTTGATCGAATAGAACTCCAGCTCATCATCCCAGGATGGCGAGGCGATCGAATAGGCGCGCAGCAGGGGTTTGCCCTTCTCACCGGGCAGGCCGATCATCACGAATTCACCCGAACGGAAGCGCAGGCTGCGCGGGCGTGTCACGCGGAACGAGAACAACCGGTCGGTCCAGTGTTTCACCTCGGTCACGGTCTGGGTGTCGGGCAAGGTCGGCGCAGGGCGGGGCGTGCCCCGCACGGGGCTGGCATCGTTCATCTTTTCCGGCTCCTTCGGGTGGGGTGTTTCAGGCCTGGCCACGCAGGCGGGATTGATAGTCATGCGCCCGCCAGGCGGCCCGACGGCGCCATTGCGCCTCGGGTTGACGGCGGGCAAGGTCCGGCGGGATCTCGACCTCGTCAAACCCGGCGCGGCGGACCATCGCGTATTGGTCGGCAATGACATGCCCATGAGCGCGAAGCCGCCCGTTGAACCCCATCAGCCGCAGACGCCGCGCCAGCGTGAAGCCCCGCCCGTCGGCGAATGACGGGAAATCAATGCGGATCAGGTCAACCCCGTCCACGCGTCCGGCCAGCACGGCCGGGTCGGTATCGGACGCGAGGTCAAGTGCCAGCGCCGGGGCGCCGGCGGCGGCCTCAAGTTCCTCGGGCACATGGAAACCGTGGGCCCAGTCGTCCGGCGAAAAGCCGGTATCGGTGACAATCACGCTTGTCGGTTCCACCTCTTCCTCCTGCCGCGGCGCCGGTCCGGGAACGGCCTTGCCGTTCACAAAATGGATTCCGCACTCTTCCTTTTCCTGGTCGCGCCAGCGTCCGGCGCGGGGGTCCTCGCCCGGGGCCACCCGGCTAGTGCAGGGGGCGCAACCGATCGAGGGGTAGCCGCGCGCCACGAGGGGATGGCGCGGCAACCGGTTGTTCACCATGTAGTCCTGCACGTCCTCGGGCCGCCAATGCGCCAATGGATTCACCTTTATCCGGCGGTCCTGTTCGTTCTCGAAGAAATCGAGCACCGCGCGCCGGCCGCCCTGGAACCGCTTGCGCCCGGTGATCCAGGCGTCGAAATGCGCCAGCGCGCGTTCCAGCGGTTCGACCTTGCGCAGGGCACAGCAGGCATCGGTGTCGGATTGGTGCAGGACGCCATCCGGGTCATGGGCGGCCAGCGTCTCGGGGCGGGCACGGATCGTGCGCACATCCGTCAGGCCCAGGGCCGCCGCGACCTCGGCCTGGTAACTCAGCGTCTGCTCGAACAGCATCCGCGTGTCGATGAACAGCACCGGGGTGGTCCGGTCGATCACCGACACCATGTGCAGCAGGACGACCGATTCCGCCCCGAAGGACGACACCAGCGCAACCCGCCCGACCTGCGCATCGTGCAGCGCATGTTCCAGGACCGATTGCGCCGCGCGGTTGCGGTAGCGGCGGTTCAGGTGCTTCACGCGGTCGGCCACGGGGGCCAGGGCCGTTTCAAGCGGCATTGCGTTGCCTGTTCTCTCCATAAAGCGCCTCCTTGAAGGGGGCCATTCCCAGCCGGCGATACGCGGCCAGAAAGGTTTCCTCTTCGCTCTCGCGGTGCTTCAGGTAAGCGTCGATCATCCGCTCGACGGCCCCGACGATTTCGTGCGCGGGAAAGCCGGGACCGGTGCGTTCGCCAATGGCGGCGGTCTCGGTCCCGTCCCCGCCCAGCGTGATCTGATAGTTCTCGACGCCCGCACGATCCAGCCCGAGAATGCCGATATGGCCCACGTGATGGTGACCGCAGGCATTGATGCAGCCCGAGATCTTCAGCTTCACCGGGCCGATCTCATGCTCCAGCTTCAGCTCGTCGAAACGCTGGGCGATCTGCTGGGCGATGGGGATCGAACGGGCGGTCGCCAGCGCGCAGTAATCCATGCCCGGGCAGGCGATGATGTCGCTGACCAGCCCGACATTGGCGGTGGCAAGCCCCGCCGCGGCCAGCCGGGCATGGACCGCGGGCAGGTCGGCCTTGTGCACATGCGGCAGCACGATGTTCTGTTCGTGGCTCACGCGAAGTTCTTCATGTCCGTATGCCTCGGCCAGGTCGGCCATCACCCGCATCTGATCGGCGCTGGCGTCGCCGGGGGTGGCCCCGTGCGCCTTGAGCGAGATCGTCACGATGGCATGGTCGGGGTGACGGTGGTCCGCAAGGTTGGTGTCCGCCCAGGCGCGGAACACCGGGTCGGCGGCGCGGGCCGCCTCGTATCCGTCACTTGCCCGCCCGTCGCGCAGGGCCGGACGGCGAAAGCGTGTCTCGATCTCGCGCAGAAATTCCTGATCGGCCCCGTCGAAGGTGGCGCGCCGCAGCACGAACTCGGCCTCGACCATGTTCCTGAACGTGTCGATGCCGTTCTCATGGACCGTGATCTTGACGCGGGCCTTGTACTTGTTGTCGCGTCGGCCGAGCAGGTTATAGACGGAAACGATGCTTTCCAGATAGGGAAGCAGGTCGCGCACCGGAAGGAAGGTGCGGATCACCTTGCCGATCATCGGCGTGCGCCCCAGCCCGCCGCCGACGACCACCTCGAATCCGGTTTCGCCGTCCTTGCGGACCATGCGCAGACCGATGTCATGCGACTTTATCACGGCGCGATCGTTCGGGCTGCCGGTGACGGCGACCTTGAACTTGCGCGGCAGGAACTGGAAT
>JADQCD010000288.1 GCA_016278285.1 Actibacterium sp.
CGTCGTGATGTGAATTGAAATGCACGCAATCGCCGGGCCGCGCGCCGGCGCGCCGGGCGACGAGGTTCCAGCGCGGGTGGCGGTCGCTGTCGGCCCGCGCGCCCTCGGCCCGGACCAGTTCCACAGCAAAACCGGCGCCCTTCAGCCGCGAAGCGATGAAATCGCAGATTTCACGATAGTTGCGGCCCGGCGGATTCAGCGTGGGAATCCGGATCAGCGCCTGGGTCAGTTCAACCAGATCGTCGCGCCGGGCCGCAATCTCGGCGTGCAGCCGTGTTTCGAGGGAGTCGCCATTTGTCATGCGCAAAGCCTAGCCGCGGCCGGACGGGTCGGCAATCGGCTTCGCGCGCGGGAAAACTCGGGTGGACAAACGCACCCGGCCACCGGCACTGTGGTCCCGTGTTTACACGAACGGAGGTTCAGAGTGCTGGCGTTGATCCGGCTTGTTGTCATTGGCCTGATCGGGCTGAGCGCCATCTATCTTCTGGTATCGCTCTATTCACGGTCGGTCCGGCGAGAGAAGCTGGAAAACCGCGCCGACGAAGAGATTGCCGAAGGCACCCTTAACCCGGCGGACCGGGCCACCTATATCGAGCAGGGAATGCGCGATTACGAACATTCGCTGCGACGAAAACTCATCTGGGGCGTCTATATCGTTCCGATCTGTGTCGTGGCCATTCTGGTCTATGTGACGAATTTCATGTGAGGTCCGCCCGATGCGCTATGCCAAATGGACATTTCTGGGGCTGGTCGCGCTGCTGGTCTTCTCTTTCCTGCACTATACCCTGCCGCAGCGCGATATCGTCCGGATCGTCAATACCGAGGTGCGGCGCATCGACTTTGGCGAGAATTCGATCTTCTGGGCGGCCCCCGATGTCGGCACGGCCGGCGGAACGACCAATCGCGACGTGCGCTTCATCAATGCGGTATACCCCGATGGCGACCCGATCGTCTTTCGCAACGAGGATACCGGATGGGGCTGGCCGCCCTATTTCAAGCTGGACAGCTCCAACCTGCAAACCGAGGCCAGCGATCTTGTCTCGGCATCCGAAAACCCGAAATGGGTGGCGGTGCGGCATTACGGGTGGCGCAGTGAGTTCCTGACCATCTATCCCAACGCGGTCGGCGTGCAGCAGGTCGCCGGCCCCGATGTGCGACTGGTCCCCTGGACCAACATTATCATCCTCGGGCTTCTGGCGGCAGTGGCGATCTTTCTGTGGCGTGTCTGGGCGCAGTTCCGCGAACGCACAATCGAGCCACTCTTCGACGACGCGGAGGACTCCTGGGGCGCCGTTGCCGAAAAGACCGAAGCCACGCGTGGGCGGATCGGACGGTTCTGGCGCCGCCTGACGGGCGGACGCAGCGGCCCGCGGTAACGTCGCGCGCCTTCCTTCACCACCTCCGACAATTCTGCCGTTCTCCCGCGAAACCCGACCGTGCCGGCCTGTCGCGAAGGCGCTGGTTCAGAAACGCTCCAGCAACCGGCGCAGATAGTCCAGCTCCAGATCCGGGCGCGTCCGGTCGGAAGAGCGGCGTCGCAGTTCGTCCAGCAACTCGCGCGCTCTGCCCTGGGCGTCGTTCCCGTTCAGCATGTTCTCTTCCGACCCGATGGCGCCCTGCGCGCCGCGTTCGCGGCCCAGCGGGTCACGTTGCAAGTTGCCGGGGTCGCCCCGGCCCATGGCCTGGCCCTGGCTGCCTTGCTGCTGCTGTTGCGCCAGTGCCTCGCCCAGGTTGCGCATCCCCTCGCGCAGCGCTTCCATCGCCTCGGACTGATTGTCCAGCGCGCCTGCCAGGTCGTCCCCACGCAATGCGCGTTCGGCCTGTTCCATGGCACGGCCGGCACGATCCAGCGCCTCGCGCGTGGCCTGGCCCTGTTCGCCGCCCAGCCCCGGCAAAGCCTGCTGCTGACGGCGCAATTCCTCACGCAAGGCCTGTTGACGCTGGGCAAGGCTTTGCCCCGACGACTGGCCCGCTGCACCCTGATCGCCGCCCTGCTGCCCCTGACCTTCGCCCTGCTGGCCCTGGTGGCTCTGGCCGCGCCCCTGGCCGCCGCTTTGTCCCTCGTTCTCGCCGCTCTGGCCGGCCTGGCCGCCCTGGTTGAACTGCTCCTGAAGGTCGCGGAAGGCCTGATCGCTGAGTCCCTGCTGATCGCGAAGGGCTTCGGCCAGCCCCTCCATCGCCTGCTGACCGGGGCTTTGCTGCTGACCCTGCCCCTGCGTCACCTGCATGTTCTGCATCATCTGGTTAAGCTGGTTCAGCAATTGTTGTGCCTCGGCCATGCGGCCCTGTTCCATCAGCTCCTGCAGCCGGTCGAGCATCTGTTGCAGCTGTTCGCCGGTGATCTCCTGCATGTTCTGCTGGTTCTGCGCCTGCTGGTTTCCTTGCTGCTGCTGTTGCTGCGCCAGTTGGCGCATGTAATCCTGCATCGCCTGGCGCATCTCGTCCATCAACTTGGCGATCTCGTCATCCGATGCGCCCTTGCGCATCGCCTCTGACAGGCGTTCCTGCGCGCGCCGAAGCCGTTCCAGCGCGCTGGAAAGGTCGCCTTCCTCGATCGACAAGGCGATGTCCCACAGGGCTTCGGCGATCGAATCACGCGCCTTGCCGGTCAGCCCGGCCGCGATGCCCGCTTCCAGCCGTCGGATCGCCACCCGCAATTGAAGATAGGCCGACATGTCGTGGAACACATCCTCGGGCTGATAGCTGATCGCACGCAGAATCTGCGCGACGCGCTTGCCGTTTTGCCGGGTCCACAGCAGATCGCGCCGTTGTTCGACGATCGCATTGGCCAGCGGGTCGAAGAAGCGGCGGCCGGGCAGCGCCACCGGCAGCGGATCGGAACGGCCCTGCTGCCCCAGCGCGTCCTTCGCGGTGAGCGTCATCTGGACCGGCAGACCCACCCACGGGTGCCCGGACAGGTTCTCGACGATGGTTTCGCTGAAATCACGCCGGTCGCCGGTGATCGGCATCGGCAGGTCAAGCACGATCGGCGCGCGTGGCTCGGGATCGGCGGCCAGGCCGTGGCGCCGCTCAAGCCGGTCCATGTCCAGCGTCACGGTGACGGTGCCATCCTCGACACCGAAATCGTCCCGCGCGGTAAAGCCCTGGCGCATCTCGCCATCGGCCTGCCGTTCGATCCCGCCCTGAAAGGCCACGCTGGGCGGCGTGTCGGGGCTGATGGCGATGTTCCAGGCGCGCCCACCGGGCCCATCAACGGCGATCTTGCCGGATTGCGCGACCTCGAAGCTGTGCGCGGCCGGACCGGCCGAGTCGTTTTGCGGCCGGGATGTCGCGGACACGGTTTCGCGGACCGACAGCGCACCAACCTCGCCGTAAAGGCGCAGCGTCACCTGGCTTCCCTTCGGCACGCTCAGCGGACCTTCGGAAATGTCGTTGAGATAAAGGCTGGGCTTTCCGGTATAGGCCGGCGGCTCGACCCAGCCTTCCCAGGCCGGCCCCGCGGCCAGCACGGCCCCGCCATTGGTCGCGGCATCGGACAACTCCGCCACACGCCAGAACGAGCCGAATATCAGCGCCGTTACAAAGGCCGTGACCGCGACATAGCGCAGCCCGTAGGGATCGCGCCGCGACACGCGCAAATCGGCCGGCACGGGGCGAACCCCGTGCACCCGTTGTGCCATTCGCGCGACATGCACACGCCATACGCTTTCGGATGCGGAATCGCCTGCGCCGATGGCCTGACGGTCCGACAAGGCGGTGATCGGCCTGCCAGGCAGCGTGTGGTCAAGTCGTTCGACGGCCTCGGCCATGTCCGGCCAGCGGAACGCGCGAATCCCGACAAGAAGCGACCAGAGCGCCGCGCATACGGCGAACGCCAACACTGCCCACAGGGCAAGCCTGGGAAGCATTTCGTGAAGCCCGAAGGCCAATACCGCCAGACCAAGCAGGACCACCGACAAGAACGGCCAGAACGCGCGCGTCGCACGTTCGGCTACCATGCCGAGCCGCGTCAGCCGCAGCGGCCAGGTCAGCGCCTTCAGCGCCCGTTCACGGGTCTCATCCGTTTCGCTCATCTGCCATCCAGCAGCCCGACCGCGCGGCATTGCCGGTCAAAGCCATGGGGGAATGGTATCTCGGTTTATGATTTCGTCAAAGTCTGGCCGCCGACGAATGACAGCGAATTGATCGTCCTTCACGAGAACCTCGGGGATCAGCGGGCGGGTATTGTATTCGGACGCCATTACCGCTCCATAGGCCCCGGCCGAGCGGAATGCCACCAGATCGCCCGCCGCCAGCGGCGGCAGGTCGCGCTGCCGCGCGAAGGTATCACCCGTCTCGCAAACCGGGCCAACGACGTCATAAGGGTGCTGATCGACTCCCGGTCCGGGTTCGGCCACGGGCACGATATCGTGATACGCGCCGTACATGGCCGGGCGCAGAAGATCGTTCATCGCCGCGTCGAGGATCAGGAAATCCCGTCCCTCACCAGATTTCACATAAATGACGCCCGAGACGAGTATCCCGGCATTGCCGGCAATAAGGCGCCCTGGCTCGATCTCGATCTCGCAGCCCAGGCCGGCAAGTTCACGCTTGATCATATCGCCATATTCCACCGGCAGAGGCGGCGCGGTGTTGGAGCGTTCATAGGGGATGCCCAGCCCCCCGCCCAGATCCAGCCGGTCGATCCGATGCCCATCGGCGCGCAGGGCTTCGGTCAGCCCGGCCACCTTGCGATAGGCTTGGCGGAACGGCTCCAGGTCGGTCAGCTGGCTGCCTATATGCACGTCGACCCCCACGACCCGTAACCCTGGCAACGCGGCGGCCTCGGCGAACACTTCGCGGGCACGGGCGATCGGGATACCGAACTTGTTCTCGGCCTTGCCGGTCGCGATCTTCTCATGCGTCTTCGCGTCCACATCCGGGTTCACCCGGACGGTAACCGGCGCGACCTTGTCCAATGACAGCGCAACCTCATTCAGCGCCAGCATCTCGGGTTCGGATTCCAGGTTGAACTGGCGGATACCGCCCGAAAGCGCGGCACGCATCTCGGCCCGCGTCTTGCCGACACCCGAGAACACGATCCTGTCGCCGGGGAACCCCGCCGCAACGGCCCGTGCATATTCGCCGCCCGACACCACATCCACCCCGGCGCCCAGATCCGCCATGAGCCGCAGCACCGCCTGGTTGGAATTGGCCTTCATCGCATAACAGACAAGGTGATCGGTGCCCGCCAGCGCCTCGTCGAACAGGCGGAAATGCCGGGTCAGCGTGGCCGTCGAATAGCAATAGAACGGCGTACCCACCGCCGCGGCGATGCGCGGGACCGGCACATCCTCGGCGTGCAGCACGCCGTTGCGATAGAGGAAATGATCCATGCCGCGGCTGTTAGCAGACGGTCTTGTCTTTGCAAGCCTCAAAGATCCAATTTGTAAAGACGCCTGCGTTTATCCGCTGCAATCTTCTTGTTTCGGGCAATCACCTTGTCGAGGATCGGCCGCATGGTATCGTTCATCATGCCGCGCCCGGCCACCAGTTGGTAGAATTCGGCACCGGGATTGTCGTTGCATTCGATGATGACGGGTCCGTCCGCACCGATCCCGACGTCCCATCCAAGACAGCCGTTGATCGGGAAGATCGCGTGGGCGTTCAGCACAAGTTTTTTTGCCGCCTCCCAGTGCGGAATACGATAGCCGACAATCGGCTTTCCGGAGACCGGATGCGTTTCGATTTCCCGGGCCTCTGGTCCCTTGCCGAGCACGCAATTCTGCACGACGCCGGATTCAGCGTCGACGCGCGCCAGCATGCTGCCCTCTTGCCAGAAATTGTCAGCCATCGCTGTCGGAGAGGCGATCTTCCAGCTTGCATAAAGAACCTCGGGCGCCGCTTCCCGAATGACGGTAACGAAACGGACGCAACTCAGGGTGCGCCCGGCAATGGCTGTAACGGTGGGATCTTGTGTCACCGCCGACTGAAACATGTAGCCTTCGGGAAAGTCGCGCGTGATCTCGTCGGCCAGATCGGAGATCGAAACCGTTTCGCCATTGGCCAGATGCGCCGTTCCGCCCGCGGCATCGACCCCATCGATGCAAACCGAACCTAGCGCCTGCAACCCCGCGATCGGTTTGCAGAAAAGCGGGAACCGCGCATTCTGTGTCAGAAACGCGATGATCTCATCCGTGTCATGCAGTGCCGGAATCGGGCCAAGCCAGCGGTCGGGCGCGAAAGCGGCCTGCGTTTCCGTGGTCGGGATTCCCCAAGCCTTCCAAAGCGCGGTATGGGTGATCTTGTCGTTGAGAAAGCCACGCATCCGCGTCAGATTTGGCGGAGAGAGGCGCAGGTTGAGCCGGTAACTGCCCATTTCCCCCAGAAATTCCCTTTTCTCCGCCCTCGAAAGATCGGGGCGATAAAGCTGACAGTTGAAGAACTCGTGCTGGGAAACGCCATTGCGCCGCATTCCAAGCGCGATCATTTCCCTGAAAATGCGCGATGGGCTGGTGCCGGCGCGCGCCGCCGCCATCTTGACAAGATCCGCGACCGCTGGCGGTTTGGTTTCTCTTCGATCGGCAAGAATCTTTTTTTGAGCCTTGGCCATTTTTTCCTCGCACCATCATTCTTGAACAATCTTTCAAATAGACGCGGATTGTGGCCAGTTTTTGACCATTGAACAGCGCTTTCGGATTGCTTCAACCCTTGTGGCCATCGCACTCAGTCGATCGGCCGCGACCGCAGGAACAGATAAAGCGGCAACCCGCAGGACAGACCGATGCCGAAGGTGGCGGGAATGGCGATCAGCGCCAGCCAGTTGCGGCGAACCCATGTCTCGGCGCCGATCCAGACGGTCAGGGCAATGGCGGCGATGGTCAGGTCCCAGACAAGACCCGAACTGGCGGCGTTCGCGTGCCAGGCAGCAACCAACGCGCCAAGGTCGAAACCGTTGGCCCGGAACCAAGCGATGAAATAGCTCATCGGGTGGATCGCACCCCACACGGCCAATGCCAGGAACAGCATCCGCAGACCGGACATCAACCGCCCCCGGTCACACCGAACTCGACCGTGCCCGAGACAGCAGCACCCGGCCTTGGCGCCGGTTTCTCGGGGGGGCCGTCGGCGCCACAGGCAACCAATGCCAACAGGACGAACAAAAGCGCCGGTTTCATCCCAGTTTCTCCTTCCACCGCGCGATCTGCGCCCGCACCTGGTCGGGCGCGGTCCCGCCATAGCTGGTGCGGCTGGCAACGGAATTGGCCACGCCCAGCACGCCGAACACGTCCTCGGTGATCGCGCCATGGACCGACTGCATGTCGGCCAGCGTCAGGTCCGGCAGATCGCAACCGCGCGCCTCGGCCATCGCGACAAGGCTTCCAGTCACATGATGCGCGTCGCGGAAGGGCAAGTCCAGCGCCCGCACCAGCCAGTCGGCCAGATCGGTCGCCGTCGAAAATCCGCTTGCCGCCGCCGCCGCCAGCGCGTCCACGTTCGCGCTCATGTCGCGGACCATCCCCTCCATCGCAGCCAGGGCCAGCATCAGGTTGTCGGCGGCGTCGAAGACCTGCTCCTTGTCCTCCTGCATGTCCTTGGAATAAGCCAGCGGCAATCCCTTCATCACCATCATCAGGGCCACGTTCGCCCCGAAGATCCGGCCGATCTTGGCGCGGATCAGTTCGGCCGCGTCGGGGTTTTTCTTCTGCGGCATGATCGAAGAGCCGGTCGAGAAACGGTCGCTGAGCGTAACGAAGCGGAACTGCGCCGAGGACCAGATCACCAGCTCTTCGGCGAAACGCGACAGATGCATCGCACAGATCGAGGCCGCCGAAAGAAATTCCAGCGCGAAATCGCGGTCGCTGACCGCATCGAGCGAGTTGGCGGAAGGCCGGTCGAAGCCCAGTGCCTCTGCCGTCATGTGCCGGTCGATGGGAAAGGACGTGCCGGCCAGCGCGGCGGCGCCCAGGGGGCATTCGTTCATCCGTGCCCGGGCGTCGCGGAACCGCGACAGGTCGCGGCCCAGCATTTCGACATAGGCCATCATGTGATGGCCCCAGGTCACCGGCTGGGCGGTCTGCAGATGGGTGAATCCCGGCATGACCCAGTGGGCACCCGCCTCGGCCTGGGTCAGAAGCGCGCGTATCAGCGCCTTTAGCCCCCCCATCGCGGCGTCGATCTGATCGCGCACCCAAAGCTTGAAATCCGTTGCGACCTGGTCGTTGCGCGAGCGTGCGGTATGCAAGCGCCCGGCGGCGTCACCGATCAGTGCCTTGAGCCGCGCTTCCACGTTCATGTGGATATCTTCCAGCGCGGTCGAGAACGGAAACTCGCCGCCGTCGATTTCTGACAAGACCGTGAGCAGGCCTTCCCGGATCGTCTCGGCGTCGCTAGAGGTAATTATGCCCGTGGAACCGAGCATCGCCGCATGGGCGCGGGAGCCCTGGATATCCTGGGCCGCGAGCCGCTTGTCGAACCCGATGGAGGCGTTGATCGCCTCCATGATGGCGTCGGGCCCTGCGGCAAACCGACCGCCCCACATGGCGTTCGAGGAGTCTTTTGTCATCGGATACCCCCAGGAGGGAAAACATGCGCTGGTTTCGTCTCGCCATCCTCTACACGGCCCTCGCGCTCAGCGCAAACGGCGCCGCGGCCGACACCGCCGATCTGGCCGGGTTGCGCCAAGGGTCGATGATGAAGCTCAACTTCCACGATTCCCCGCAGGAGATACCGGCCGACATGGCGCTGACCGACCTGGACGGGGCCGAGGCGAGGCTTTCCGACTATGCGGGAAACATCGTCCTGGTCAATTTCTGGGCCACCTGGTGCGCACCATGCCGCAAGGAAATGCCGATGCTCGACGCGCTTCAGGCCGATCTGGGTGGTGACGGGTTCGAGGTTGTCACCGTCGCCGTCGGCCGCAACCCGGTGCCGGGTATCCGACGGTTTTTCAGCGAAGTGGGCGTAAGCCATGTGCGGGCACTGCGCGACCCGAAACAGGCGCTTGCCCGGCAGATGGCGGTGCTGGGCCTTCCGATCACGGTCATTCTCGACCGCGAAGGCCGCGAAATCGCGCGTCTTCGGGGCGATGCCGACTGGAACGGCGAAAGCGCCCGGGCGATCATCCGCGCCCTGACCGACGAAAGCGGAGCGTGACAGGCGTCGCGGCCCCGCAGGTCCACTGTCAACATCCACGCATGTCTGACAAATTCGAACGGGATCCGGTGCCGTGCCCGGTTCGAGGACTTGACGGGATGGATGGCAAGATCGGCGCTTCGCCGGGCTCAGTGGCCGGTGATTGCCTTCAACAACGCTGGCGCGTCCTGCAACTCCCAGTCGATCGGGGCCGGGTTCACGCCACGCTGTCAAATCGGTCGCGCAACTGCCGCCGCAGGATCTTGCCCGAGGCCGATTTCGGGATCTCCTCCAGAAAGATCACCTCGCGCGGGTGCTTGTAATGGGTCAGCCGTTCCCTGAGATAGCCCATGATCGCCTCGGGGGACGGGGCTGCGTTTTGCGCAGGCACGACGAAAACGACGGGCATCTCGCCCTTTTCCTCATCGGGCACGCCGATGGCCGCCGCATCCATCACTTCCGGATGGGTCAGCAGTTCGGCCTCCAGTTCCGCCGGGGCGACCTGGAACCCGCTGACCTTGATCAGTTCCTTGACCCGATCGCGAATGAAGCAATAGCCGTCCGCATCAAAACAGGCCACGTCTCCGGTGCGCAACCAGCCATCCTCGACAATGGCTTCGGCCGTGGCCTGCGCGTTGTTCAGATAACCTTTCATCACCTGCGGGCTGCGGATCCACAGTTCACCCTCTTCGTCCGGACCAAGGTCGCGGCCGGTTTCGAAATCGACGATTCGGCAGGCCGCACCGGGCACGGTCAGGCCCACGGTCCCCGGGCGCGGCGCGGTCTTCGGCGTGATATGCGTAACCGGGCTGAGTTCGGTCATGCCATAGGCCTGCACCGCGACGCAGCCCAGCCGTCGGCCCACCGCCTCGGCCACATCCGCACCCAGCGGCGCGGCCCCCGAAACAAGGTATTCCAGCGCAGACAGGTCGTATTGGTCCACCAGCGGATGCTTGGCCAGCACAAGCACCACGGGCGGGGCCAGGTAGACCTGTTTCACCCTGTGATCCTGGGCCAGTTGCAGGAAGGCTTCCAGGTCGAAACGCGGCATCGTGACCAGACCGCCCCCGCCCGCGAGGAACGCGTTCATCATCACGGTCATGCCGTAGATGTGAAAGAACGGCAGAAACGCGGTCGTCAGTTCGCCCGGTTCGACCTCGATCATCGTCAGCACCTGGTCGACATTGGTCACCAGGTTTCGATGGGTCAGCATCACACCCTTGGGCATGCCCGTCGTACCTGAGGAATACGGCAGCACCACGATATGCGAGTCCAGATCGACGGGCGCCTGGCGGGCCAGCGGCGCGCCCATCAGCACAGACAGCGGCACCCCGCCCGTCGCCGTGTCCTCGGTTGCGCCGATGACGTGAACCTCCTCGATCCCGGTGCCCTCGATCGCATCTCGTGCCGTTTCCACAAAGGCCGGCACGGTGATCAGCGTGCCGGCGTCGGAATCGATCAGCTGGTGGCGCGCTTCGTGCGCGGTATAGGTCGGGTTGAGCGTCGTCACCGTGCCGCCAGCATAGGCCACACCATGAAAAACGACGGCAAATTCGGGCATGTTGGGCGCCATCAGCGCGACGACATGTCCGTTGCCGCGGCCGCTTTCGATCAGACCACCGGCCAGCCCGCGGATCATATCGACCAAAGCGCCGGCTGTCATTGTCCGCCCGGAAGGTCCGTCTATAAGGACGGTCTCTTCGGGGCGATGTGTCAGTCCCTCGAACAATCGCTCGGTAATGGTCTGGTCTCGGGGCGCAAGCGACCCCATCGCGCTTTGGAAAAGCGTCATGCCGGGTATCCTCCTGTGGTGCCGGGCGGTCTGACGCCGCCGTCCGGATATGCCCGAGAATAGAACCTCGGGCGCAAACCGAAAGCCCCGACACCTTGTGACGCCACGGCGGCCGGCACCGGGTCAGGGTTTGGGATGATCGTCCCAGTCATCGTTGAGGATACGGCGACTGTCGCCCTCCGGATCGTCGAACTGTTTCGACCGCAGCGCCCAGAAGAAAGCCGCCAGACCTGCGCCCCCAAGAAGCAACGAGATCGGGATGAGATAAACCAGCATCGCCATTGCGTCACCTCAGCCTGAGCGCGTTCAGCGAAACCGTGATCGACGAGGCCGACATCGCCAGCGCCGCGGCAAGCGGCGTGGCGAATCCGGCCAGCGCGATCGGTACTGCGATCATGTTGTATCCCGCGGCAATGGCGAAATTTTCGTGGATTCGCCGGGTGGCCTTGCGCGCGGTGACCAGGGCCGCGCCCAACGGGGAAAGATCCGCCCCCAACAGCACGATGTCCGAGGCGATCCGCGCCGCGTCCAGCGCCGTGGCGGGCGAGATCGAGACATGGGCGGCGGCCAGAGCGGCGGTGTCGTTCAACCCGTCGCCCACCATCAGCACCTTGCGGCCCCGCGTCTCCAATGCCCGCACCGCTGCCGCCTTTTCCTCGGGCAGCGCCTCGGCGGTCCAGTCGTAGATCTGCAAACGGCGGGCAAGCTCTGCGACCGGTCCCGCCGCGTCACCCGAGATCAATCGCACCGCCATGCCCTGCGCCTTTAGCGCGGCAATGGCCGCCTCAGCGCCTGCGCGCGGCCGGTCGGCGAAGGTAAAGGCCATCGGCGCGGCATCGCCGAGGCGCAGCCAGGCGGCGGTCCTTTCGCCGGCCTCCGCGCCCACCCATGCCGCACGGCCAAGGCGCACCGGCACTTCACCCCATTGCCCCTCGACGCCATAGCCGGGCACCTCGGTGATGCCGGTCAGCGGGGCAGTCTCCACCCCGGCCTTGCGCGCGGCGCCGGCAAGCGCATTGGCAAGCGGGTGCGCCGATTGCTCGGCCAGCGCAAGCGCGACTTCGACCGCACGACGGGGGTGTTGGTGCAGGTTCGTGGGCTCTGGCATGCCCAGTGTCAGCGTCCCGGTTTTGTCGAACACCACCGTGTCCACCTCGGCCAACCGCTCTAGCGCGGTGCCGTCCTTGATCAGCAAGCCGCGCTTGAACAACCGGCCCGAAGCGGCGGTCGTGACGGCGGGCACGGCGAGCCCCAAGGCGCAGGGACAGGTGATGATCAGAACCGCCACCGCGATATTCAACGCCAGTCGCAGATCACCGCCCGTTGCCGCGAGCCAGCCAATAAAAGCCCCCAGCGCCAGCAGATGCACACCAGGGGCATAGATCCGCGCCGCGCGGTCGGCAAGCGACGTGTAACGATTGCGCGCGCTTTCCGCGATGGCCACCAGCTCTGCCATTCGATGCAACGAACTGTGCTCGCCCGCCGCCGTCACCCGAACGTCCAGCGGGCCGGTCAGGTTCATCTCGCCCGCGCTCAGCGTCGCGCCCTGCCCGGCATAAACCGGCAGCGTCTCTCCGGTCAGCAGCGAGCGGTCGATCTCGGACTGGCCGGTCACGACAACCCCGTCCACCGGCAACCGGGCACCGGGCTTGACCCGCACGATGTCACCGGGCACCAGATCGGCGATGGCGACGGTCTCCTCGGCGCCGTCGGTCACGCGCAGCGCGCGGGGCACCTCCAGCGCGGCAAGTTCCTCTGCCGCAGAGCGCGCGATGGCGCGGGTTCGATGATCCAGATAACGCCCGGCGAGCAGGAAAAAGGTCAACGACAAGGCCGCGTCGAAATAGGCGTGCCGCCCCGACAACATCGTCTCGTAAAGCGACATGCCGGCCGCCAGCGTGATCGCCAGCGAGATCGGCACGTCCATGTTCAGCCGCCGGACCGACAATGCCGACCAGGCATTGCGAAAGAAAGGCTGGCCCGAGAACGCGATCGCGGGCAGCGCGATCGCCGCCGATATCCAGTGAAACAGATCGCGCGTGGCGTCCGCCGCGCCGGACCAGACCGCGACCGACAGCAACATGACATTCATCATGGCGAACCCCGCCACCGCCAGCCGCATCAGGATGTCGCGGCCGGCCCGGTCGGTCGCCGTCGCCGACAGCACGCCCGGATCCAACTCATGCGCCTCATAGCCCAGCCCGTCCAACACGGGGATGAGGTCCGCAGCAGTCATGCCGGGATCGGTGGTGACACTTGCCCGCTTGAGCGTCAGGTTCACCCGCGCCCCGCGAACCCCGGGCGTCTCGTTCAGCCCCCGTTCCACCGTCGAGATGCAACCGGCACAATGGATCGTGGGCAGGGACAGCAACAATTCGTTCCCGCCCCGCCCGGACGGCTCGGCCGTCCGTTCGGCCAGAGGCGCGACCGAACAGGCCGCGCAGCCGGAAAAGCGGGGCGGGTCCGTCACGGTCATCGCCTAGCCCCGCACGAACAGGTCCAGCCGCTGACGGAAATCGGTGCCGTCCTCGGCCTTTGCCTGAACCAGCAACATCCACTTGCCTTTGTCCAACCCCACCCGTGCGGCATAGCGACCGGCCTGGCCGGTTAACTCGGGGCGGATATCGTCATTCGATTCGGTCGTGCGTCCGATCAGGACGGAAAGATCGCGCGGCACCACCCGGTCGCCGTCGCGGTCTCGAAAGGTGAGGGTCAGGCGACCGTCCGCATACCCCGTTTCCACGACCCAGCCCAGGGCCTTCTGCGCCTGAAGCCGTTCGTTGAACGTCTGGCTTGCGACATAGCCGTTTCTCACCTCAAGACCGGGAAATGTACTGACCGCCTTGAAGGCCATCACCAGGTTCACGCCGATGATGACGGCAAAAGCGGAAACGGTGATCGCCAGCACCTTGCGGCCGGTAAGTTCCTTTCCGCCCATGTCTCAGTTCTCCTTGCCGTTGAACACCGTGTCGCCATGGCTGCGATCGCCGCTGATCGTGTCTTCGACCCAAAGCCGGATCTCGGTGCGCTCGGCCTCGGCGGCGGGCGATCCCGCCGCAGCGATCACATAAACGCGCTGAAGCTGGGTGCTGTCGGCCGGCACCTCGACGACTTCATAAGGGGTTCCCTCCAGTTCGATGCGCATGGCCGGTGTGCCCGACAGCGAAATGCGGAATGGCCGCGCCTCGCCCTGCTTGTTGCGCAGGCGCACCTCATAGGTGTTGCGCACCGATCCGTCGGCCAGCAACACATAGGTGGGATTGCGAACCGGCGAAATCGTCATGTCGATCTCGGGGCGGACGAACAAGGCGACCAGAAGGCCGACGCCGATCGCCGCCCACAGCGTGGTGTAAAGCACCGTGCGCGGACGGAATACATGTTTCCAGATCGGCTTGGGCGGATTTCCGGCGCGCTCGCGCGTCTCGTCGGTCAAGGCCATATAGTCGATCAATCCGCGCGGTTTGCCGATCTTTTCCATCACGTCATCGCAGGCATCGATACAAAGCGCACAGGTGATGCAGGCCAGCTGCTGCCCGTCACGGATGTCGATGCCCATCGGGCAGACGTTCACGCAGGCATTGCAGTCGATGCAATCGCCCAGACCTTCGCGGTCCTTGCCCCGGCCGCGCGGCTCGCCCCGCCATTCGCGATAGGCGACGGTCAGCGTGTCCTCGTCCATCATCGCGGCCTGGATGCGCGGCCATGGGCACATGTAGATACAGATCTGTTCGCGCATGAATCCGCCAAAGACAAAGGTCGTGGCGGTCAGCACCAGGATCGTGGCATAGGCCACCGCCGGCGCGTCGAACGTGACGAGGTTTCCCAGCAGCGTGGGCGCGTCGGTGAAATAGAACACCCAGGCCCCGCCTGTCGCCACCGAGATCAGCAACCAAAGCGTCCACTTGGTGGCCCGCAATCGCACCTTGCGCGCATCCCATTTCGCATTCCACAGCTTGACGCGCTTGTTCCGATCGCCTTCGACCCAGCGTTCCACCAGGATGAAAAGATCGGTCCAGACCGTCTGTGGACAGGCATAGCCGCACCAGACGCGCCCCAGAGCGGAGGTAAACAGGAACAGCCCCAGCCCCGCCATGATCAGCAACCCCGCCACGAAGTAGAATTCATGTGGCCAGATCTCGATCCAGAAAAAGAAAAAGCGCCTGTTCGCCAGGTCCACCAGTACCGCCTGATCGGGCATGCTGGGCCCGCGATCCCAGCGGATCCACGGCGTCAGATAATAGATGCCCAGCGTGAGCGCCATCAGCCACCATTTCAGCGTGCGAAACTTGCCCTTGACCCGACGCGGGAAAATCGGCTCGCGCGCGGAATAAAGCGGCTCTTGCGGGGTATCGGTCGAGCTCAAGTGAATTTCTCCGTTATCCGGGTCGTGGGCTGCGGATGTTGTGACAGAGCCGACGGGTCCCGGCCTTGACGTGGATCAAACATATGTTGCCGACGCAGCAAATACATCCGCGACATTTTTGACCGGCCCGTCATGTCGTGCAATGATACCAGCGCATGTCCGCCGGAGGGACAATGGATACCGAGAGCCCGGAAAGACGCGAAATATCCCCGGCCGAGATGTCCGCCCTGGCCCATCTTTACCGGGGCGAGGTCTATCGCAGCACGATATGGCGCACCCGGCTGGACACCACCACCAACTGGGCGGTGGTGACGTTGGGTGTCGCGCTATCGATCTCGTTCTCATCGCCCAACGCCTCTGCGGTGCCCTTGCTGCTGGTGGGCGTGCTGATCTTCCTGTTCCTGTGGCTTGAGGCGCGCCGCTATCGGTATTTCAACGTATGGAGGGCGCGGGCCCGCTGGCTTGAAACGCATTTTTATGTGCCGCTTCTGGACGGCAACGGGGACTACCATGCTACCGACTGGCAGACGCGGCTGGCGCGGGATTACATGACCCCGGAATACCACGTCCGGTTGATTACCGCCCTGGGACGGCGGATTCGGCGCAACTATATCTGGATCCTGTTGATCCAGACCCTGGCCTATGTCGGAAAACTGGTAGTCCATCCGCAAGGCGTCACCAGCTGGGCGGCATTGGTGGACCGCGCGGATATCGGCCCCCTGCCCGGCGAGATCATCCTGGCCACAGGCGTTTTCTATGTCGCATCCTGGAGCGGGATCGGCATCTGGAGTCATTTATACGACAAGCGGCGTGTCGCAATGCGCCAGGCCGGAAGTTCCATGGGCTGACGCCCTTGCTGGTTGCGAAACCGCACCCGGGCCGCGAAACGGCACCGGCCCCCGAGGAAACGCGCGAACAGGATCAGGGCCGGTGCCTTCGACCGGCGGCCCATGACACGGGCCGCCGGAAGCTCTGCACAAAAGCGGCTGCGCCTATTGGCCGCCACCCAGTTGGTGGACATAGGTTGCGACGGCGCGGATGTCGGCTTCGCTCAGCCGGGATTGCCAGGCCGGCATCACGCCAAAGCGGGCATTGGTGACAGTTTCGGTCAACGTCGGAACATCGCCGCCGTAAAGCCAGATCGCATCGGTCAGGTTGGGCGCACCCTGGGTCTGATCGCCGGTCCCGTTTTCACCGTGACAAGCGGCACAATTGTTGGCGAATACCTCCGCTCCTGCGTCGGCAAGCGCGGCGTCGGCCTTTTGCCCCGACAGGCGGCGGACATATTGCACCACCTGGTCGATTTGCTTCGGTTCGAGAATCTGGCCAAAGGCGGGCATCTGCGAATAGCGCGCATCGGGGTCGGTTTCATTCCGAATGCCGTGGCTTACGGTATAGTGAATCTCGTCGATCGTGCCGCCCCACAGCCAGGCATTGTCCAGCAGGTTCGGATAGCCCGATGCCTGCACCCCGGCCCCACCCGAGCCGTGGCACTGCGCGCACCATGTCTGAAAGACCGCCTCGCCGGCATTCACGGCATAGTTCATCAACTGGGGCTGCTCGGGGATCCGGGTCAGTTCGGTCCTCACCAGTTCGGCCTCGACCGGCGCGTTCATCTGCTCGAACCGCTGGATATCCTCCTGCACGTCGGCGCGGGTGGAATAGCCCAGAAGACCTGGCGTGGCCTGGGAGATCAGCGGCCATGCAGGATAGGCGATCGTATACAGCAACGCCCAGACGATCGTGGCATAGAAGGTCCACAACCACCAGCGCGGCAAGGGGTTGTTGAACTCTTCGATACCGTCCCAGGAATGTCCCGTGGTCTCGACGTCGTCGGGGTGCTTCTTGTTTTCCGTGCTCATGTCCGCGCCTCCTTGCCATGCGCGTCGTTCCTGGCGTCGTCACCACTGGCGGGTTTCGAATCGTGCCGGAAAGGGATGTTGGCGCTGTCCTCGTGCGCTCGCCCGCTGCCGGGACGGAACGCCCAGACGATCACGCCGACGAAGAACAGCGTCAGGAACAACAGCATCCAGCTGTCGGCGAATTGACGTAGAAACGAATACTGTTCCATTTCGATCCCTCAGCGACTGGCCACGGGCTGGAAGGTCGAGAAATCGACCAGCGTGCCCAGCATTTGCAGATAGGCAATCAACGCATCCATCTCGGAAATGCCCGGCGCACCGTCGAAATTGCGCACCTGTGCCCCGGGATAGCGTTGCAGCAGCCCCTCGGTATCTCCGAACGGATCGACCTGAACCTCGAAATCGGCCGCCGCGTTGGCAATCATCTCATCGGTATAGGGCACGCCCACCATCCTGTCGGTCTTCAGCCGCTGCTCGATATGCGTAGGCTCGATCATCCGGTCCTTGAGGAACCCGTATTTGGGCATCACCGATTCCGGCACCACCGCCTGCGGATCGGTCAGGTGATCCACATGCCATGCATCCGAATACCGCCCGCCCACGCGGGCCAGGTCCGGCCCGGTTCGCTTGGAGCCCCACTGAAAGGGATGGTCGTACATCGACTCGGCCGCCAGACTGTAATGGCCGTAACGCTCCACCTCGTCGCGCATCGGGCGGATCATCTGGCTGTGGCACACATAGCACCCCTCGCGGACGTAAATATCACGCCCGGTCAGTTCGAGCGGTGAATAGGGGCGCATACCCTTTACCTTCTCGATGGTGTTTTCCAGATAGAACAGCGGGGCGATTTCGACGATCCCGCCGATGGTTACGACCAGAAAGCTGAACACCAGAAGCAGCGTCGCGTTCTTCTCGAGTATCTTGTGTTTGTCGAGGATAGACATTGCCGCGATCCTTATTCAGCGGGAACCGCGGCCGGGGCTTCGGCACGCGCCGAAACCGAGCTCACGGTTTTCCAGAGGTTGTAGCACATGATCAGCGCGCCCAGCAGGAACATCACCCCGCCAAGACCACGAACCACATACATCGGGAACTTGGCGCTGACCGTATCGGCGAACGAGTTGACCAGGAAGCCCTGGGCATCGACCTCGCGCCACATCAGGCCCTCCATGATGCCCGACACCCACATCGACGACGCGTAGAGAACGATGCCGATCGTCGCCAGCCAGAAGTGCCAGGACACCAGGCTGAGGCTGTAAAGCCGCTCACGGTTCCACAAGCGCGGCACGAGGAAATAGAGTGCGCCGAATGTGATCATGCCATTCCAGCCCAACGCGCCGGAATGCACATGGCCGATCGTCCAGTCGGTGTAGTGGCTGAGCGAATTGACGGCCCTGATCGACATCATCGGTCCTTCGAAGGTGGACATGCCGTAGAAACCGACCGAGACCACCATCATTCTGATGATCGGATCGGTGCGCAGCTTGTCCCAGGCCCCCGACAAAGTCATCAGCCCGTTGATCATGCCCCCCCAGGAAGGCATCCACAGCATGATCGAAAACACCATGCCCAGCGTCGAGGCCCAGTCCGGCAGCGCCGTATAGTGCAGATGGTGCGGACCGGCCCAGATATACAGGAAGATCAGCGCCCAGAAGTGGATGATCGACAGCTTGTAACTGTAGATCGGGCGTTCGGCCTGTTTCGGCACGAAGTAATACATCATCCCCAGGAAGCCGGCCGTCAGGAAGAAGCCCACCGCGTTGTGGCCGTACCACCATTGCGTCATGGCATCCTGCACACCGGCGAATACCTGCACCGATTTCGATCCGAAGATCGACACCGGAAGCGACAGGTTGTTGACGACATGCAGCATCGCGATGGTGACGATGAAGGACAGATAGAACCAGTTGGCGACGTAGATATGCGGCTCTTTACGCTTGATGATCGTGCCCAGGAACACCGCCAGATAGACGACCCAGACGATGGTCAGCCACAGATCGACATACCACTCGGGTTCGGCATATTCCTTGGACTGGGTCGAACCCAGCAAATAGCCCGTCGCCGCCAGCACGATAACCAGCTGATAGCCCCAGAAAACGAACCAGCCGGCATTGCCGCCCCACAGCCGCGCCGCCGAGGTCCGCTGGACGACATAGAAGGATGTGGCGATCAGCGCGTTGCCGCCAAAGGCAAAGATCACCGCAGAGGTATGAAGCGGGCGCAGTCGCCCGAAATTGGCATAACCCTGCGCCCAGTCGAAATTGAGCGCCGGAAATGCCAGCTGGAAGGCGATAAAGGTTCCCACAAGGAACCCGACAACCCCCCAGAAGGCCGTTGCGATGACACCGGCGCGCACGACACCGTCCATGTAGCTGCCCGTATCCACTGGTGTTCTCGGCTCATCCGCGCGCCGCACCGTCCATATGAAAAGCCCGGCCGCCACCGCCATCACGATCAGCGCGTGTAGCAGATAGGCGACATCCCTGGCATAGTTCGCGGCAATCGCGGCAAGCACCGCGATCACGCCGAACAGGGCCATCTTAACGTATTCCCACATCCTGCGTCCCTTCGTCAGTCCCGCCCCGATTCGCGTCGGGTGAGGGTAGAATTTCGACAGATGCGGTATGGCGGCAGCCGGGTCACGCTGCCTTGATCCATGTCAAGGATACCCTCGGGCGGGGTTGATCCGCATCAAGGTGGCCTGCAAGTCATGGGGGTAATCTTGATCCGACAGAACTTGGCGAACCCATCCCAAAGGAGCACTCAGGTGGCTTACAAGACAATCCTGACAATCGTGACCGACGACGACCTGCAAGCCAGCGCGCTGGAAGCCGCCATCGCCCTGGCCGCGCGCGAAGACGCGCATCTGGACATCCTTTGCCTCGGTATCGACCGCACCCAGACCGGATATTACTATGCCGGCACAAGCGCAGTGCTGATGCAGGAGACTCTGCAACGCGCCCAGGAAGATGCCGCGGCGATCGAGGAGGCGGTAAAAAAACGCATGGCCCCGGAAAGCATGAAATGGGGCTGCGATTCGGCGGTGGCGCAGATCGCCGGCCTTTCGCATATCGTCGCCCAGCGGTCCCGGTTCGCCGATCTGGTCGTCCTGCCCAAACCCTATGGCGAGAAACGCGGAATCGAAGATGAGGCGGTGGTCGAATCGGTTTTGTTCGATGGACGGGCGCCGCTTCTGGTAATGCCCGAAGGCGCCGATGCCTCTGCCATCGGGCAGCGGATCGTCATTGCCTGGAACCAGGGAATCGAGGCGCTCGCGGCGGTGCGCAAGGCCTTGCCGCTGCTGCAGGCCGCGGAAAGTGCGAACATCGTGGTGATAGATCCGCCACAGCACGGCCCCGACCGTTCCGACCCCGGGGGGATGCTGTCGCAAATGCTGGGCCGGCACGGTGTGAAAGCCGAGATATCGGTTCTGGCCAAGACCATGCCGCGCGTCTCCGACGTTCTCAATCGCCATCTGGACGAGACCGGGGCCGATCTTCTGGTTATGGGCGCCTATGGACATTCGAGATTCCGCGAAGCGATCATGGGCGGTGCCACGCGCGACATGCTGGAAGGGGCCGAAATTCCCGTCTTCATGGCACACTGAGCGCAACATGCGCCGGCGCGGTTGCCCGGCGCAGGCGATGAGGGGGCGCTGCCCCCTCAGACATCCCCGGAGTATTTGGCGCAAGATGAAGGCAACCGGCCGGTCAGGCGAACATGCCGCCATCGGTGTCGTCGCCCGTCTCGCCCAGGAGCCGTTCCATGTCGGGGACGATGACGTGGCGCTTGCCCTCCAGCTCGATCACGCCATCGCGCCGCAATGCCGAAATCTGGCGGGAGACGGTTTCCAGCGTGAGCCCGAGATAGTCTGCCATGGCCTCGCGCCTCAGGGGCAGGTCGAAGACAATGCTGCGACTGTTCCGGGCCAGTTTCAGAGAAGCGTCACGCCGGGCGATGATCGCCAGCAGGCTGGCGATCTTTTCGCGCGCGGTCTTGCGCCCCAGAAGCAGCATCCATTCCCGCGCGGCATCGAGTTCGTCCAGCGTCATCTCGAGCAGCCGCTGCCCGATATGCGGGGTGCGGCCCATAAGCTCTTCGAAGGGTTTTCGGCGAAAGCAGCACATCGTGACACGAGAGGTGGCGGTCACGTCATAGGCGGCGGTTTCCCGCCCCGGACGGCCGACAAAATCCGAAGGAAGCAGAAGGCCCACCATCTGGGTGCGGCCATCCTCCATCGTCTGGCTGAGCGTGGCGATTCCCTCGACCACGGAAGCCACGAAATCCATCTTGTCCCCCGCCCAGATCACCGTCTGGCCGGCCTCGAAGGTCCGGTAGAACTTGATCGCCTCAAGTGCACGCAGTTCGTCGGCCTCGCAGCGTGCACAGACGGCGCGGTGGCGGATCGGACAATCACCGCAATCGATGTTCGCGAGGGGAAAATCCTTTGAGGGCATACGGCTCAATCACTTTTTGACTTCGATCAAGGTTCAGGTATCAACACACCATTAGAGCTAGGCCAATGATTAGCGAATCTCAACTGTCACGCCTAGGTCTATTCGACGCGCGGGTGCCGCGATACACCAGCTATCCGACGGCACCGCATTTCTCGGCGTCGGTGGGCGACGGCGAATTTTCCGGGTGGATCGGGCAGATCGCGCCGGGCGCGCGGATCTCGCTCTATGTCCATGTGCCGTTCTGCCGGAGATTGTGCTGGTTCTGTGCGTGCCGGACCCAGGGCACCAAGACCGACGCGCCGGTACGAGCCTATCTGGACACGCTGAAGGCCGAGATCGCAATGCTTGGCCGCACCTTGCCCGATGGTGTGACGTTGTCGCGGCTGCACTGGGGCGGCGGCACGCCGACCCTGATGCCCGCCGAGATGCTGGCCGAGCTGGCCGAAGCCATTTTCGCAGCGGTCCCGTTGGGAGAAGACGCCGAATTTTCCGTCGAGATCGATCCGAACGAAATCGACGCCGGACGGCTGGACGCCCTGGCCGCGGCGGGGATGAACCGTGCCTCTGTCGGGGTTCAGGATTTCGATCCCGATATCCAGGCGGCGATCGGACGCATCCAGAGCTATGAGATCACCCGCGCGGCAGTGGAAATGATTCGCGAGCGCGGCATTTCCAGCCTGAACGCCGACATCTTGTACGGGCTGCCGCACCAGAACGGCGAACGGATCGCCGAAAGCGTTCAGAAATTGCTGTCGCTGTCGCCCGACAGGGTCGCGCTTTACGGCTATGCGCATGTGCCGTGGATGTCCAAGCGCCAACAGCTGATCCCGTCCGACGTTCTGCCCACGCCGCAGGAACGGCTGAAGCTGTTCGACACGGCACGGCGGCTGTTTCTGTGGGACGGTTACCGCGAAATCGGGATCGACCATTTCGCCCGGCCCGGCGACGGGCTGGACGTGGCCAGCCGCACCGGCCGGCTGCGGCGCAATTTCCAGGGCTATACCGATGACACCGCCGTGGCGCTGGTCGGTCTGGGGGCCTCGTCGATTTCGCACTTTCCGCAGGGCTATGCACAGAACATTTCCGCCACCTCGGAATACACATCGCGGATCCGCGCGGGCCGTTTTGCAACCGGGCGGGGACATGTCTTCAGCGTTGAGGACCGGCTGCGTGGTCGGCTGATCGAGGCGCTGATGTGCGATTTCCGCATCGACGCAGCAGAAATCATGCAAGGCTTTGACATCGACCCGGCCAGGCTGCAGGCGATGTTCGCCGAGGCCGAGGCGCAGTTTCCCGGCATGGTCGAACTGTCCGACAGAGGATTCGACATTCCCGTGCATGCCCGGCCCTTGACGCGGATGATCGCGCGGGCTTTCGACGCTTACGACTTGTCGAAGACCGGGCACAGTTCTGCGATCTGACCACGCCGCCAGCAGTGTCCTGCGGCGCAAAACGCCCGCGACGGCATGCTGTCGTGTGTCGTCGAGCCACTATCCGTCCGCGCGGATCGCCCCGTTGTTGCTGTCATAGGGGCTGTCCACGGTCACCTCGGCGTCCCACAACCGGTCGAACATCTTGACCTTCAGCCGGGTCCCCGGGTCGGCCAGTTCGGGCCGGACATAGCCCATGCCGATCGACTTGTCGAACGCCACCGAATACCCGCCCGAAGTCAAACGGCCGACACGGTCCTGACCGTCATAAAGCGCCTCGCGCCCCCAGGGGTCGGCATACTGCGGCCCGTCGATCAGCAGCGTCACGCATTTGCTGCGGATGCCGGTGGCCTCCAGCGCCTGCTTGCCGAAAAAATCCTTGGACATGTCCACGAAGCGCGGCAGGTCTGCCTCCAGCGGGGTGGCGTCGCGGCCCAGTTCGTGCCCGAAGGCGCGATAGGATTTTTCCTGTCTCAACCAGTTCTGCGCCCGCGCGCCGACCAGTTTCAGCCCATGCACCTCGCCCGCCGCCATCAGCAGATCGAAAAGATAGTTCTGCATCTCGACGGGGTGGTGCAGCTCCCAGCCCAGCTCGCCGGTATAGGCCACGCGCACCGCGCGCACCGGGCACATGCCCAGTTCGATGTCGCGCATCGACAGCCAGGGAAAACGCTTGTTCGACAGTGCGGTTTGCGGCTCGGCATCCTTCAACACCTCCAGCAGCACCTCGCGGGTCTTCGGTCCGGCAATGGCGAAGACGCCCCATTGCGTGGTAACGTCATGCACCTCGACATAGCCGAAATCCGCGCGCCGATCCTCGGCCGCCTTGCGCAGGTAATCGCTGTCATACGCCGTCCACGCCCCGGCCGAGATCAGGTAATACTCGTCCTCGGCGAGGCGCACGATTGTGTATTCCGTGCGCGTGGTGCCATGCCCGGTCAGCGCGTAGGTCAGGTTGATCCGGCCCACCTTGGGCAGCTTGTTGCAGGTGAACCAGTCCAGAAACTGCGTCGCGCCCGGCCCGCGAACCACATGCTTGGTGAAGGCGGTCGCGTCGATCATGCCGACGCCCGAACGGATCGCGCGGGCCTCTTCCGCGGCATATTGCCACCAGCCGCCGCGGCGGAAGCTGCGCGCGTCATGGTCGTCGAACCCGGCGGGCGCGAAATAGTTGGGACGCTCGAACCCGTTGACGGCGCCGAACCGGGCGCCATGCGCGGCCATCCGGTCATGGCAGGGCGCGGTGCGCAGCGGCCGGCAGGCCGGGCGCTCTTCGTCGGGATGGTGAAGGATATAGACGTGGCTATACGCCTCTTCGTTCTTGCGGGCGGCGTATTCGGTCGTCATCCAGCTGCCAAAGCGCTTGGGGTCGAGGCTGGCCATGTCGATCTCGGCCTCGCCGTTGACCATCGTCTGCGCCAGGTAATACCCGGTGCCGCCGGCGGCGGTGATGCCGAAAGAGAAACCTTCGGCCAGCCACATGTTGCGCAGCCCCGGCGCCGGGCCGACCAGTGGGTTGCCATCGGGGGTGTAGCAGATCGGACCATTGAAATCGTCCTTCAGCCCCACCTCCTCGGTCGAGGGGATGCGGTGGATCATGGACATGTATTCCTCCTCGATCCGCTCCAGGTCGAGGGGGAAGAGGTCGGCACGGAAACTGTCGGGCACGCCGTACTCGAACCGCGCCGGCGCGCCCCGCTCATAGGGGCCCAGGATCCAGCCGCCGCGCTCTTCGCGGACATACCATTTGGCGTCGGCATCGCGCAGCACGGGGTGTTCGGGCTGACCGGCCTTGCGATACGCGACCAGTGCCGGGTCGGGTTCGGTGACGATGAACTGATGCTCCACCGGAATGGCGGGGATCTTGAGGCCCAGCAGCCGGGCGGTGCGCTGCGCGTGATTTCCGGTGGCGGTGACCACATGCTCGGCGGTGATCACGATCCGCTCTTCCGAGGGGATCAGGTTGCCGCCCTTCTCGACCATCTTCGTGCAGGTCACGCGCCATTCGCTGCCGGTCCACTCATAGGCGTCGGCCTGCCACTTGCGCTCGGTCGTCACGCCACGCTGGCGCGCACCCTTGGCCATGGCCATGGTCACGTCGGCGGGATTTATATAGCCGTCCGTGGGGTGATAGATCGCGCCCTTCAAGTCCTCGGTGTTGACCAGCGGCCAGCGCTCCTTGATCTGGGCGGGGCTGAGCCACTCATACGGCACACCGCAGGTCTCGGCCGTCGAGGCATAGAGCATGTATTCGTCCATGCGTGCGTCGGTCTGCGCCATGCGCAGGTTGCCGACGACCGAAAAGCCCGCGTTCAGGCCGGTCTCGGCCTCCAGCGACTTGTAGAAATCGACCGAATACTTGTGAATATGCGTCGGGGCGTAGCCCATGTTGAACAGCGGAAGCAACCCGGCCGCGTGCCAGGTGGAGCCCGAGGTCAACTCGTCACGCTCCAGCAGCATCACATCCGACCAACCCGCTTTCGCAAGGTGATAGGCGATCGAGGCGCCGACGGCGCCGCCACCGACGACAAGTGCTTTCACATGGGTCTTCATGGGGACGCTCCGCTTTGCGTGTCTGTGGCCTAAATTGCAGATAACGGCGCCGCGTTACGCAGGGCGTCCGACACGTCACGCGAAAAAAGCGACATCGCCCGGGCAAAGGCGGTTGCCGCGGAGCCGCCGCCGCGGGACTATATGCGAAATGCCCGACAGCGCATGAAACGGAAAGGAAGGACCATGGCGACACGGACTGCGAAAACGGTAATGATCGACGCGTTCGGCGGCCCCGAGGCGATGTATCTGGCCGACCGGCCGGTGGGAGACCCGGGCCCCGGCGAAGTTCGGCTGGCGCAGAAGGCCTGCGGGCTGAACTTCATCGACATCTACCAGCGCAGCGGCGTCTACAAGCTGTCCCTGCCCAGCCCGCTGGGGATGGAAGCCTCTGGCGTGGTCGAGGCGGTGGGTGACGGCGTCGCGCATCTGAAGACCGGCGACCGGGTGGCCTATGCCGCGCAGCCACCCGGCGCTTATGCGCAGGCGCGGGTGATGCCCGCCGCGCAGGTCTGCCCCCTGCCCGACGAG
>JADQCD010000059.1 GCA_016278285.1 Actibacterium sp.
CGATCACGGTATTTGTCATGGGTCATTCCTCTCCCCGGGTTGCGCCGGCAGGGAGGGGCGGGCCGAAGGCCGAAAAGCGCCCCCCGCGCCCGGCTCAGTCGGTCATTTCCTACGCCTTCGGGGCCGCATCCGCAACAATTTATGCCGCAGCTGCGAAATGGCGGAGCATCAGGCGGTCCTTTTCGTCCCCCGCGCGGGATGCTTCCAGGGTGGCGTGACGCTTGGCGCACCATAGAAATACCCCTGGACGCAATCGATCCCCGCCGCCTGGACGAAGGCCGCATCCTCTGCCGCCTCGACGTTCTCGGCGATGGTGAACATGTCGAAATGCTGCGCGATCGAGATCAGGGCAGCGGTCAGGACCTGGTTGTCGGGGTTTCGGGCGATGCCGCCAATGAATTGGCCGTCGATCTTGATGATGTCGAAGAAGAATTCCCGGAGATATCGGAACGAGGTGAATCCGGCGCCGAAATCATCCAGCGCAAAGGCAATTCCCCGATGTTGAAGGTCCTTCATGAACACCGTCACGAGATCGGGCATCAGCATCGCCGAGCTTTCGGTGATTTCCAGGATAAGCCGTTCGCCCATCGTCGGATCGCGCCCCAACCCGTGGTTGAGCGTCTGCATCCAGTACGGATATCCGACGGACCGGGCGGACATGTTGATCGACAGGCGCAATGTCGGCTCTTCCTCCAGTGCCGACAGGCCCAGTTCCAGCGCCACGCAGTCGATCATCCTGCCCAGTTCCGTGGCTTCGACGGCATGAACGAAATCGCGGGCCGGAATGATGCGCCCGGTCTTGTCGAGGATCCGGACCAGCCCCTCGTAAAAGGCGGGCACCGAGCCCCCGCCTGCACGCATTACCGGCTGATAGGCCAACATGATATCGCGTTCGCGCAGGGCGCGACGAACCATGCGAAGCACATCGTTATCACGGGCCGCGACGGCAGCCGAAAGTGGACTGTCGTCGATTCCCGCCTGCGCCAGATCCAAATATGCCCGGCCGACCATCATGCTGCCCTCCATTGCAATCAGGCACACATTGCAGAAACAGGGTTTAACAGCGGTTTAAGCCCGGGGCATTGACGGCCCGTCGAATGGTTCTGAGAGAGGGAGGGAGCGCGATCAGGCCGGGCGGCGTGCCTGCACACGCGCGCCCTGCAATGGTTCAAAAATCCAGGTTCGCCACGCTCAGGGCATTGCTCTGGATGAATTCGCGGCGCGGCTCCACCACGTCGCCCATCAGTTTCGTGAAAATGTCGTCTGCCTCGGCCACGTCCCCGATCTTGACCTGCAAGAGCGTCCGCGCTTCGGGGTCCAGCGTGGTTTCCCAGAGCTGACCGGGGTTCATCTCGCCCAGCCCCTTGTAGCGTTGCAGGGACAGGCCCTTTTCGCCTTCGGTCAGGATCGCGTCCAGAAGATCGCTCGGGGCATGGATCAGCATCGACTTGTCCTTGCGCACCAGCGTGGCGGGTTGATCGTAGATCTCCTGCAGGCTTTCGGTCAGGGTGCCCAGACGTCGCGCCTCGCCCGAGCGGAGAACCTGACCGTCAAGGCTGCGGGTTTCTTCCACGCCGCGCACGATACGGGTAAACCGCATGCCGCGATCCTGCGTCGGGCGCCCCGTCCAGCCGCGTTCGTATTCCAGCGCGATCAGGTCCAGACGTTCGGCGACGTGGCTGGCCATTCCCTCAAGGTCGGCATCAAGCTTGCCAGGCACGAAGGCGCCGGCAATAGCCGCCTGCTCCAGGATATGCGACGGGTAATGCGTCGGGAACACGGACAGGATGCGGCGCACCTGGCGGGCATCCTCGACCACGCGGGCCAGATCCTGGCCGGCCAGTTCCTCACCATTGCCCAGGCGCAGCGTCGCACCGTCAACGCCCATCTGGATCAGGTAATCTTCAAGCGCGGGCTGGTCCTTCAGATAGACTTCGGACTTTCCCCGAGCGACCTTGAACAGCGGCGGCTGCGCGATATAGAGGTATCCGCCCTCGATGATCTCGGGCATCTGCCGGAAAAAGAAGGTCAGCAACAGCGTCCGGATATGCGCACCGTCCACGTCGGCATCGGTCATGATGACGATCTTGTGGTAGCGCAGCTTGGAGATGTCGAACTCGTCGCGGCCGATGCCGGTGCCGAGCGCGGTAATCAGCGTGCCGATCTCCTGGCTGGACAGCATCCGGTCAAAGCGTGCGCGTTCCACGTTCAGGATCTTGCCGCGAAGGGGAAGCACGGCCTGATTCTGCCGCGACCGGCCCTGTTTGGCCGACCCGCCGGCCGAGTCGCCCTCGACCAGAAAAAGCTCGGACAGCGCCGGATCCTTTTCCTGGCAATCGGCCAGCTTTCCAGGAAGCGAGGCCACGTCCATCGCGGTCTTGCGGCGCGTCAGTTCCCGCGCCTTTCGCGCGGCCTCGCGGGCCAGGGCGGCCTCGATGATCTTGCCGACGATCTGGCGTGCCTCGTTCGGGTGTTCCTCGAACCACTCGGACAGCTTCTCGTTCACCAGGCTTTCGACCGCCGGGCGCACCTCGGAGCTGACCAGCTTG
>JADQCD010000058.1 GCA_016278285.1 Actibacterium sp.
GTCCGGCGTGTTCGGCGCGGGGGTTGCCACCGATTTCGGGAACGCGCCCGCGCCTGCGGAACGCCTGGGCGCCATTTCGATCGCCCTCCAACTCAACTTGCTGGTAAAGGTAGTGGGCCGGGATGCGCGGTGCAAGCGCGTCGTGCGGGTAGTTGCCCGGGCGGATCGGCGAAGAACGTCGCAACACGCCCGTGTCATGTCGAAAATCGTCGCCGCCGGCAGGGGCATGCAGCGTAGAAGCGGGGAACCGAAATCAGGGGAATCAGATGCCCGAGGTCACAATCGTCTGCTGGCGCGACATTCCGGCGCAGATCATCGTCGGCAAGGGCCGTCGCGGCGCCAAGCGCGTGCTGGACGAGAGGTTCGAGAAAGCGATCGACCGCTGCGCGATGCAGACCGGAGCGCGTGACACCGACGCCTATCTGGCCGAATGGCGCCGCGCCGCCCCCTACATGATCGACGCGGGTTCTCCTGAACAGATCGCCGAGGCCGAGGCCGCGCGGATCGAGGCCGAATATGACGACGACCGGCTGAAGGCGCTGATCGCCAACGCCGGATGGAACTGACCTTTCAAAGGCTGAGGGAGGCCACGATGGCATTGCTTCAATTCAAGAGGCGCGAAGACCGCGCCATGCCCGTCGATCCCCGGGTGGAGGCCTTCCTGCGGGGCTATTCCATCGAGGTGATGCCACGCACTGCCGCGAAGGTTGCGGATTTCCGCACGCTGCTTCCGGCCGGCACGCGCGTCTATATCGCCCATATCGACGGCACCCCGATCGACGAGATGGTGGCCACCGCCGCACGGCTGCGCGCCGAGGGGCTGGAGCCGATGCCGCATTTCCCCGCGCGCATCATCCGCGACAAGGCGATGCTGGCCGACTGGATCGCGCGCTATCAGGGCGAGGCCGGCGTGCGTCAGGCGCTGCTGCTGGCTGGTGGCGTGTCGGCGCCGCAGGGTAATTTTCACAGCTCGATGCAGCTTATGGAAACCGGCCTGTTCGACGGTTTCGCACGGCTGCATGTGGCCGGCCACCCCGAGGGTAACCGCGACATCGATCCAGATGGCGGCGATCGCGCCGTGATGCAGGCGCTGCGCTGGAAACAGGATTTCGCCGCGCGCAGCGACGCCGAGATGGCCATCGTCACGCAGTTCGCCTTCGAGGCCGCCCCGGTCATCGCCTGGGCCGACCGCCTGTCCGCCGAAGGCATCCACCTGCCGATTCATATCGGCGTGGCCGGCCCGGCCAGGCTACAAACGCTGATAAAGTTCGCGGTGGCCTGCGGTGTCGGCCCGTCGCTGCGCGTGCTCCAAAAGCGGGCCCGCGACGTGACCAAGCTGATGCTGCCCTTCGAACCGGATGAATTCATCGCCGATCTCGCCGCCCACAAGGCGGCCACCCCCGGCTTCAATATCGAGCATGTGCATTTCTTCCCGCTGGGCGGGATCCAGACCAACGCCACCTGGGCCATCGAGCACGGCGGCGCCGCCGCGGTTCCGGCCGACCATCCTGAAGGACAGAATTCCGAATGACCCGCACCGTTGTCGAATCCAGGACCCGCACCGTCACCATCGGCTTTGACGAGCCCTTCTGCGTCATCGGCGAGCGCATCAACCCTACCGGACGCAAGAAGCTTGCCGCCGAGCTTGAGGCGGGCGATTTTTCGACCGTCGAAAAGGACGCGCTGGAGCAGGTCGCCTGCGGGGCGATGGTGCTCGATATCAATGCCGGCGTGGTCTATAACTCCAATCCCAACCCGAACGAGACCGAGCCGCCCCTGATGACCCGGATGATCGAGCTGGTGCAGGGACTGGTGGACGTTCCGCTGTGCATCGACAGCTCGGTGCCCGCGGCGCTGGAGGCGGGACTCGCGGCCGCGCATGGCCGGCCGCTTCTGAACTCGGTGACGGGCGAGGAAGAGCGGCTGGAAATGGTTCTGCCCTTGGTGAAGAAATACAACGTGCCGGTCGTCGCGATCTCCAATGATGACACCGGCATTTCCGAGGACCCGGACGTGCGTTTTGCCGTGGCCAGGAAGATCGTCGAACGCGCCGCCGATTTCGGCATCCCCGCGCATGACATCGTCGTGGACCCGCTGGTGATGCCGGTGGGCGCGATGGCCAGCGCCGGGCAGCAGGTTTTTGCTCTTGTGCGGCGTCTGCGCGAGGAGCTGGGCGTGAACACCACGTGTGGCGCGTCGAACATCAGTTTCGGGCTGCCGCATCGGCATGGCATCAACGCGGCGTTCCTGCCAATGGCGATCGGCGCGGGCATGACCAGCGCGATCATGAACCCCGTCCGCCCGGTCGAGATGGAAGCGATCCGCGCTGCCAACTTCCTGATGAACCACGACGACAACGGCTACGACTGGATCAAGTTCAGCCGGGTGCTGGACGCGGTCGAGGCCGGAACCCCCTATCCCGAAGCCGCCCGCGCCTCGGCCGAAGCCGGCGGCAGCCGTGGTGGCCGGCGGCGGCGCCGGGCATGAACGACGATCCATCGGACTCGGCGGCGGCGAAATAAGGCTTTCGCC
>JADQCD010000301.1 GCA_016278285.1 Actibacterium sp.
GACCAAGACGGACAAGATCGATGCCCGGGTGCTGGCAAAGCTCTACGCCGCCGGTGGACCTGTCGCGGTTTGGTGCCGCTCCTTTGATAGCATAATGTGCAGCAAGGGAGACGAACTATGGGCACAGGAAGAACGGATGAATTTCGCAAGGACGCGGTGCGAATTGCACTGACCAGCGGGCTGACACGGCGTCAGGTTGCCGACGATCTTGGTGTTGGGCTTTCGACGCTGAACAAATGGGTGACGGCTCATCGCGACACGGATGTGGTATCAGTCGAAGATCGCGAGCTTGCGCGGGAGAACGAACAGCTGCGGCGCGAGAACCGTATCCTCAAGGAGGAGAGGGACATCTTAAAAAAAGGTGAGACCATTTTCCGCCATTGGTCCGAGGACAATGGTCGAACCAGTTCTTCGCGAGCCAAAAGCCATGAGGTTTCGGTTCTTCCTTGCGCGCGGCATCGGTGATCTTCGAGATCGGCTTGATGCCGTCACCGGCGGTATTGGCCGCCCAGCTTTCCACCGCGTTCACCGCATAGCCGTTGTTGCGCACCAGCCAGCGGGCCCGGGCAGTAATGCCGGGGCCCGACGCGGCAATCAGCGCGTTGACATGCGCCCGCGTCGCACGGAAGCCGCGCAGGCGGCGGTGGTGCTGTCCCGCATCGAACCCGCCGATGAACGCCCCGAGACGCTGCCTCCAGTTCATCACAGATCCTTCACGGCATGCGGGCGGAAGATGCGCCGACTGGTCCGTTCCAGTGCCGCGATCCGCCGCTCGATATCGGCAATCGCTGCCGCCATTTCCGCGTCCGAGCCGTAGGTCAGCTCTTGCCGTCATAGCTGACGCTGCGGGTGCCGCTGTAGCGCGCCGCCAGCAGCGCGCTGTGGCGGGTCTTGAGATCATCGAGGGTCATTTCTGTCCCGTGTTGTCAGGTGCGCAGCGATCTTGTCGTGCACACGTTAGGTGTGTATGGTCCGTATGTTGCAGGAGGATCCCCGATGCCGCACAGCACCACCGAGAAGCAGCGCACCAACATCACCCTCAGTGCCACCAATCTCGCCGCCGCGCGGGAGCTGGGCCTGAACGTGTCGGCGATCAGCGATGCCGCGCTGGCCGAGGCTGTAAGGGCGGCGAAAGCCGAAGCCTGGGCCCGTGAGAATGCCGAGGCGCTTGCCGAGCGCCGCGCCTGGATCGAGGCCAACGGCACCCCGCTCGCCGATCTTCAGGTTCTGAAGATCGACTGATGGCGCAGTTTCAGGTCTATCGGATCGCCGGCAATCGGCTGGTGCTCGATCTTCAGACCGATCTGGTTGAGACCGGCACGCGCGTGGTCGCGCCGCTGCTCCCGGCTTCAACCGGGCCGAAGGCCATCGGGCGGCTCGAGCCTGTCTTCGAGATCGAGGGCACCGCGCATGTGCTGCATACGGCCGAGATGGCCGCGATCCCTTCCGCCTTGCTCAGGGCACCGCCCGTCGCTGACCTGTCCAGCTTCGATTTCGAGATCCGCGCCGCACTCGACATGGTGTTCTCCGGCTTCTGATCACTCCATGTATCTGGGCGTGCTGACGCGCCAGCCGCGCCGCCGCGGCGTCGTGATGCGCCCGGCCTGGGACCCGGCCGGGTTGTCAGGCTCGGTCTCGGTCTCCACGGCGGCGGTCTCCACCCCGGCCTGCGTCTCCAGCTGCCGCCACATCCGCTCATCAAAGCGATCCGCGCCGAGGATCCAGGCCGCGGCGCGGGCATAGACGCGGGTATCGAGCGCCTCGTTGCGCTCGCGCATCTTCTGCCACTCCTGCCGGGCATAGCCGCGCTTGTTGCGCACGGTGACCAGCTGCTCGGCCACCAGCTGCTTCAGCCATTCAGTGTCGATCCAGTCGGGCAGATGCACGGTGCCGGGGGGATCAAGGACGCCCGAGCTCCGGTCTTCGTCCGAGGGCCGCTCCAATCGCAGGAAGCGATAGGTCTCGGTCTTGAAGGTCGCCGTGGCCACGGTCCACAGCCGCGCGCCCCTCCGCAGACGTTTGCCGCCAATGGTGGCATCGACAAAGGTCGGCCCCGACACCGGTGTCGCACGGTTGAAGCCTTCGAGGCCCTTGATCGGCGCGACCTGTTCGAACCCTTGCGCCCGCGCCCATGCATAAACGGCGGCGGACTCATAGCCGGTGTCGATGGCCAGCTTGCCGATCATCATCACCGCGCCATTGGCGTGTGCCCATGTCCGCCCAAGAAGTGCGGTCAGCTTCTCCCAGCAGGCCGGGTCATCCGGCCCGCCCGGGATCACTATGTGATCGACCAGCCAGCTTGTCCCACCGCGGCCCCAGGCCCAGACATCGACCTCGATCCGGTCCTTCTGCACATCGGTCCCGGCGGTCAGGAACAGCCCGCCCGCGGGGATCTGCGCCGGGTAGGTCTCGCGCCGGTCGGCCAGCCGCTGCCAGTCCGGCGCGTCGCCCGACTCCACCCATGTCTCGCCCAGAAGCGTGTTGCGCGCCGCGCGCAGCATCTCTTCCGAGCCC
>JADQCD010000103.1 GCA_016278285.1 Actibacterium sp.
ACGGTTCGAGCCGCGGACGAAGGACGTGGTCTTTTCGCTCGACGATTTCAATGCCGACATGGACGGCACCAACGCCAGGCTGATGGAGGCTCTCTATGCCGATTAACGTCATCTCCTCCGGCATCATGACCACGATCCAGGATCTTGGCCGGCCGGGTTATTACCATCTCGGCATCCCGATGGGCGGGGCGATGGATCGTTTGGCGCTGAGGGCTGCGAACCTGCTGGTGGGCAACCCGGAAGACGCCGCCGGTCTCGAGTCCGTGTTCGTCGGGCCCGAACTGGAATTCACCGAGGACGCGACCGTGGCCGTTTGCGGCGCCGAGCTGCCGCCCCGGATCGACGGCGAGGAACAGCCGACCTGGACCGCGCTTTCCGTGAAGAAGGGTCAGGTGCTGTCGTTCGATTTCCTGAGGGCGGGCGCGCGCGCCTATATCGCCATCTCGGGCGGGATCGACACGCCGCCCCATCTGGGCAGCCGCGCCACCTATCCGATCGGGGCGCTTGGCGGTGTCGATGGTCGCGCGGTCCAGCCGGGCGACTTGCTACCCCTGGGCAAGGCCAGCGGAACCGCCCGGCCCGGCACGTCGGTGCCCGACGATTGCCGCCGCCTGCCCGCCGCCACGGCGCAGCTGCGGGTGCTGCCCGGCCTCTACTGGCACCGGATCACGGAAGACTCGCAACGCCGCTTCTTCGAGGACACCTGGAAGGTCGCGAACGAGGCCGACCGGATGGGATACCGCTTCCAGGGGGGGCGGCCGCTGGACTTCGTGCCGCGGGAACAGCCCTTCAGCGCGGGATCGGATCCCTCCAACATCACCGATGCCTGCTATCCCTACGGCTCGATCCAGGTACCAAGCGGACAGGAGCCGATCGTGTTGCACCGCGACGCGGTGTCGGGCGGGGGGTATTTCATGCTGGGCACGGTGATCTCGGCCGACATGGACCTGATCGGACAGTTGCAGCCGAATACGCCCACGCAATTCGTGAAGGTGGACATGGAAACCGCGCTTGCGGCGCGCAAGGAGCGCAACGCGCTCATCGCCGCCATTCGCAAGGCGATCGCCTGAGCCCGGAAAAAAGGAGAGAGACATGAGCAACATCGCAAGCACGCGCCCGACCCTGGCCGAAAGCCTCTGGCCCGGCGCCGACACCCGCATGAAGGGCGTGGCCCTGGCGGTGATCGGCAGCCTGGCGCTGTGGGCATCGGCAAAGCTGCAGGTGCCGTTCTACCCGGTGCCGATGACGATGCAGACTTTCGTCGTGCTGGTGATCGGCATGGCCTTCGGCTGGCGGCTGGGGGCGGCGACCGTGCTGCTTTACCTGGCCGAGGGGGCCATGGGGCTGCCGGTTTTCGCCAATACCCCCGAACGCGGGATCGGGCTGGCCTACATGATGGGGCCGACCGGGGGCTATCTGCTGGGCTTCGTGGCGGGTGCCGCGGCGGTCGGCCGGCTGGGACGCCTCGGCTGGGACCGGCACATCGCCTCGACGCTGGCGGCGATGGTGCTGGGCACCGCGATCATCTTCGGCTTCGGTACGCTCTGGCTGGGCAGCCTGATCGGCTGGGACAAGCCGGTGCTGGATCTGGCGCTGTGGCCGTTCCTGCCTGCTGCGGTATTCAAGATCGCCCTCGCCGCCCTCTTGTTGCCCCTGGTGTGGCGGCGTCTCGGCCGGCGCTGAGAGGCCGGCATGTGTGACTCCGGCACAAGCGCAGGCAGCGCGGCGGGCACCGTCCTGATCGAGAACGACCGCACCCGCGTCACGGAATGGCGTTTCCCCGCGAAAGGGGACAATACCGGCTGGCACCGGCATGACCATGACTATGTCGTCGTGCCGCTTGCCGACGGGCAGCTCGAATTGCGCGAACCGGGCGGACAGACCCGGTTTGCCGAGTTGCGCAAGGGCGTTCCCTATTTCCGCGAGAAGGGCGTGCGGCATGATGTGGTGAATGCCAATGCGTTCGAATTCGCCTTCATCGAGGTGGAATTCCTTGATGAGGGCGGCGCCTGATCCCCCTAGCCGGCCTGCCCGGGCCGGCGTGCAACAAGACAGGGGAGGGCGTGGGATTCGGCGCGCCGCGGACCTCTTCTGCGGTCCCGCACGGCTTCGACGGCAATGGACATGCGGGCTGTTCGGGCTTATCCCCGAGCAGGGCGATTGGAGCATTGGGCCGTGAACAAGTCGGCGAGGGCAGCATGAAACAGGACGAGGGCGCGGCAGGCGCGATGGGCAGGGCCGGGATATCCGGGGCACTTGCGGAATTCGCAGTCGGCGCGCGGCCGGGCGAGGACGCGCGGACGATGATGCGGCTTTCGCTGCTGGATTGGGGGGCGTGCGGGCTCGCCGGGCAGGCGGAGCCGGTGTCCCGGCTGACGCGCGCCATGGCGCTTGAGGATGGCGGCGCCGCCGAGGCTGCGGTGATCGGCACCGCCACGCGTCTGCCCGCCCGCGCCGCTGCGCTGGTCAATGGTGCCACGAGCCATGCGCTGGATTACGACGACACGCAT
>JADQCD010000283.1 GCA_016278285.1 Actibacterium sp.
ACCGCCGCCGCGCGCAGCCCCGCCACCACCCGGCCCGCCGCCGCCGCGCCCATCGCCACCAGCCCCGAGATGAAGGACGGGATCGCCGCTGCGGCGACGGTCACGAGCCGTGCGCCGAACATGAAGATGCCGCCCGTCGCGGCCCAAATCTTCGGCAGCAGCCAGACAAAGGCCGCCCCGATCCGCGACACCACCTGCAGCCCCACCCCGGCCATCATGGCAAAGCCGCCCACTACCGACAGGATCGGCGCGACCACGGCCAGCGTCATGGCCGAAATCCCCGCGATCGTCATGACGATGCGCGCAAGGTTCTGGTTCTCCGCGACCCATTCACCCAGTCCCGAGACCACATCGGCCAGACGCAACGCCAGATCGGTCATCATCGGCAGAAGCGCATCGCCCAGCACGATGTTGAGCGTCTCCAGCGCGCCCGCGAACTCTTCCTGCGCGCCGCGATAATTGTCGGCCATCCCGGCGGCGACCTCGGCCGCGCGCCCCTCGGAGGCCATCAACTGGTCGACGTAATCCCCGATCGACTGTCCCTGCGCCAGCAGCTCGGCCGCGCCCGCCGCCGCCTCAACCCCGAAGATCGTGTCGATGATGCCCAGTTGCTGCTGGGTGCCCAGCCCCCCGATCGCATCGCCCACCTCGCCCAGGATGGTGACCATCGAGCGCATGTTGCCTTGCTCGTCGGCAACCGACACGCCAAGCGCGGCAAGGGTCTCCGCCGCCTCGCGCGAGGGCGCGGCCAGCCGCTGCAGCATGGCGCGCAGCGTGGTGCCCGCCTGGCTCGACTGGATACCGGCATTGCCCAGAAGACCCGCCATCGCGGCGGCCTCTTCCAGGCTCATGCCAGCGGCGCGCGCGACCGGCGCGATATAGCGCATCGTGTCGCCCAGCATCGGGATATCGGTATTGGCGGTGGTGAAGGTTGCCACCATCACATCCGCGACCCGCGTCATCTCGGCGGCATCGAGACCAAAACCCGACAGGATGTTCGACGCGATATCGGCCGTCAGACCCAGATCGACCGCACCCGCGCGGGCCAGCGACAGCATCGACGGCATCGCCGCCATCTGCTCCTGCGCGCTGAACCCTGCGCGCGCCAGAAAGCCCATGCCCTCGGCCGCCTGGCTTGCGGAAAACGTGGTGGCCGCGCCCAGCTCCAGGGCCTGGCGCCTGAGCGCCTCGAACTCGGCCTGGGTGATGTCGGTGGTGACGGCGTTGACGAGCGCCATCGCCTCCTGGAACTCGGCGGCGGTCTCGATCGGACCACGGATCGCCGCCATCATCTGGGTGGCGGCCCCTTGCGTCATCGCCCCCGCGATCGACATGCGGGTGCCCCAGTCCTGCATCTCGCGGCCGCGCGCGGCCATCCGGTCGAGCCCCTCCATCGACCGCACCATCTCGCGCACCGGGCCTGTCAGGTTGTCAACGGCGGCGATGATGACCGAAAGGTTGAAGATGCTGTCCATTTCGGGTTATTGTCCTTGGTGACAAACAAGAGGTGGCGCGATGGAAATCCTGATGCTGTTCTTCGTCCTCTTCGGCGTGGGTGCCCTGCTGGGTCTGGCCTATGTCGGGCTGAAGGCGATCTTCATGACTGCGCGCGGGTCGGTGTGGGCGGGGCGCGGCCTCGTCGCCGCCGCCCGTGATGGCATCCGCAAGGGTGTCGAACAGGGCAAGGCCGACATTGCCGCCATGGAGGCTAAGAAGGCTGCGCGGCTTCGCGAGCGTCCCTGACCGCCTTGGCGTGATCGACGGCCTCTTCGATCCAGTCGTTGAGGTCGGTGATCTCCATCCCGTCCACCTCGGCCGCCGACCACTTCGTCACCGTGATCAGGGCGAAGGCATCCCTTGGGGTAGGGATTTTCCCGGCAGGCCACCCATGATCGCCGTCACGTCCTCCATGTCCATCTCGTCCAGGTCCTCGGGCAGCACCGCATTGCCGTCGATCGTGGCCAGCGCGGCGGCCAGCGCCATCGAATAGCCGATCGGGTCGGTCGCCGGATTGACGTGCCGCGCGGCGATGCGCATGTCGCGCCCCTTGCCCTTGCGCAGCACCACCACCTTGCCCGAGGCGGGCAGCGTGATCGTGCGGGTGTCGTCGGCCTTGGCGGCGGTCTCGGTCTTGTCGCTCATGGTCTTTCCTTTTCAGCGTGTCAGGTATTCAGAGGATCAGCCCCGGCCGGATCGCGCCCGGCCAGGTGGGGATCAGCCGCCGATGTTCAGGCGGTAGGTAGCCAGCACATCCGAGCCCGCGACCTTGTAGATGTTCTCCAGCACGTCGAACTCGAAGATCTCCTGGCTGTCGATTTCCATCTTGGCGTAATAGACCGACAGGTTGGTGTCGGGCACCACGCGGTCATGCTGCTTGAAGGACCCCAGCGGGAAGTCCTTGTAGGCGGCAATCAGCGAGACCATGACCGGCACCTCGGCCGTGCGGCCCTGGCCGGTATAGGTCTCCAGGCTGGAGCGCGCCTGCAGCCGCACCGTCTTGAACGGGTTGGCCGCCTCGCGCAGCACCTCGGAATAGAACGAGGCCCACTTGACCTTGCATTCCATCTTCTCGACGCCCGAGAAGAACTCGGCCGTGCCCACCATGCCGAGCGCCTTGTGCTCCTGCATCTTGTGCTTGACCTGCGGCAGCTCCAGTTCCTCGGCGCGCCCCAGGAGCGACGAGCCGTTCATGTAGAGGTTGACGTTGGTCAGGTGGTTGATCGCAATCTTGTTGCTCATGGGTCAGGCCCCTTTCACTGGCCGCCGAGCTGGTTGAGCAGCTCGATGTTGATGAAGCTCTCGAACGTGATCCGCTCGGCAGGCGTCGGCGGCATGAACTCGATGTCGAAGACCAGGTGGCCCGCCGCGATCTGGGTGGCCTCGTTCTTCGCCGGGTCGTAGCTGCACTTGCCGTCGATCAGCGCCCCGCGCCCGATCAGGGTGCGGATGAAGCTGTTCACGCTCTCGCGGATGTCGTCGATCAGCGCCTGGTTGATCGGGCGGTCGATGAACTGCAGCATCGACAGCTCGACGCTTTCATGCAGCATGTCGGCCACCCGGCGGATCGGGATGAAGTTCTTGGGGTGGGTCACCGAAGGCCAGGCGGCCGAGCGGTTGCCCCAGACCCGCAGGCCCGAGCCGAACGAGTTGAAGACCGTGACGATCCCGTTCTCGTTGAGCAGGTTCACATCCGTGGTCGGGTCGTTGATCATGGCCGACAGGCGGCGCTCGACACCCACGATCCCCTTGATGTCGTGGTTCGACGGGCTGACCCAGTAGCCCTCGTCATTGTCCACCGCGCAGATCACGCCCGCCAGCCGCTGGCTGTAGGGCTCAAGCCGCTCGGTGTCGGTCGCCAGGTCATAGACCTTCAGGTGCGGATAGCACAGCACCATGCGCTCGCTCGACGTGTTGAAGTTGATCGACCCGCTCGGCCCGCGCCCGGCGATCGCCTCGGCCATGGTGGTGCCGATCGGCGCGTCGGCCAGGGCGATGGCGCGCAGCTTGCCCGCCATCACGTCAAGCTCGGCCGTGACCGAGGTGAGCGTGCCGTAGACCGGCGCGATCAGGATCTTCGGCCAGAAGCCCATCTCGGCATAGCAGTCGAGGAACGCCTGCATGCCGGTGCGGTTACCCGACACATCGACCGCGCCGATGATGTCCGAGGGCAGCACCTTCTCGGGATCGGCAAAGTCATAGGCGGCCTTGACCGTCTCGGCGGCCGAGATCGCGCCGCCGGTCAGGCGGGTGACGATGCCGGTGGCCGGGTCGAGCGTGTAATCGGTGCCCGCGACATAGGTGGTCGTGGCGGTCGCATCGGTCAGGACCAGGTCGAACACGCCCTTGTGGCCAAGGTCGGCCGTCTCGTCCGCGCCGAAGGTCACGTCCTTCGCCGCCTGGGCGGTAACATGGGTCTCGGGGTCGAACACGTTGACCACCACGACGATGCCGCGGCCCTGGTCGAAGATCGCGTCGAGCGCCTGGGGGATGGTGTAGCCCTCGATCTGGGTGCCGAAGTAGCGGGCGGCATCCCGATCGGACTGGATCAGCACGGGCTTGTTGAGGCTGGCGAGCGTCCCGTCGACCTGGAAGATCGGCGCGGTGCCCACGAGGCCGACCACGGCGGTTTTCACGCCCCGGATCGGGCGCGGCCCCTTGTCGATCTCGATGGTCTCGACGCCATGCAGGAAGTTGGCGGCCATTTACTTTCCCTCCTTCTCGCCCGAGGCGGATGCCGGGCTCTCGGTTTTCGTCTTGGTGGTGGTGGCGGATGCCGGTGCGCGGCTGGGCGCGGGCGCGGCCTTGGGGGCTGCGACCGGCGTCAGGTGCTTCTGGGCCACGAGGGTCTTCACCCAGGCGTTCTCGGCCGGAAGCGTGACCTCCCGTCCGGGAAACAGGATCACGTCGGTGCCGTCATCCAGCGTGGCAGCGGACATCGGCCCGCTGTAAAGGTACTTAGCCATTGATGGTCTCCGTATCGGTGGTGCCGTAATCGTCGGCGGTGTTGACCCGCTTGAGCGCAGGCAGGTCTTCTTCCTCATGGCACTCGACCGTGGTGATCGTGTGCGTCATGGTCAGCACGTGGGTCCACACGCCCTGGTTCTGATCGATGAACTCGGCGCGCACCGGCATCAGCTTCGAGCAACCCTCGGTGCGCCAGCCGGTCAGCAGCATGCGCACCGCGTCGAGTACGTCATAGGCCCCGACATGGGTGCGCAGGTTGCGCGTCAGGATCGAGATGTCCCACTCGATCTTGCGCTCCTGGACCACCAGCGACAGGTCGCGCGGCTTCGAGTAGACCTCGCGGCCATAGGCCACCAGGACCGCACCGTTGGGGTGCGACATCTTGAAGGCGTCGGGCTTGTCGGGGAAGGACGCCACATGCAGCTTGTCGAGCGACCCGGCCAGCCGGGCGACGATGGCCTCTTCGATTTCACGGATCATGGGCGCATCCCTTCGGCCAGGTGGTCTGTCAGGATTTCCCCGATCATGCGCCGGTCATCGGCGCTCACGCCCAGGTAGGGGCGCGCGGGGATGGTGACCTTGCGGCCGCGCCCGGCCTGCCCGCCCAGCTGGTGGATGCGGGCGTAGGTCCGGTTCGTGCCGACCGCCACCTGCAGCCGCCCGGCGGCATAGCTCAGCGACTGGTAAAGGTGGTTGCGGTCGCGCAGTTTCTTGGCGCTGGCCCCGCGCCGGAGCAGCGTGACCGGGGAATGCGCGGCCCATGCCTGGCCGTCCGGGCCGGTCTCGGCCTCGAAGCGATCCTCGGTCGATGCCTGCAGCGCCGAGCCGATCTCCTCGAAGACCGGCTGCAGCGTCATGCTGCGATGGATCAGACGGGTGAGCGCCTCGCGGAACCCCTCGTCCTCGACACGCACGGTAACACTGACACCGCCCCCGGACATCAGAAGCCTTTCAGCCGGTCGCGGCTGAACGTCCGCTCCGGTCCTGCGACAAGGGTCGGGCCGCCCGCCGGATCGACGGTCTGGCCCACCTGGTTGAGCCCGAGATTGATGTCGCCATTGGCCACGGCGCGCAGATACTTGATCGCGTCCTCGTAGCGCTGGCGCTGGTCTTCCATCACGTCGATCTGGCGCAGCGACAGCAGCCGGTACATCGCGATGTTGCAGGCCAGGATGCGCAGCGAGCGCGGCGGCGACTGAAGGGGCAGCCGGTAGCGCCCCTCCAGGTAGCCATCGATCTCGTCCGAGGCATCCTCCAGGGCACGATCGAGCGCCGCCACCTTGATCGTGAGGATCTCGGGGTCGGTGACCTCCACGAGCTGCTGCTCGGAGAAGCGGTCGATCATGTCCTGGGATGTGGCGTAAGCCATGGGTCATCAAGCCTTCGGTTCGGACTTCGTCTCGGTCTTGGTCCCGCCGCGCGTGGCGGCGGGCTTGGCGGGCTCGGCCGCATCGGGATCGTCGATCTCGACCTCGACCACCACGAGGGCGGGCTCGGCCTTGATCTGGGCGATCTGCGCCTTGGACAGGCTGGCCAGCGGGTGATCGACGGGCGAAGCGCCGTGCTCGATCCCGGCGCGACGGAAGCCGTCGCGGCGGGCGGTGATGCGCAGTGCGGGGATCTTTGCCATGGCGCCTCTCCTTACAGCCATTCGCAGACGAGCAGCTCGGCGGTGCCCCGGTAGACGTTGGTCGCCCCGGCCGCATCGCGCTCGGCATTGAGAAGCTCCAGCCCGGCCTCTTCCAGCGCGGGCGGCACCACCAGCAGGCGCGGGCGCAGGCCCAGCGGGCGGCCATAGTCGCCCTTCATGCCCATCAGCGCGGTGCGCGCGGCCTTGTAGCTGGTCTTGTCCAGCGTCTGCTTGCTGCCATAGGCGAACTGCCAGAAGCCGAAGCCCACGTTCGAGCGGCCGTCGACGCCGTAGCGGAAGGACTTGCGCATGAAGACGTTCTCGTCCTCCTCGCGGTCCTGGCGCACGAAGTTGTAGTCCTTGCGCACCTGGTAGAGGATCGGCTTGAGCGCGCGGCTGTCGTCGATCAGGAACCAGGCATCGCCCGAGCCGCCGCCGGTGTTGGACACCGAGGTGACCTTGCCGTCCTCGTCGAGCACCGGGTGATCGGTGTCGAAGAAATACTGGCCATCGTAGCAGGCGGTCGCGAAGCCCTGGCCCAGCAGGCTGAAGACCAGCTGGTTCGGATGCGCCGCCGTCGAGCGGCCCATTTCCTCGAAGAGCGGCGAATAGACGCCATAGGTGTCGTCCTCGATGTCGTCGCGGCCGACCTCGATCGTGCTTTCCCAGGACTTGTTCTTGATCGAGTAGTCATGCGCCTCGATCGACTTGATGACGCGGTCCCCGATCCACTCGCGCAGGTTGGGCGTCTGGCCGAGCCAGGCGTATTTTTCCTCGCGGGTGGTGGACGGAACGCGCGTGGCAACGCGGTTCCACTGCGGGTCCGCCTGGCCGAGGCCGCGCTGGAAGGCGGCGCTGTAGCCCGTGAACAGGCGGCCAAGATTGGACTGATTGATGATCATGTGTGGCCTCCTTAGCCGATCGAAACCCAGACGCCGTGCGCATCGACGTCCATGATGCGCCCGGCTTTCGAGCGCGAAGCGGTGCCATCGGTCTTGGCGACCGTCTGGTCATCCACGATCCAGGCATCCGCGCCGACATCGGCCAGGGCGATCTCGTCGGCCCCGGCGGAATTGGCGAAACGGAACACGCCGGTGCGCACCGGCACCGTCACGTCGCCCGCGCTGCCGCCGCTGTTGTCGGCATGGGCATCGGCCCGGCCGACCGCGACCAGCCCGGTATCGGTCGCACCGGGCTTGGCGACACCGGCATCGAGCACCACCAGCGAGCCCGCGAAGATGCGGGTCGCGGCGGCCACCGGGAACTGGAAGTCCTTGCCCGAGCGTTCGGGCGTGTTGCGATCCTTGGTCAGCGCGGCCATCAGACAGCCTCCTTCTTGCGCATGGCGGTGAACTCTTCAGGCGTCAGACCCATCGCGGAGCAGACCGCCATGTCGTCGGCATCGAGGGTGCCGTTGTCGGTCTCGACCTTGGCCCCCGGCTTCGCGCCGGGCATCAGGATCGCGGGCTGGCCTTCGAGGAACCTGGCAAAGCCCTCGGGGTCCTTGGCGTGATAGGCGACGGCCCAGTCGCGGTTCGCGGGCGGCACCTTGCCGCTCTTGATCGCCTGGTCGACCACGCCAGCGGCGCGCTCGTCCATCAGCGTCTTGACCTGCGCCTGCAGGCTGGTGACCACCTCGATCGGGGCGAACTTGTTGGGATCGGGCGCGCCCGCATCCTTCTTGCCCAGGGCGGTGACGGCCGCCTGGACGGCGGTCGCGGTCGCGGCGGGATCCTCGGCGGGCTCGACACCCGCCGCCTGGGCCATGGCCGCGATGGCGGTGCTGGCGGCATTGACGCTGGTGGCCAGCGCGGTCACGCCCGACACCACGGCCGCGCGATCACTGTCCTTGGGCAGGCCGAGGGCGGCCGCCAGTTCTGCAAGAAGCTCTTCCATGTCATCTCCTTCGGACTGGAGCTTGGGTTCCTGAGCGGCAAGCGCCGTCAGATGAAGGTTGGGGTTGTTGGTGAGGCCCGCGCGCAGGACGGCCTTGACCTCGCCCTTGCGGGTGTGAAGGAAGACCGGCGAGATGTAGCGGTACTCGCGCGCGGCCACGGCCGCCGCACCCTTGTCGGTCCACTGGACCTTGCCCCAGATGCCATCGGCGCGCGCCTCAAGCGCGACGATCCATCCGGCGGCGGGCGCGGTGCCCCCCACATTCTTGACCGCCGACAGATCGGTCTGGTGGTCGTAGTCGATCACGCCGTCGAGGCCGTCGCGGGTCGATGCCGCGACCACCGCCTCGGCATCCTTCAGCACATACGGACCCCGACCATCCCGCCCGGCGAACTGCCCGGCAGGGATCAGATGCACCCATTCCGGGGCCTGCCCCGAAGCGCTCCCCGTCAAAGGGGCGGCATGGGTTGCCAGCATCAAGGTCATCGGTGGTTCTTGCCCTTTTTCGTGACGATCCGGCTTGATTGCCGACCGTTCTTGGGCAAGCTTTAAGGATGCAGGGGGATGGTCACACCCGGACAGATGTCCCCCGCAACCGGACCCGGCCCGGCGCGGATTGCGCAGAGACCCGGCCCCCTTCGATCAGGGATCGCCACAGACCCCCCTTAAACGCGTTTAAGGCGCGTTTAAGGACTTCGGATGCCCGGAGGGTGCGGAGAGGGCAGGAGGCCGCTCCACGGCGCTCTGATCGCGTTCTGTGGCCATATGGGGTTTTGCGCCCCTCACGGGCGCGCCGGGCGCATGTCGCGGACCTCGACGCGGCCGTCGCGGGCCTCGACCTCAAGGACATATCCCGCGCCCTCGATCGTGGCCCCGGCCTGCGATGTCGTGACCGCGCCCGCGTCGATCGCCGCCTGGGCGCGCCGCCAGTCCTCGGCCGTGAGCGCGCCCGCCAGGCGCTGCGCCGTCTCGGGCGGAAGCGTCACCGTCTCCAGGCTGCCGCCCAGACGCTGCCCGCCGGTCGCCACGGGATAGCCCGCGCGCCCCGCGCCGGGCGAGCGCAGGAAGCTGTCGAAGGCCGGGCTGCGGGTCAGGCTGGCGATGGTCTCGCGCGCCAGATCAGGGGCGGCGGCATCGAGCTTGGCGGCCGTGGTCGCGCGCAGGTGGTCCATGTTGGACCGGCCCACGTTGTAATCGAACCCCGGATCCACGCCACCCGGCACCTCGCGCACCTCGCCGGTGCGCCGGTTCACCCAGGAGCGGGCGGGCGCACTGGGCGGATCGGAAGGTGCCAGGCCGCGCCGGGCGATGTCGCGATCCGAGAGCTGTTGGACCGTGCAGCGGCAGTTCCAGCCATTGGGCGGCGCATGCTGGTTCCACCACGGGTCATCCCAGCGCAGCACCGTGTCGTGCCAGCGCCGGTGCTGGTCGCGCGTCCGGTCATCGAGCACCGCGACATAGCGCAGCCAGGGCCGCCGCTCGGCCACCTGCTCGATGCGTTCCCAGCGACCAGCCGCATAGGCCATGCGCAGGTTGGTGTCGTAGATGATGCGCAGGCGGCGGGGCGAGCCCAGCTGCACATCGCGGGTCTCGCCGGTCAGCGGGTCGGTCATCGCCTGCCGCCCCCACCACCCGCGCTCCTGGAGGAGCGGCGTGAGGCGGCGCTCGAACTCGCGCAGGGTGATCCCCTCGGAGATCGCGGCATCGACGGCGCGCCGGATATCGGTGAGCAGATCGAGGCAGGCAACCTTGGCCACGGTGAAGGCGCGCGAATGCTCGCCGCGCTGCATGTCACGCCAGTCGAAGGTCAGCTCGTAGCCCTTGCGGCGGAACGCCTCGACCGCTTCCTCGGGGGCCAGCGCCGTGAGGTCAATCCCCGCCAATGTCCGCCTCCACTTGGCCCGCCAGCCGCGCGCTGAAGCTGCCGCGCAGAAGCATCTCCTCCAGCGCGGCCGTGTCCATCTCCACGATGATCGTGGCCAGCCGGTCGCGGAACTCCTCCAGGCTGCCCGCCTCGTCCATCAGCCGCCGGATCGGGTCGACCATCGGATCGACCACTTCGCGCCAGTCGTCGGCCATGTCGTCGGCCAGGGCGTCGAGCGCATCGGGGGCGGCCGCATGGCAGCTGCAGCCCGACGCATGGCCCTGCGCCTGCAGCGCGGGCGGCGGTGCGGCGGGCGGCGGCGGGGCGGCATCGGCGGCACCCATCGGCCGCAAGACCTCGCCATCCTCGTCGGGATCGGGCAGGCCCATGCGATCGCGCACCACGCTCTGCTCGACCTTGAGCCCCCGGTCGACCAGGTGGCCGAGCGCCTCGGCAAACTGCTTGGTGTCGATCGCCACGGGCAGGCCGATCGAGATCCGGGGGTAGCGCTTCTGCGGGCCACGGTTGAGGTCGATCAGCGGACGGACGATGTCGCGGTTGAGCGCGCTGGCCAGCTGGCGCGCATCGGCGCGCATGATGTCACGGCGCACATCGTCATGGACGCGCGCGGCCGCCAGCGATCCACCCGAGACCTCGGTGGTGAGCGTCTGGCCCAGCACCGCTTTCGACACCTGCTTGTCGAGCCAGTTGGCCAGCTTCTCGTAGATGTCGGTGCCGGTGCCGCCGCCGGACTTCGCCGCCTCGACGAACTCGATCATCATGTTCGACGGGATGATCGCGGCCGCGTCCGACCCGATATTGGCCACCGCGCGCAGCAACACCTCCTTGTCGGCCTCGGTCGCGCCGCTGTGGTACTTGCCCACGCGCAGCGGCTGGCCATGGACCTCGATATAGGTGATCCAGTCCTTCAGGTCGTAGTTCTTGAAGAGGTAGGCCCAGGCGGCGGCGCGCGCCAGCCCGCCCCGGATCGGCAGGCCCGACTTGGCGGCGGCGAAATGCGTCACATACTTGAAGGGCCACAGGTCCTCGGCCCCCGACAGACCCTTGAGGTAGAGCGTCTCGCCGTCCTCGCGGTCGAACTCGAACCAGCGCTGGTCGCGGCGCTTGAGGCGGGCAGGCCACCATTGCCGCTCGGACATGTCCCAGATGATTTCGGTGACCGAGAAGCCTTTGCCGATCGCGTCGAGGATGTCGAAGACCTCGTCCTCCAGTTCCTCGCGCCGCAGCCAGTCGCGGATCAGGTCCGCGTTCTCGATGTCGGCCGCATCGTCCGAGGCGCTCTCGACGGTGATTTCCAGCTGCGCCACCGCGCGCTTGCGGGTGCCGATCACTGACAGGTAGTGGAGGTCCTTCTCCTCCATCTCCTCGGCCAGCTCCAGATAGGCGGTGGCGTCCCCCTGTTCGGCCATGCGCAAGAGCCGTGTGAGCTTGGCGGGCGTGAGCCCCTGCGCCGGGTGCCCCGACAGGATCGAGCGCACCCCCGAGAGCGTCGGCTCGGCCTGCTCCTGCCGCAGGCGCGTCAGCTCCACCGGCCGACCATACTGATCCAGAAGCCTGGCCATTACCACGCACCCTTTCTTGCAAAGCGGGCGGTGCCCGCCCGGTCATCATGGTCGCGGTCCCCGGCGCGCAGGTCCGAAGCGGCGCGGTAGCCGTAATCGAAACTCTCGGCCTGGGTCGCCGCATGAAAATTCATCAGCGCCACGGCGGTGTCGGCGTGGCGCTTGCCGCCATCGGTGCCCTTGGTGCGCACGTCGCGCGGAACCTTGCCCACGCCGCCGATCATCGTGATCTGGCGCAGGTCATCGCGCACATCCCGGTCGGCGGGAATGAAGATGGTCCGATCCTCGAAGGCGCTCCTGAAACCGGGCGTGAACTCGCGATGCCAGGCATCGGTGGCGATCAGCTCGGTGATCATGTCGGGGCCGAACTTCTGGCGCGCCTCCTGGGCCAGCGCCATGCCGTTGCCGTTGGCGTCCAGGATGCCCCTCTGGAACCGGGGCAGGCGATCCACGATCCAGTAGAGCGCCTGCTTCTGCTGGTCGTAGGGGCATTGGCGCAGCTCGACGATCAGCGGCACATGGCGCGACAGGTCCTGCGCCGTGTATCCGATCACGAAGGACGTGCGGTCCTGGCGCATGCCGAAGTCCTCGCCCAGGGCGAAGGGGCCAAGCTCGGGCGTGAAGGTCTTGATGACCGGCGCGAGCTCGCGCTCCAGCCAGTCCAGCATCTCGGCGCGGCGGTATTGCTCGGGAAGGTCCAGGAAGCCCGTCGAGGGGGCCTCCCACCGCTTGACCACATAGTCGGTGCGCGAGGCGGCCTCGATCCAGGCGAGCGGCAACAGGACGCCCTCGCCCTCGCGCGGGATCGCATCGAGCTCTTCGCGCATGGCCTCGACCCGCGTCCCGTAGGAGCGGCGCACACGGGCGTACCAGTCGCGCTTGCCCTCGGGCGTGGCCTCCCAGCCCCGGATCAGGCAGACGCGCTCATAAAGCCCGTTCTGGACCGCGTCATCGAAGGTGATCCGGTGGATGCGGTAATCGTAGCGGCCCTCGCGGGTCTCCTTGATCAGCTCATTAAAGGGGTTCAAAGCCCCATTATGGGTCGAGATAATGCGGATGACACCGCCCCAGATCAGCAGCGCGTTGCAGGCGTCGATCACGGCCGCCACGTTGCGGTGGAAGGCCGCCTCGTCGATCACCACCCGACCCTGAAGGCCCCGGATATTCGCGGGGTTCGACGACAGCGCCGAGACCTGGAAGCCGCTGGCAAAGCGTATGCGGTAGGCATTGATGAACCGGCTGGTCCCGTCCGGCTGCTTGTCCTCGAACAGGAACTCCTCGATGTCGACCAGCTCGCGCGCGATCGACTTGGCAAACCGCGCGCAGACCGAGATGAACTCCAGGCCCTTGTCCTTGGTGTCCCCGATATACCAGGTGTGATCGCCCCCGGCCGCGCGCGAGGCAGCCGCGATCAGGGTGCTGTCCAGCGCCTCGGCAAAGGTGACACCCGTCCGGCGTCCCTTCTCGGCCAGCTTGAGCGGCGACTGGTCCTCCACCCAGGCGCGCTGATGCGCCATGAGGATGCCCTCGGCCAGCGGGTCGAGGTCCTCGGGCGGCAGCATGCCGGGGATCTGGTCATCGACCGGGCTGCGCGGCGGTGCGTCATGGATGCTCGGAAGCTCGGCCATCAGCTTGCCCGGCCCACGCCCAGGAAGCCGCGCCGCAGCTCGGCCAGCCGCTCGGGCGACAGGCCCCGCTCGCCCGCCTCTTCGGCGGCGGCGACGGCCTCGTCCAGCTTGCGGGCGAACTCCTTGCGCACGAGCGTCTCCCGATCCACGTCCTGCTTCGATGCCTGGACGAGCTTTTGCAGGGCTGTTGCCATCTGCATCGCCTCGCGCGGTTCGAACTCGGCCCGCTCGCCCTCCTCCGAAATCATCAGCCGGGTGACCAGGCTGTGCATCAGCTCGATGTTCATCTTCGCCGCGCGGCTTTCGGGCGCGTCGCCATACTGGCGGACCAGCGCCTCGGCCACCGCGCGCGATCTCCTGATTTCGTCCCCGATCTTGTCGAGCTGCTTGACGTGGCGGCCAAGCGCCGAGCGCGAGACACCGACATCGAGCTCGCGCAGCTTGGACAGGATTTCGTCGATGGTGCGGCCCTTGCCGCGCAGATCGGAGATCAGCTCGCGCAGCTCACCGGGCAGGCGCTGGATCGTGGAGGGTCGGGCCATGCTTACCTCCGCGCATCCGGGACCTTGACCCCTTCGACCTCGATGTCGCCGCTCACGACATAGCTGCCGCGCTCGGTCAGCTCGACCACGAGGAGCGTGTCCTCAAGCCAGTCGAAGGCCAGCAGGTGGCGGGCATGCAGCCATTCGAGATCGGCGCGGATCACGTCGCGGGTCACGCCCTTGACCGGGCGGAAGCCCTGCCGGACGCCCTGGTAAACGATGTCCTCGCTGGCGCTGCCGCCGATCTCGGACAAGAGCTGCATGACGAACAGCCTGCGGTGTTCCGCGATGAAATCCCTGTAGCTCACTTGATGCCCCTCATAAGCCAGTCCTCGATCCGCGCGACGGATTGCGACAACCCGATCAGCTGCTGGGTCTGGACCTTTTCCGCGCCGGTCAGGGCCGCGATCTGCTCCTTGAGACCGGCAAAATCGTCTGCATTCGGCAGATGCTTGATGTCACGCTCCATCAGATCGACGCGCCGCCCGAGCGTGTCGAGCCGTTCGGCCTGGACCGCGATGTCCTCCTTGGTGGCCATCGACCGGGTCGCGGCCCGGATCAGCCAGCCCGCCGCCGGGATGAACACCACGTTGAGAAGCGGAAGCCATTGCAGGATGTACGTCAGATCCATGCCTCACTCCGCGCGCCCGAGATCGTACGTGCAGGCGGCGGCAAGCCCCCTGATCAGCACCACGCCCGTCTGCACGGACGAAGGGCCGCCATCGCTGGCCAGCGAGGCGGCATGGTTGCGGGCGGGCTGCTCAAGCCCCTGGCAGATTGCCTCACCGCTCGGACCCGGCATCTCCGCCGGACGAGAAGTCGCGCAACCAGTTGCGAGCGTCATCACCATCAAGAGGCTTGCGATCCGCTTCATCAATTCGTTCCCTTGTTTCGACATAGTTCTGCAGTCGCGCGGCTTCGGCCTTGGTTTCCGCTTCCTTGTGTCCCTCGCGCCGTCCGCTGGTCTTCGCCAGCTTCCAGGTGCCCCCGATGCCCACGATCAGCCCGAGGATCAGGGTGATGATGTCAGGCAGCCAGCTCACGAGCGCGCCCTCCCGAACACCAGCTGGTACTTCGGCGCGCGCCGCTCCAGCCAGGCCCAGAGACCGAAGAACCAGGGCATGACGATCATCGCCAGCTCGACAAGCTGGTCGGGCGCGTCGAGCCCGATCCGGGCGACCAGCGCATCCATGTCGATCTGCAGGACATGCGCGACCGCCGTCGCGGCCAGAAGCAGCTGCGCGTAGAAGGACCGCGCATGCCAGGCGGGAAGCTGGGGAAGGGGCGAGGCGCTCATCACTGATCTCCTTCGAGCCATCGGGTGACATTGAAGCCGGGGCAGGCTTTGGCTGCGTACTCGTTGTGCCCGCTCACGCGGGTGATCGGGGTGCGCATTGAGATCGCCTGGATCTGTTGCTCTAGCGTGATCCCCTGCCGGGCGGTGAAGTGATCCGAGAAACGGTCGGTGGTGGCGCTGCCGAAGCCGCCGATCAGGCAGATGCCGATCGTGCCGCTGTTGTGGCCCTGGACATGCGCGCCGACCTCGGTCTCGGGGCGGCCGGGCAGCATCGATCCGTCGCGGCCGATGATCCAGTGATACCCGATGTCGCGCCAGCCGCGCGCCCGGTGCCAGACGCGGATTTCCTCGACCTGCTCGCGCAGGCTGTTATTGCCCATCCAGTCGGGCCGGGTGGCCGAGCTATGGATCACGATCTCGCGGACAAGGTAGCGCGCGCGGCCCTGGCGGATTTCCGAATGCGCCGAGGCGGCCGCCTCGTCGAGGCCGTGATCGCACTGCGACTGGAACTGGGCGCGCGCCGCCTGGGTGCGCGGCCCGTCCAGGCCGTCGATCGGGCCGGTATCAAAACCGCTGGCAGCCATGATCGCCTGCTCGGCGGCCATGCGCTGGCGCGCCACATTCCAGCTGGCAGCGCCCGGCACGGCGATCGCGCGCAATACATAAAGCAGCGACAGCAGGGCGGCGCGGGTGCGCGACCCCCAGACGCCGTCGATCGGGCCGGGATCGTGCCCCAGCGCCTTGAGATGTTTCTGGATGTCGAAGATGGTCATGATCGGGTCAACCGCTGCTGTTTCGCACCCGGCTACCCTGTCATCGCGTGGCGGTCAGTTCCGACCCGGACAGCTGTCCGGGCTCACGCCCGCCATGGCTCAGCTTTCGTCAAAATCGTCTTCGGCGCAAGACTTCTCTTCGCCGTCCAGCATGGAGAACAGGTCCATCTGGGCATCCGGCACCCGCGTCCGGTAGCGGCGCACCGTCCTGATGTGGCACTGCAGGGCGCGGGCGATCTTCGCCTCCGAATGCCCCGCCTCCAGCATCTCCATGATCCGGCGCGCCATCTGCTGGCCGCGCCCGCTCAGCCAGAGCGGCACCTCCAGCGCACCGGGACCGAAGCGTTCCAGGATCGATGCGGCGGCCTCCATGCCGACCGATTTGACCAGGACATGCTCCATGTCCAGGGTGCGCCGGATATAGATCTCCGTGCCGCCGTGATCGCGCGCAAGGCGCGCCGCCGCCTCGATCCCGGCGACCTCGGCCACCTGGCGCAAGGTCGGGGGCAGCCCGTCGAAGGGATCGTTGCGGTCATCTCTCATCGTAAAGCCCTGGGTTGATCCCGCGCACGGTATGCACGAGCGATGCCTTGCGCGCCCGCATCCGGTAGGCGACACGCGCGGTCAGCGTCCCCTTGCCGGTGCGCCAAAGCCCGGATGTCGGGCAGATGCTCCAGCCATTGCCGAGCAGCTCGCGGTGGTTGCCGATCAGCGCGGCCGCGATGCGGTCGAACGCCTCGGCATCGATCGTGACCCGGTAGGACCGGCACTTGCGGCGCGTCATCTCGAAGCCCTCCGCTTGGCCAGCTCGCGCCGCTCCCATGCCTTCAGCGCCTCGGTCACCTTGCGCGCATCCTCGGGGGCCAGCCATTCTGGATTGCCCACGCCTTCGGGACGCTCGGCCGAGCTGGTCATCTTGGCCACGAAGGCGCGCAGACCGGCACGGGTCGGATTGTCCGGGATCCCGGCGCGGCACATCGCACCCCAGATCGCAAAGACCTTGCGGACATGCGGCTTGTCGGAGGGCTTGAAGCTGCGCGCACCATTGCCGGTCTTCGCGCCGCGCGCGCGCAGGGCGTCGAGCACCTTGGCGCGGACAGGCTCGGGCATGGCGCGGATCGACCGCTCGCCGGTCACCTGCTGAAGGAAATCGCGCCATGTCTCGTCATCTTCAAGTCCCGGCACCTGGCGGCGGCTGGCATGGATGGCCTTGATCGCGTTGCTCATGCCGCCACCACCAGCGCGATGATCACCGCCAGAAACACGATGCCGCCCGCCGCCATGCCCGACAGCATCCAGCCATAGCAGCGTGGCGGGCCGAACCGCCCGGCCCAGATCGTGGCTCCGAAAACGACGCCACCGGCCGCAATCGCGGCCAGCGTGACGACGCCCGTCAGGTGGATCAGCTGGTCCATCTCTCGTCTCCCGTGTTGGGCTGGCTCATCAGTGCGGGGGTGCCCTTGGCCCGCAGACCGCGATGCGGTTTCGCCGGTGGGCGACCCGCCTTTCGGCGGGCCACCAGAGTGCAGGGGGTCAGATGTCAGAACGCGAAAGCGGGCCGGAAGCCGATGTGCGTGTGCGCGAGCGAACGCGCGTGGCTCAGGGAGAGGGCGAAGACGCCAGCAGCGCCGCCGAAGTTCCAGCCGCCCCCATGGAGGGCGATGGTCTCGCGGTCCTGCCAGCGCCCCCAGGTGTAATCCGGGATGATCGCATCCTCGCGATCGCCCGAGACCTCCGAGGGCAGGAAGAGCAGTGACAGGTTGAAGCCCCGGTCCTGTTCGGTGTGCAGATCGGTCGGGAACCCGTCATCCTTGCCGGGGCCATAGGCCACCCCGGTATTAACCCACGCATCCGGGCCGGGCAGCAGATCGTGCCAGACCTCGATCACGCCGCCCGAGGTGATCCGCAACCCGTCGACGAACTGCCAGACATTGCCCCAGAGATCATGGATGCCGCGCCAGGCGGCCCCGGTGCTGCCGCAAGGCTTGACGCCGCCGCCATCGACATTGCCGCGCGCGATGGCGTCCTGCATGTCCGGGGTGCCCATTTCGATCAGCGCCAGCAGCTGCACCGCCGCCTGGTCATAGACCGACCACATGCGCCAGCCCTGGCCGAGCGCCTCGCACCTGCGCCGCGCCTCGTCGATCGTGATCGAGGTCCAGGGCGTCTGCCCGGCCGCCACGCCGATCTTGCCCGCCTTGTCGGTCGCGAGATACTTGGCCACCCGCAGCACCGCCACGGCGCGCCCATCGGCGGCCAGGAAGGCCGGGTGCAGATCGAACCCCTCGCGGGCGCGGGGGCTGACCCACCACAGGCGCTCGTCGCCGCGCGCCTCGAAGCGGACCCAGAACTTCGGGATCTCGACCAGGTGCAGGCCATCATCGGTCACGATGTCGCGCATGCCGCCCCAGATCGGGTGGGTGTCGAAATCGCCGGGCTGGCAGTTTATTGTGTCACCGAGCTCATCGATCCGCCGCCACCGGCCCTCGGGGCCAAGGGCGATGCCCACCACCTCCGCGCGGACGATCTGTGCCACCTCGTCCATCGGCACGGGTGTCGCGCCCCGCATCCAGCCCGTTGCGCTGTCGGGGCCATAGGTCAGGGCGGCATCCTGCCCGCTGACAAAGCGCCACATGTCATGGGCATACTCGATCGCCTCGGGCAGCTTCGCGCCTGCCAGCGCCTTGTCCAGAAGCTCGCGGCGCAGTTCGATTTCACTGATGGTCATGATCATTCTCCGATGGTGGTGGCGGGGTGACGGGTCGGGGCAGCCTTGGCCTGGACCTGCCGGACCCAGTTCTGGCAAGCGCCGTAGATGCCGGTGGTCGAGCTGGCGCGCAGGCCGAAGGCCCGCAGGACGCCGCCCTGCCAGTCCTGGTCGAGGCGACCCTTGGGGTCGGCGCTGGTGACCGCCGCCTCAAGGGCAGCGATCGCCTTCTCATAGGCACCGGGGTTATCATGCCGGGACGGCGCACCCGCCTTCAGGAGCGCATCCAGCCGGTCGGCCAGCGCCAGCGCGGCGGCCATGTCGATCGCGCGGCCCATCACGCGCTCGCCAGATCGATGGTGATCGGCTCCCAGCGGGCGCGGGGATTGTCGCGGCGATAGAAGCGGACGTATTCCTTGGACCCGATCACGCGGATCGCATCCGACAGCGCGTCCATGGCGGCGCGCCATTCCGGGTCGCCATCCTCGACGCGCATCCGGCGCAGCTGGAACAGCGCCGAGCGGTTGATCCGCCCCTCCTTGTCCACCTGGAAGGCATGCTGGATCAGGGCACGGACCTGCGCGTTCGACCCTTCCGACCAGCGCGAGATGCAGATATCGACCAGCTCCTTGGCGGCCTGCAGCTCGGGGCCGAAGGTGATCTGGTCCTGCACCTGCACCTTGACCTGCAAGGTGCCGTCGAAGCTGGTGAGCGTGACGTTGCCCTTGGTCCCGCCCAGGCGGCGGCCGTATTTCTCGTTCATCAGGTCCACGGTGGTGGCGATGTCGTCGAAGGTATGGCCCCGGAAGCGGCTGATGCGCGCCGAGAGGTCCTCGGCAAAGGCGCAGATCTTGCGGGTGGTCTCGTCCATCAGCAGATCCTCGGGCTTGATCGCGTCGATCGGGACCAGGCGGCCGCCGGTGTCGCGCATGTACTTCTCGCCCTGCAGCTCGATGATCCCGTCAGACGGGGCGGCCGCTGCGGCTGGGGTGATGTCCTGTTGCTGGTTCATGGCTCTCTCCTTGAAATGCGGCTCGAAGGCCGGTTACGCGGGGGTTGAGGGGGATTGATGCGGCTGGCCGACCGGCCGGGCCGCGCGGGGGCGGTGCGGGTCCAGGCGGACCACGTTCGTGCCGGGGCGCGGCACATCCGGCAGCGTGATGCTGGCGGGGATGATCAGGTCCTCGATCAGCTCGACCCGGTCGGCCACGTCGCGCAGGATGTCGCGGGCGCGCGCGGCGGTCGCCGCATCCACCCGGCCCTTGTCGATCTGGCCCGACAGGCAGGCGACGACGCTGCGGATTTCCTCGGACAGCGCGGCCATCACTCCTGCCCTCCGAGATTGGCGCGCGCCTGGCGCAGGGCGGCCAGCGTGATGTCGCCGCCGCTTGCCATGGCCGCAAGCGCCAGCACCTTGCTGGCCCCGCGCAGCGCGCCGGGCTCGGCCGCGACCTCCTTCAGAAGCTCGACCTCGGGTGATCCCTTCACGCCCCAGGCGGCGGCCAGCGACTTCACGTCGCCCACGGTCGGGCGCGGGATGAAGAGGCGCATGCCGATGCGGCTGAAGATCTGCGCGAACCGCATCGAGCGGTTGCCGCCGGTCAGCCGCGAATAGACCTCGGGGTTGCCCGCGAACACGAGGCCGATGCCGGTCGCGTCATGGATCGCGATGCGAAGCTCTTCCAGTGCAGCGGTGGACAGGTGCTGCGCCTCGTCGATGATCAACAGGCCCCGCGTCCCCTCGATCTTGCGGCGGATGGCGCGGGCGATCCGGCGCGCCCCGCCCCCGGCATCGCGCAGCCCGATCGCCTCGGCCACCTCTTCCAGGGCCGGGACCAGCCCGGCGCTGTCGGGCGACATGGTGGCGATCCAGACCGAGGGGTTGGTGTCGCGGTAATGACGGAAGGACTTGGTCTTGCCGACGCCGGGGTTGCCGTAGATGCAGACGATGTCGCCCGCCATCTGGGCGTAGCTCAGCGCGTTGACCACCTTCTCGGCCGAGGGCGAGCGGAAGAACTCGGGCGGCTCGGGCATGGCGCTCGATGCGGCCTCGCGGCGCTGGCGCGCGGTCAGCCAGTTCTCGATCCGCGCCTCGACCTCGTCGTTGCTGCCCGCATACTTGCCCTGCAGCCACTGGTTCAGCGCCGAGGGCGAAATGCCGATCTCGCGGGCGGCGGCGGCCTGCGACAGGCCATCGGTGTTCATCTGGGCGCGCATGCGGTCGCGCAGGGGCAGCCGGTTGGTGACGTATTCCTCGTCCGGCTCGGCGGTCATCTGGACAACTTGGGCATTCTGGGTCATCTTGAAGGTCTCTCCTGTTTTGCCTGTTTCAGGGGTTCGGCCGGGCGGTGTGGCGCACCACCGGCCGTTTTCATTCGGCGGGCGGCAGCCCGTTGCGGGCGCGGACGCCTGCCAGCGCCCGCCTCATGAATTCGGCTTGTTCGTCATCATCCTCGGCCAGCTCGCTCGGCCGCTGGCGCGCCGCCATGGCCGCGAAGTCGATCACGCCGGGCGCGACCTTGGGCTGCTCGGCATCGCGGGCGGGATCCGGCATCTGGCGGAAATGCGCCGCGACCACGGAGCTCGCGGGGGCTGCGGGCGGATCGCCCGCCTCCTCGGCGCGGGCGCGCACGGCCTTGCCGTAAAGCTCCTCGCGCTCCAGCTTCGACATGCGCGTGGTGGCCTCGGCCTGCTTCTTGGCGGCCTTGATCATGCGGGCGCGGTTCTTGTTCCACTCGCGGCCCGTCTCGGTGTCGTTGAAGGCGGTGCTGGTCATGTGGTCGGCCTCGAACAGGTACCGCCCGTCCAGGCTGTAGACATGGATCCCGGCATGCAGGTTCTCCGGGTCGAAATGCGCCACCACCTTGCGACCCGCCAGCGCGGCGCTGGCCTCGGTCCAGTAGCGGTTCTTGGCATGCGCCCCGCGCCCGGCATTGATCGCCATCTCGCCGTTCTGGCTGACACTGACCACCTCGCGCACCATCAGCAGAAGGCGGCGCTGGCGCTCGGCAAAGCGGCGGAAGGTGATGCTGGCGGTGGCCTCCTCCCATGCCTGGTCGAAGCTCAGAAGGCCCCGGCAGGCGGTGGTGCGGCGCTTGGTCTGGGCGTTGTGGCGCGCGACCTCGTGCTCGATCACGGCGCGCAGCTCCTCGTAGGGGATCGCGGTCGCCTTGCTGTAGCCCCGGTCGATCAGCGACGGGTGGGTCGCGACCTTGTCATGAAGACCGCCGATGCCGAAGGCCCGCTCGATCGGCTTGGCACCGGGGTTGCCGGTCTCCTTGTCGGGGTTGGTGAAGCGCGGGTCGATCCCCAGCGCGATCAGCAGGCCGACGCCATCGTGATCGCCCTTCTTGAAGCGGTGCCGGTTCTCGGCCCCGGCGGTCATCAGCTTGTTCGCGGCCACCCGCGTGTTGTCGATATACATGACCGTGGGCGCGCAGACCCCGGTCAGGTCATAGGTGGCCAGCCGGAACAGGTCGGTGTTCTCGGTCTTGCCCAATCGCCAGGCAAGGATGCGGCGGGTGCGCAGGTCCTGGAAGAACCAGGCGGTGGCGGTGTTGAGGATCTCGCCATCGGGGAACTCGACCCAGAGCCTGTCGAACTTCAGACCGTCGCCATTGACCGCCTCGCCTGCGGCAAAGACCGTCTCGTCGCGGCGCTGCTTGGGCAGGCGGCGCGCCAGCGCCTCCATGCCTTCGCGCATCAGGACCACGCTCAGCGGGTCGATATCGGTCTCGACGCGGCGCTCCAGGGTCTTGGCACTGGGGATCACCCAGCCCTCGATCGCGGCGATCTCTTCGAGGCGGCGATAGGTGTCGGCATGGCTCGGGCCGCGCCGGGTCAGGTATTGGCCCAGGTACCAGTCCCAGGCGCGCGGATCGCATTCGGCGCGGTCGGTCTTGCCGACATAGCGCGGGGCCAGCGCGGGCAGCCAGTTGCGCCGCTCGACACCCTTCACCAGGCGCACCCAGCGGCGCACGGTGGCGGGGCTGACCTCGGCATCGGCCGCGACCATCTCGACCGCCGACACCCGACCCACGCCGCCATCGACCAGCGCCTCGACCGCCGTCAGCACCTTCAGCCGGAACGCGGCCTCGTCTTTAAGGGCCTGCGACAGCTGATCGAAGCTCGCCCATGCCTCGTCCTGCGGGATCTCGGTCGGGGCCGCGCTTGTCGCAGGCTTGCGGTGGCGCAAAAGATAGGCCGCGCGCGCCCGGTCGGGCAGGCTGGAATAGTGGTATTCAAGGCCGCCGCCACGCCCCTGGCGTTCCCGGCTCTGCCAGCCTTCCTTCTTCGCCTTCCTGATGAAGCCGCTCTTGGTTCCAGGTGCCTCGGGAAGAGCCTGATCAATCCAATCCGCTGCGGTGCGCCACTCGATCATGCCCGGCCCCTCCGCAACTGGACCGGGTGCAGGCGCTTGAGCTCGGCGCGCCGGGCGCGCAGCTCCTCGATCTCCTGGTCGATGAAACCCACCTCGGCCGCAACGGCCTCCTCGCCCACCAGAAGGCGGCAGCCGACCTTCTCGGCCACCAGTGCCAGCAGGTCATAATCCCGCGTGGCCAGGATCATCGCGACCAGCCGCACCACGGAAATCTGATGCGTCTCGCGGCTCTCGGCCGTGTAGGCATCCAGCATGTTCTTGGAAATGTCGTCGCCCAGCATCTCGCTCATCTTCGCGGCCACCTCGTAGCGCGACAGCGGCTGCTCCTTCAGGCTCTGGCTCAGCGCCTGGCGCAGTTCATGATCGAAACCGGCGATCGATCCCGGCCGCACATCGGCGGGGGTCGGGACCACGAAATAGTCGTCAAAGGACATCTGGCGGTCATCATTGCCGCCCCGGTAGGCCCGGCGTTTAGCCATGACCGCCCTCCACAGATTGCCGGGCGGGGCGCGCGCTCTCGCGCCGCTCGCAGCCGGGGATAACGTATTGCAGGCCAATCTCGGTCTCCTCGACCAGCCACGACGCGGGCGGCTTCCCACCCTGCGCCGCATGGGTGCCAGCCCCCTCGCCACGCCGCCCATCGGGCTGCGGGGTCGCGATCTGCGCAAGGAAGGGGCTGGCGGTCATCATTCGAACACCATCGCGGCGACAAGGCCGATCCAGAGCATGCCGAAGAGGCAAAGCGCCCCGATCAGGTCCCCGATCCAGTGATCGTCCAATCGCCGGGCGGCCCGGATCAGCCAGCCCCAGCCCGCGCGCAGGGAGGAGGAAGCGCGCGGGCTGGACGGCTCACACGCTGCGACGGTGGCAGCCGGAGCGCGGAGAACCCCGCCCGACCGGCCCGGCGCGCTTTGCGCTTGGGGCTCGGCCAGGCGGCCCTTACCATCGGAAGCGCCAACAACCGGATGGAGGGATGCCGTGGACAGATATGCAATAGAAGCGCGGGCGCGGGCGGACGCACTGCTGGACCTGATCTCGGAAGAGCAGCTCGAAGCAGACCGCGCCTGGCTGGAAGCCAACGCAACTGAGGAGATGTGGGTGTTCGTCATCACGCTCTCCCCGAGGGTGTCGACGATCCTGTCACAGCCCCCATCGAAGGATCGGACATGGTCTCAGACCACGCCTCGCCCGAAGTTTCTTCGAGAGTGGCTTGCCGCGCGTCATTGGGCGATTGCGTCAGCCAGAGCGCTGTCGATCGCTTCCAGGCTGCAAGACCTGAAAGGTCAGCAGGGCCAATACCCATATCGTCAAGCCGTTCGAGATGCTGCGTCAGTCGCAGATGAATGGCTGGACCAACCCTCAACAGAGGACCTGCTAACCACGCGAATGCTCGACCAATGGAGCGGAGAGCCTGTCGGATAAGGTATTCCGGGATCGCCATCCGGGGGACGTCACGCCAGGTGCGGCGCGGAAGCGGTGCGGGCGGGCTTGCTTTGCGCCGCTCACGCACCACGCGCCGAGCGCGCAGCATCATGAGGTCCATTCGGTCGCGATCATCCTCGCTGTCCATCTGGGCCATATCGGGCCGAACCGGCTTCGCCGCGCGGATCATGTCGGCGCGCTCCTTGTTCCACGCGCGAGCAGCCTCAGGGTCGCTGAATGCACAGCCCGACATCACGCCGCCTCCTTCTGCATCTCGCGCAGCCGCGCGTTCACCCCGGCGGCCGAGGCGCTCATGCGCTCGGCCAGCTCCATCTGCAGGAAGTCGTAGAGGGTGACCTTGGGCCGCGACCCCAGCGGGCGCGGCGGCAGGCCAAGGCGGCGCGCTGTTGCGCGCACCGCCGAGTAGGTGACACCGAACTGCTCGGCCATCGCCGGGCCATGGACGCCCGCGTTCCACATGCGCGTGAACCGCTCGGTGTCCATGATCTCGAACCGCCGCCCGTTCTTGCGGGGCGGCAGGTCCAGGGCCATCGCGCGCCGCCACAGGTTGGCGCGGGTCAGCCCCACCTCGGCGGCGGCCTGGGCGGTGGTCAGCCGCTCGTCCAGCCAGACGCGCCGGATGGCGGCTGCGGGGATCTGCTTGCCGGTCGGCATCACGCACCCGCCTTGCGCTTGGCGGCCTTGAAGCCCAGCGTGGTGCTGGCCGCGATCTCGATCGCCTCGCCGGTGGCGGGGTTGCGCCCCATCCGCGCGGCACGGTGGCGCGGCGCGAAGGTGCCAAAGCCCTGCAGCACCACGCTGCCGCCCTGGTCGGTCGCCTCCTGCACGGCGCGGGCGAAGGCGTCGATCGCGCGCCCGGCCTCGGCCTTGGTGATCCCGGCGCTTTCCGCCATCGTCTCGGCCAGCTGGCCCTTGTTGATCCGGTTCATCGGTCTTCCTTTCAAGGTTGAGAGGGCGGAAAGAGGATGGTGAAGGTGACCGACACGCCCTCGTCGTCGGCCAGAAACGCGACGTCGAAATCGTCACCCCCCCCCCCCCCCTGG
>JADQCD010000270.1 GCA_016278285.1 Actibacterium sp.
GGTCATCTGGTTGAAGATGCGCCCCAGCATCGCGATCTCGTCATCGCCCTGTTCCTCTACAACGCGCACGTCAAGATCGCCCGCGCCGACCCGCTGCGCGGCCCCGGCCAGGCGCCCGACCGGCCGCGACAACCGTTCGGCGAACCATAGGCCCAGCCAGATCGCCGCAAGGATCAGGATCAGCGCGAATCCAAGGTAAAGCAGACCGAATTCGAACAGCAACCGGCCGCGTTCCGCTTCCAGCTGTTGATAGAAACGCGCGGTTTCCTTGGTTTCATCCAGCAATGTCAGAATCGATCCATCCACCCGGCGCGAGATGAACAGATACCGGTTGACAAGGTCGTCCAGCTTCACCAGCGCGCGATATTCATTGTTGTCCCAATCTTCGATGATGATCGTCTCGCCGGCGTCGGCGCGGGCGAATTGCTGCGGCGTGGGCTGTTCATAGTCGAACAGGTAGGACCGGTCGCCACGGGCCCGGATCTGGCCATTGGCGTCGATCACATACGCCTCTTTCAACCCGCGTTGAACCTGCCCCTGGGCCTGGGACAGCAATTGGCGCACCTCGCCGTCGGACAGGAATGAACTCGCGTCGCTGGCGCGGTTCAGGAACGCGGCGATGGCGTGCGCGTCCTCGGCCAGATCGTCCCGATGTTCCTGCGAATAGGCTTCGGCGGCGGCCAGCGACGTCCCCACAACCGACCGGACCCGATCGGAAAACCAGCCTTCCAGCCCGGTATTCACTGTCAGCCCGGCAAAAATCGCCACCAGCACCGTGGGAATCAGGGCAATCAGCGCGAAGAGGCCCGAAAGTCTCAGATGCAGCCGCGAGCCCGCCGATTGCCGACGGCGCGCCGCGATCAACCGGGCCACGCGCTGCATCACCAGGGCGGCGACCACCAGGACATAGACCAGATCGGCCAGCACCGTCAGCCGGAGCCAGACCGTGGAGGCCCCCTGATCCAGAGGCCCCAGCATCAGAAGGGTGACAACGGCCAGCACCGGCCCGAGGATCACCAGACCCAGCGTCGCGATGTTCTGCAGGCGACGCTGGCGGCGCAGATGCTGTAGCCGTTTCCAGGTTGCGCTCCGCGCAGGGCTTCGCACGACCAGCCTCATGATGTTGCGCCGATTGTGACGGCAAACCGCAAAATACCGTGCTCGCCCATCCGGAGTGACACCGCGGGAACACGCCCGTGTTGCGCTTTTACATCAATTTGCGCCGGCGTGTCACGCGAATATCGAGATCGGTGATCTTCTTGCGCAGTGTATTGCGGTTGATGCCCAGAAGATCGGCACATTTGGCCTGGTTCCCGCCGGTGGCGTCAAGCGCGATCTCGATCAGCGGCGCCTCCACCTCGCGCAGGATCCGGCCGTAGAGGCCGGGCGGCGGCAACGCCCCGCCATGCAGATCGAAATAGCGGCGCAAATGTTTGGCGACCGAGGCCGACAGCTTTTCCCCTTCTCCGCCACCGACCAACGGCTCGATCGCCGGTTGCGCGCCCAGCACCGCCTCAACCTCGGCGCGGGTGATGACCTCTTCGGACGAGGTCACGACCAGCCGGCGGATCGTGTTTTCCAACTGGCGCACATTGCCCGGCCAGCTATAGGCGCGGATCAGCTCCATCGCATCCTCGGCGAAACGGCGCAGGGTCAGGCCGTCACGCTCGGCGCGGGCCAGGAAATGCTCGGCCAGCAGTGGAATGTCATCCACCCGTTCTCGCAGGGTCGGGACCTTGATCGTGACCCCGCCGAGGCGATAGTAAAGATCCTGCCGGAAGGTGCCGGCCTCCAGTTTCGCCGTCAGATCGTCCTGCGACGTGGCCATCACGCGCGGCGTGTTCTCGCCAAGGCCGTCCAGCATCCGCACGATGCGTGTCTGGGCCTCCCCGTCCAGATCCGCCACCTCGTCGAACAGGATGGACCCGCCCCGCGCCTTTGAAATGATCTCCGACGGTCCGTCCATGCCCGCCAGATCCCTGAACGAGGCGGTGACGAAGGGCAGCATCCGACGGTCCGAGAAATCATGGATCGCCCGCGCAATCAGCGATTTTCCGGTGCCGCTCTCGCCGGTGATCAGAACCGGAAGATCGGTGTTCATCACCCGTGCCACGAGGCGATACAGCGCCTGCATCTGCGGTGTGCGCCCCACCATCGGCAGATCGTCGCGGGTTTCAGGCAGCGGATCGGGGCTGCGCGGCGCCGGGGTGCGGCGCCGGCTTTCCAACGCGCGCGCGACGCGCTTCATCAGATCCGGCAAATCGAACGGCTTGGGCAGATAATCATAAGCCTCGGCCTCCGCGGCCTGGATCGCGGTCATGATCGTGTTCTGTGCCGAGATCACGATCACCGGCAGGCCGGGTCGCGCCTGCCCGATCCCCGGCAGCATCTCCAGCCCGTTCCCGTCGGGCATCATCACGTCCGAGATCACCAGATCCCCCTTGCCCTCACCCACCCAGCGCATCAGCGTGGTCAGGGAACTGGTCGCATGCACCTTGCATCCCGCCCGGGTCAGCGCCTGGGTCAGAACCGTGCGGATCGTGCGGTCGTCGTCCGCGACCAGAACCGTGCCATCCATCAGTCATCCTCCGTTTGCTTCGGGGCCAGCGGCAACGAGATCCGGAACGTCGTGCGCCCCGGTGCCGATTCGACGGCGATCAACCCGTCATGTTCGGAAATGATCTTCGAGACCAGCGCCAGGCCCAGCCCGGTTCCGTTCTCGCGGCCCGAGACGAAGGGTTCGAAGATGTCGCCGGCGATCTCGGGCGGCAGGCCGGGGCCATCGTCGCTTATCTCCACCTGAAGCGGCACGGGCAGGCCGGTGCCGTCCTCGCGGCGGCGGCGGATGGACTGATCATAGAACGTCCGCAACCGAATCGTGCCACCCTTGCCCGCACCATCGCACGCCTCGGCCGCGTTCTTCAGCAGGTTCAGGAACACCTGAAGGATCTGATCGCCGTCGGCCAGGGTCGGCGGCAACGACGGGTCGTAATCCTCTACAAAGTGCAGATTCGCGGCAAAGCCGACACTGGCCGACTTGCGCGCCCGGTCCAGCAGGTCGTGCAGGTTCACCGTCCGGCGGTCGGGCGTGCTCAGGTTGCCGAACTGCTCGACCTGCTCCAGCAACTTCACGATGCGGCGGCTTTCGGCCACGATCAGGTCGGTCAGCTCCAGGTCTGCCCCCTCCAGCCCCATCGAAAGAAGCTGGGCCGCGCCGGTGATGCCGGCCAGCGGATTCTTGATCTCATGCGCCAGCATCTCGGCCATGCCGATCGCCGCCTTGGCAGCGGATTTCGACGACTGCACGCGGCCCAGCCGGTCGGCGATCTCGCGCGGCGAAATCAGCAACAGCAGCGTGCCCTCGTTTTCATTCAGCGGCGCCACCTGGATGTTGCACTGGATCGGCGGGCGGCGCGGGGCCGAAACATCGACATCATTGATGACGATCTCGGCATGATTGGCCCGCACATGGGCGAAAGCATCGGGCAGCAGCGCGTCGATGGCCAGCTTTTCCCAGACCTGCGCGCCCTTCAACGTGCGGATCGAGGTGTTGACGAACTGCTCGGCGGCCGGGTTGATTTCCGCGATCCGGTTGTCGGCATCCAGGATGAAGGCGGGCAGCGGCAACGCCGACCAGATGATGTCCTCGCGATCGGTCATGCCGCCCGTCTTTCGCGGGCGCACAGCGCCTCGGGCAGCAGGCCAAGCACCCGGGCCGGCGCAAACTCGGTCAGCACCGCGCGGCGCATATCGGGCGGCGTGCCCCGCACGTCCATGTACCAGCCCAGGTGCTTGCGCGCGACGCGGCGGCCCAGATCGACGCCGTAAAAGTCCAGCATTGCCTCGTAATGTTCTGATACCATGTCGGAAAAGCAATTTCCTTGCGGAATGGACGGCGCTGGTGCACCGAACAGATCCGACGCGATTTCCGCCAGCGCCCAGGGTCGGCCCTGCGCCCCGCGCCCGACCATCACGCCATCCGCGCCGGACAGGCGCAGCGCCGTGCGCGCGGTGGCGGTGCCGGTGATGTCGCCATTGGCCACCACGGGGATGTTCACGGCCTGCTTGACCGCACGGATCGCGGCCCAGTCCGCCGCACCCTTGAAGAACTGGCACCGGGTGCGCCCGTGGATCGTGATCATACGAATGCCGGCGGCCTCGGCCCGGCGGGCCAGCTCGGGCGCATTCATCAGCGTCTCATCCCAGCCCAGCCGGGTTTTCAGCGTCACCGGCACCGACACCGCGCCCACGACGGCCTCGATCAACCCGAGCGCATGGTCCAGGTCCTTCATCAGCGCAGAGCCGCTGGCGCCCGATCCACTGGCGCTGGTCACCTTCTTGGCAGGACAGCCCATGTTGATGTCGATGATGCGTGCGCCGTTGGCCTCGACCATCCTGGCGGCTTCGGCCATCCAGTGCGCCTCGCGGCCGGCCAGCTGCACGGCGGTTTTTTCCACCCCGAAGCCCAGTTCGGCCCGTTCGCGGACGCCGGGCTTGGCCTGCACCATCTCCTGACTTGCCACCATCTCGCTGACGACCAGTCCGGCGCCGAAGGACGACACAAGGTTGCGAAACGGCAGATCCGTGATCCCCGCCAGAGGGGCGAGCAACACGGGCGGGTCGAGCGATGTTTCCGCCACCTGAATGGTCAAATGCTCAATCCTTGTGCAGACAGCCATTCAGTTAGTGGCTCCCGCCCCGAAACGCAAATCCCGTATCGTCACGGCGAGTGCCGGAACGGCAGATGCCTAAAAAACAGGCATTTGCTCAGGGCGAATTGCACCATTGCCCTGCGGTTTGGCAACGCATACACGAAAAGCGGACCGGAACGGATCAGCGCCATGAAGACAGCCGCCATCATCGTTGCAGCCGGGCGCGGATTGCGCGCAGGCGGCGGGATTCCCAAGCAATACCGAATGCTCGCTGGCGTTGCGGTGCTGCGCCGCACGGTTTCGGGCTTTGCCGCGCACCCCGCCGTCGACCAGATTGTCCTGGTGATCCATCCCGCGGACCGCACGCATCTGGCAGAGACGCTCGGGCCGCTGGTGGATCGCGTCACGATCGTCGAAGGCGGCGCGACACGCGCGGCCTCGGTCCGGGCCGGGCTGGCGGCCGTCACCGACGCCGATTCCGTGCTGATCCATGACGCCGCGCGCCCGATGGTGCGCGCCGCGGTGATCGACCGGGTGCTCTCGGCCCTGGTCGACAGCCCCGGCGCCGCCCCGGCGCTGCCCGTCACCGATGCCCTGTGGCGCGGGGCGGATGGCAGGGTCGCGGCGATGCAGCCTCGCGCGGATCTTTTCCGCGCCCAGACACCGCAAGGCTTTCATCTGGGTGCGATCCGCTTTGCCCATGCCGCGGCGCCGGAGGATGCCGCCGACGATGTCGAAGTGGCACTGTCGGCAGGCCTTGACGTCGCCATCGTCGAAGGGGATGAGGACAACATCAAGATCACCCGGCCGCAGGATTTCGCCCGCGCCGAGCGCCTGTTGAAGGAGCACGTCATGGACATTCGCACCGGAAACGGTTTCGACGTGCACCGTTTCGGCCCCGGCGACGCGGTCACGCTATGCGGCGTGACAATCCCGCATGATCGCGGGCTTCAGGGGCATTCCGATGCCGATGTCGGGATGCACGCCCTGACCGATGCCATCTATGGCGCGCTGGCGATGGGAGATATCGGGCGGCACTTTCCCCCCGGCGACCCGCAATGGAAGGGGGCAGCCAGCCAGGTCTTCCTGGCGCATGCCGCGGGGCTGGCCCGCGCGCAGGGGTTCACCCTGACGCATATGGATGTCACGCTTATCTGCGAGACCCCGAAGATCGGGGCACATGCGGCCGCGATGGCGACGGAACTGGCACATATCGCGGGGGTGGCGACGGACCGCGTCAGCGTCAAGGCGACCACCTCGGAACGGTTGGGGTTCACGGGCCGCGGCGAAGGCATCGCGGCGATGGCAACGGCAACACTGGCAAAGGCATGACGCGGGCAATTTCCATTCTCTTCGGCATCGGCCTTCTGAAACCGGCACCGGGCACCTGGGGCTCGGCCGTGGCGGTGGCCCTGGCCATCTTGGTTCACGGGCTGGGCGGCTTCCCGCTGTTGCTGGCCGCCACGGTGCTTGTCACGGCCATTGGCTGGTGGGCCGTGACGCAGGAGCTGACGACCCACCCCGAGGAAGATCCCGCGGAAATCGTGATCGACGAGGTGGCCGGACAATGGGTCGCCATGCTGGCGCCGTCCGCCGGGTTCTGGATCGCCGGGCTGGACAGCTGGAATTTCCCCTGGCCGGGCTGGCTGGGCGCATTCGTGATGTTCCGGCTTTTCGACATATGGAAACCCTGGATCATCGGCCGGGCCGACCGGCGCGGCGGGGCGACCGGCGTGATGCTGGACGACCTGCTGGCCGGTCTGTTCGCCGGAGCCGTGGTGATGGCGGCCGCCGGCGTGGCGCATGGGGTGCTGCTGTGACTGATGCCGCGACGCTGCTGAATCTGGCTCACGGGCGTGGCGTCATGATTGCGACCGCCGAGTCCTGCACTGGCGGGATGATCGCTGCGGCGATCACCGATATCGCAGGTTCCTCGGACGTGTTCGAGCGCGGCTTCGTCACCTATTCCAACGCCGCCAAGCGCGAAATGCTGGGCGTCAGCGACGATACCCTGGAAAACGACGGCGCAGTGTCCGAGGCAGTCGCCCGCGAAATGGCCGAAGGGGCGCTGGCCTGGTCGGCCGCACAGCTGGCGGTGTCGGTCACCGGAATCGCCGGCCCCGGCGGGTCCGACCGCAAGCCCGAGGGGCGCGTCTGTTTCGGTCTGGCGTTATCGGGCCGTCCGACCAGGGTCGAAACGGTCGATTTCGGCCCGTTAGGCCGGGCCGGGGTGCGACGCGCCGCGGTGGACCATGCACTGGACCTTCTGGCCGAGGCGCTGAACCCGAAGTCATGAACCGGGCTCGCTCCGCCTCGATCACCACAACGGCCAGCGGGACGAGCGGCGCCCGGTTCTGCTTGCCCGCGCCTTGCAAGCCTCCCCTTCACGCAGTATTGACCGGCTTTCCCGCCTCGCAACCCTTTCCGTTGACGACCGGATACCGCATGTCTGAAGAACACGGCCGCGCGCATCCCGGTGCTGGAGGAGATTTTTGACATGCTGACCAGACGCCATTTCGTCGTGACGGCAGCCGCGCTGTTTTCGCCGCCGATTTCCGTCTCGGCCGCGTCCCTCTCTCTCCAGGAACAATGGGCCGAATGGGATGCCCTGGTGACACCGCCGAATTACGTCCCCTCCATTTCGAACCCCTGGGGCCTGCAGCCGCGTTTTCTGCCCCGGCGCGTGGCGCGGCGGGACAGCCTGGTGCCCGGCGACATCCATGTCGATGCCGTGGCGCGCTATCTCTATCATATCGAGGAAGGCGGCACGGCGATGCGCTATGGCGTCGCCATCGCGCGCGGCGACCTCTATGATCCGGGCACCTACACGATCAGGCGCAAGGCGAAATGGCCGAGCTGGACGCCGACCCGCAACATGATCGAGCGCGACCCCGAGATCTATGCGCAATATGCCGACGGGATGAAGCCGGGGCCGGACAACCCGCTGGGTTCGCGCGCCTTCTACCTCTACGAAGGGAACGTGGACACCTATCTGCGGATCCATGGCACGCCCCACCCGTCCTCGGTGGGCGGACGCGCAAGCTCGGGCTGCGTGCGGATGGTCATGGCCCATATCAACGGGCTTTACGAAAAGGTGGATATCGGGGTCACCGCGTTCCTCTATCCGCCGGCGGATATCGTCACCGCAAAAAGCTGACCCCGGAGGCTGCCCCTGACGGGGCGCTTCACCCCGCCCCGGCTTCGCCCTGCGGCCGGGTGCATATCGGGCGCCCTTCGATGGTGCGCAGCGGCAGCATCGTGGTTTCCACTGGCCCGTGATATTGATACCAATAGCACCCGTCTTCGGGCCGCAGACGCACCGCGTCAAGGTTCTGGTGGGGCGCGGCAATCGCAGCGACGACCGCGGGCAGTTCTTCGATAAAGCCCGGATCCCGGCCTGCGGTATCGTCGATTTTCGGGGCGCAGGCGCCGAGCCCCAGAAAAACCACCGTCGGCAGGGTCGCCAATGAAAGCCGGGGCGCGGCTGGTTGTCTCGTCATCTGTCAGACCCTTTCGCTGAGGTCGGTTGAGTCCCGTTCGCAAGTTCGTCGTTTTATCCGGTACGCGGCGCGCACCGCCCGGTCGATACATCCGCCCCTGCCCTGCAGGCGATAATTGCTTTCGCTGCCAGAGGTTCAACCGGGTTTCGTGCCACGGCGCCGAACCTCACGCAGCTGTGACCGGATCCGGCGCTTGATGTCATTGCTCCGCGATCCCGTCCGCGCCGTTCCTTAATGCTCGGGGTTTCGACATGCCAGAGTTCCCCGGAGGCCCCGACGACGCAGGGGCTGTCCATGGCCGCCGTCACGGCGAAACATGACCGTCTGGGCGCCGGCTATCAGGTGGGGCACGGTCTTCGTTTCGGTCGAGGCCAATTAAAAAAGGCGCCTGGCCTGGGCGGAAACACCCTCAGGTCATTGAAAAAAGGGATGAATTTTTCCGACCGTGCAAAATCGGTTCGGCGATTTGGAAGACATGGAGCACCATTGCACCCAGTTTCTTTATCGTTTATTGACGATTTACGATAAAGAAGTGGCGGAATCACATGAGCGATCCGGATATGGACATCGCCGAACTGGCCAAGGCGCTCGCGCATCCCGCGCGGCTGCGCATCCTGCGGCTGCTGCTCGCCACCCCCGGCTGCATCGGCGGCGATATCGTCGGCGCTGTCGGTCTGGCACAGTCCACGGTTTCCGAGCATCTGCGCATTCTGAAGGCCGCTGGTGTCATCACCGGCGAGATATCCGGCCCGCGCACCTGCTACGCGTTGAACCCTGCCGCCCTTGAGCCTCTTGCAGATTTCATCTGCGCGCTGGCGGCCCCCGGCAGCACGGTCTGCCTGTTGCCGGACGAGAAGGAAAATTCATGAGCCTGTTCGACCGTTGGCTGACCCTCTGGGTCGCGCTGTGCATCCTGGCCGGGCTCGTGCTCGGCAACCTCGCGCCGGGGTTGTTCGGCGTGCTGGCCGCGCTGGAGGTCGCCTCGGTCAATCTCGTCGTTGCCATCCTGATCTGGGCGATGGTCTACCCGATGATGATCGCGGTGGATTTGGGCTCGCTCAAGGCGGTGGGACAGCGCCCGAAGGGTCTTGTCATCACGCTGGCGGTCAACTGGCTGATCAAGCCCTTCACCATGGCGGCGCTTGCAGTGCTGTTCTTCAACCATGTCTTTGCCGGGCTGATCGACCCCGACCGCGCGCCGGAATATATCGCCGGGCTGATCCTGCTGGGTGCGGCGCCCTGCACGGCGATGGTCTTCGTCTGGTCGCAGCTGACGAAGGGCGATCCCAACTACACGCTGGTGCAGGTCTCGGTGAACGACCTGATCATGGTGGTGGCCTTCGCGCCGATCGTGGCCTTCCTTCTGGGCGTGACCGACATCAGCGTCCCGTGGGAGACGCTGATCCTGTCGGTCGTCCTCTACATCGTCATTCCCCTGATCGCGGGGATGCTGACGCGGCGAGCGCTGATCGCGCGGGGTGGCGAGGCCGCGGTGACGGGCTTCACCGCACGGATCAAGCCCGTCTCGGTCGTGGGTCTCCTGATGACCGTGGTGCTGCTTTTCGGCTTCCAGGGGCCGGTGATCCTTGCGCAACCGCTGCTGATCGCGCTGATCGCGGTGCCGATCCTCATCCAGTCCTACGGCATCTTCGCGCTTGGCTATGGCGCCGCCTGGGCATGGGGCGTGCCGCACAGGGTCGCCGCGCCCTGCGCACTGATCGGCACGTCGAATTTCTTCGAACTGGCGGTCGCGGTGGCGATCGGGCTGTTCGGGCTGAACTCCGGCGCCGCGCTGGCCACCGTGGTCGGCGTGCTGGTCGAGGTGCCGGTCATGCTGAGCCTCGTCGCCATCGCCAACCGGACACGCGCGAGGTTCCCGGCATGAGTACCTTCCCGGTCGTCATCCATCACAACCCGGACTGCGGCACCTCCCGCAACGTGCTCGGGATCATCCATGCGGCCGGCTACGAGCCGACCGTCATCGAGTACCTGAAGGAAGGCTGGACCCGCCCGCAGCTTCTGGCGGTGTTCGCAGCCGCCGGGATCACCGTGCGCAAGGCGCTGCGGATTGCGCGCTCACCAGCCGAGGAGATGGGGCTCACGGCGCCGGACGTCTCCGATGACCAGCTTCTGGAGGCAATGACGCGCCACCCGATCCTCGTGAACCGTCCGATCGTCTGCACGCCGCGCGGCGTCCGGCTCTGCCGCCCGTCCGAGACCGTTCTCGACCTGCTCGACAGACTTTCACCTGGCCCGCTCGCCAAGGAGGACGGCGAATTGATCATCGACACAAAGGGAAACCGCATTGCCTGACACCCTGACCGATCTGAACACCCCGCAGATCGACGAGACGAGCTTCTCCGCCATCGACCGCGATCGGTTGCTGTCACCAACGATCAGCATCCATCCGCCGCGGATCATGATCCTTTACGGCTCGCTCCGGGCCCGGTCGTTCAGCCGGCTGTCGGCCGAGGAAGCCGGGCGCATCCTGGCGCGGCTGGGTGCGGAGGTCCGGTTCTTCAACCCGTCGGGCCTGCCGCTGGTCGATGACGGGGTGGATGCCAGCCACCCGAAGGTGCGCGAATTGCGGGATCTGGTGGCATGGTGCGAAGGCATGGTGTGGTCGAGCCCCGAGCGGCACGGCGCCATGACCGGGCTGATGAAGACGCAGATCGACTGGATCCCGCTGTCCGAGGGCGCGGTGCGCCCGACGCAGGGCAAGACGCTGGCGGTGATGCAGGTGTCGGGCGGCTCGCAAAGCTTCAACGCCGTGAACCAGATGCGCATTCTCGGGCGCTGGATGCGGATGTTCACCATCCCCAACCAATCCTCCATCCCCAAGGCGTTCCAGCAATTCGACGAGGCTGGGCGAATGCGCCCCTCACCGCTCTATGACCGCATCGTCGACGTGATGGAGGAACTGGTGAAATTCACGATCCTGACGCGCGACCGGGCGGATTACCTCGTGGACCGATATTCGGAGCGCAAGGAAACGGCCACCGCGCTGATGAAACGGGTGAACCTCTCCTCCGCAACGTGAAGCGCGGCCATTCCGGGGCGCCGTTCTGCGGCGCCTCAAGGTCTCCTGAGCACAAGAAGAGCGATGAGGGAGGCCACGCCAACCCCCGCCGTCAGCCAGATCGCCGAGAGGCCCCAGGCGGTCAGCGCGGCGCCGAAGATCAGGGGCGCCGCTGCCTGAAGGATGCGGGCGGGCGCATTCAGCCAGCCGATGCGGCGCCCGTACCCGGCGGTTCCGAACAGCGCGAGGGGCAGCGTTCCCTTTGCGATCGTCAGAATGCCGTTCCCCGCCCCGTGCAAGAAAGCGAAGGCATAGGCGGCGGGTCCCCCGAAAGTCACCAGCGCCACGGCGGCCACGGGATGCGCCGCCGCGGCCACGCGCGTCGAGACCAGGGGATGGAACCGGCGCAGCAGGCCGAACTCCAGCATCCTTGCGGCAACCTGCGCCGGCCCGATGAGCGCGCCAGCGGCAATGGCGACCGCCGTGCTGGCCCCGGCGGCTTGCAGCAGCCCCGGAAGATGCGCGGCCATGGCGGTGGAGTTGAACCAGGTCGCGGCAAAGACGAAGGCCAGCAATCCAAGCGCCAGGCGCGACGGCGGCGGACCGTCCTCGACCGGTGTGTCGGGCACGGCCTTCGTCCTGGTGCCCTTCGGCAGGCAGGCGTTCAGCGGCAAGGCCACGACCAGATGGATCAGCGCCCAGCCAAGGCAGGCCTCGCGCCAACCCCATGTCGCCAGCATCAGCCCCGAAAGCGGCCAGCCGACCGTGCTGGCGAACCCTGCGATCAGGGTGATGCCGGTGATCGGCCCACGCGCGTCCTTGCCATAGATGCCCGCCAGCGTGGCGAACCCGGCCTCGTAAAGCCCGATTCCCATGCCGAGCCCGATGACCGCCCAGCCCGCGAAGAGGATCACTGGCGACGGGCTGACGGCGAGCAGGCCAAGGCCCGCTGCGAAGACGATATTCGACAGCATCAGGACGCCTCGTCCTCCAAAGCCGTCGATCCGCGCCCCGGCCCAGGGCCCGACCATGGCCGAGACCACCATCGCCATGGAAAACGCGCCGAAGACCCAGACCGGCGACAGGCCGAACTCTTCGGCCATGGGCACCGCCAGAACCGCCGGGATGTAGTAGCTCGAGGCCCAACTTACCGTGAGAGAAGAGCCGAGGGCGGCGACGATCAGCCCGCGCCGCGCTGGAGACAGTCCTGGAATCATGATGGCGGTTCGATCAGGAAAGAAACGGCGCCGGGTTCGAAAGCCCATCAACCGCGAATAACGCACTTTCCGCAGCCCGGGGCGCGTCGAATACCGCCAGCAACCCGAGGATCAAGGCGGATGTGGGCCAGGCCCGCTGGTCCTGCCACGGATAAGGCAGCGCGGACCGGAGGTCGGGCGTTGCAAGGGGCGTGTCGGTCATCATCAGATTTCCGGAGTTGCTGTTGTTCCAAGGCAAGAAAAAAGGCGCGGGCGTCTCATGCCGCATCCTCCGAGGGTCGGACCGTGACACCGGCACAGCATTCGGAGGTCAGGAAACCGAGCACACGACGCACCGCGGGAAAATCGACCCTGTTGAACACTTCGCGACCCTGCTTGTGCTGCAGAACCAACCCGGCATCGACGAGCGTCGAAAGATGATGCGCGAGCGTCGAGGGCGCGAGCCCCAGATGCTCGCCGATATCGCTGACCCGCAGCCCGTCATCCCCGGCCTTCACCAGAAGGCGGAAGATCGACAGGCGGGCATCATGGCCAAGCGCGGCAAGGGCGCGGGCGTTGGGGCTGGTCGTGGTCATAACCCCAACATAACCACAGTTCTGGTTTTGTAAATGGTTCAATCGGCGGATGGGTCACGGAAAGGCATCCACTCCTGCCCGGCCAGAGCCTGATCGATCGGTCGCGCAGGCACGACGAGCCCAGGCGCTACTCCCACTCCATCTCTTCGTAGGTGGCCTGCGCATTGCGGCCCGCCAGCGCGTCGAACTGTTCAAGATAGGCCCAGGCGGACTGGTCGATCTGCGGCGCATCCATGATATCGCCGCCCTCGTCGATCAGTGCGCCTATCTGCGTGCGCAGGTTCACGAGGTAATCGTAGGTGTCACGGCGCGCCGTCGCCAGGTCGGTGGCGCGGCCGTGGCCGGGCACGATATGCGCGGGCCCAAAAGCCGCCATCGCCTCGAACACCGAGATCCAGCTGTCGGTGTCGCGGGCCGGGCCGTTACCCAGCAGCCGGTCCACATAGACGATATCGCCGGTGAACATCACATCGCGCTCATCCAGCCATACAAAACTGTCTCCGGGCGTATGGGCCCCACCGCGATGCATGATCTCGAAGCTGAAGCCGCCAAGATCGAGCGTGTAGTCGGTCGCGAAGGTGACATCGGCATAGGCAGGTTCAGTCCCGTCCAGCCCGTCGCCCAGAAACTGTGCAAGTGCAATCATTTGGTCCTGGGCGCGGGCGTGATGATCCTCGACCGCCGCGTCGGAGGCGATCACTGTCGCCCCCTGCGCCTGCCAATAGCCATTGCCCAGCCAGCGGTGATCCTGCCCACCGGTGTCGATGACATAGACCACCGGCTGGTCGGTGACGGTGCGGATGGTGTCATGCAGCATCTCCGCCCCCTGCCACGATCCGCCCGGGTCGATCAGCACCGCCCCTTCGGGCGTGACGACCAGCCCGAAGGTCGCGTTGTTGGCCAGATTTTCCGGGCTGCGCTGTTCCAGCGGGCCGACGATGGCCCAGACATCGTCCGTGACCGGCTGAACCTCGAGGACATCGGCAAGGGCGAGGGTCGGCGAGACAAGGACGGCGGCGGCAACGAGGGCGCGGATCATGCGCTGAGCCTTTTGTTGACCTTCACAGCGTGCGGCAGACCGCCGGCATGGACGCGCTTGCGGCCGTAGATCTTGACGGTTTTCATGAGAGGACCTTTCGGGGATCAGAAGATGAGGTTGAACAGGAAGCCGACGGCAAGGATGCCACTTGCGACGACGCCGACGAAGGACGAAGATGGGAATGACCCCGGTGGCGTTGATGTGGATCAGGGCACCGCGCCGCCATGGACAAACTGTTATGAACGATAGCGCATATGCGCCTTGATCCATGTCAACGGCTGCCCCGCGGCATTCCGGGGCGCCAGGTGGCTCTTTGGCACTCCGCCTCATCTCGGGCCTTCCTTCTGGCGCCTGACTCCCGGTCGACGCTGCCCGCGATACGGATCAACAAGTCCGGCGCTCCGAACCCGCCGGATTTTGTCGCCATGCGCAGCTTTCCCCAACCTGCTTCGGCCACGCAAACGGGAACTCCGGGGGCGAGTTCCGCCTCGACCTCCAGCACGCCTATTCCGAGCCGGTTTAGGATGGCATCCGCCGTCTCACCTCCCGACGCGAGGATCGCCCCGGGCGTCACGGTCTCGGCAAGTCGCGCGATTCCGTCAGCGAAAACCGCACCAACCTCGGCTGCGGGACGTTCGCTGTCTCCGCCCGTAACCTGGACAGCGAGAACGGAATTGTGCAAGGCGCATGCTTCGACAGCTCCGTTCGGCGCCGGATAAACTGCGTGATCCCGCCCAAGCCATTCGGCTTGACGCAAGGTGATCGGATCACGCGACCCGAGAGCGAAAACTGCGGGAGCCGCGAGCGCAGGCGCGGCTGCGTCGCCGGGTCCGAAAGTGGCGCGTGCCAGCGCAAAGGCCAGGCCGCGCGCACCGGCCCAGAGCGTATCCGGCGCCAAACCTTGAACAGCCGCGTCAAGATCGGCGTCCGAGGTGATGTCCGGCACCTCTGCGCAGTGCGGGAAGCACGCTGATATGTCGACCGGATGTTCGATGCCTTCGCCCGTCAACATCCCGGCGCACTGCACCCGGCCCATTTCCGGAATTGCGGGAAGCGCCACGATTCGATCGCGTCGCGCGGCGCACGCCAATGCCCGCGTTTCGGCCGCCACATGACCCTTGAGCCGCGAATCCACCTTCTTCATCACGATGGGCGCGGCACAAGGATCGATCGCTGCGGCGACGCCGGCCATCCGTTCGAGAGCCTCGCCCTCCGAGCATTCGCGACTGGCCGTGCTCACTGCCAGCACGTCGGGCGCTGCGGCCAATGCTTCGGCGATGTATGACACGCCCCGGGCGACATGGACCCTGCGTCCCGACCGGACGAAGGCGACTGCAGAGTCGAGCGCTCCGGTCAGATCATCAGCAATGATGAGGATCTCAGGCATCCGAACTCCAGAACCCAACTGCCAGCAAGTCTATCACCGGGAGAGCGCGCCGCAACGCCCGATGAATGAACCCGCTACCATGCTCTCAGTTTTCGGTTTTCCGTCCCTGTTGTAACATTCTTGCCCGTGGATTATACGGCCTGCGACGGACTTTGCCCTGGAGAAGCGACATGACGGCTCCGAACGTGATCACCATGGGGGACCCGGCTGGCGTTGGAGCAGAGGTAACCGTCAAGGCGCTGGCGGCCGGCACTTCCGACCTCCGCACAGCAACGACGGTGATCGGCGATCGCGACACGATGCAGCGGGCTGCAACCGTTTGCGGCGTGGACCTCCCGATCATTGCGCCAGACGGCACCGGCGACGGTATCCGCGTCGACCATGTGCCCGTCGAGGGCCTGCCTGGCCGCTTCGGAGTGCTGGATCCGGCCTGCGGCGAGGCCGCGTTCCGGTTCATCCAACATGCCGTATCCCTTTCGCTGGACGGCAAGGTCGGATGCATCGTCACTGCACCGATCAACAAGGAGGCGCTGAACGCCGCCGGCCACCACTACGACGGTCATACGGGCATGCTCGCGCATCTGACCGGCGCCAAATCCTCCTGGATGCTGCTCACCTCCGAGCGGCTGACCGTCATTCACGTCTCGACACATCTGTCACTGCGGAACGCGATCGACCGGGCGACGACAGAGCGGGTGCTCGACACGATCCAAATCGGAAATGAGCACCTGAAGCGGATGGGGCTGGAACGGCCGCGCATAGCCGTGGCGGGTATCAATCCTCATTGCGGCGAGGGCGGCCTCTTCGGCACGGAAGACGACGAGGAGATCCGACCGGCCGTGGAAGCCGCAAGGGCCAGGGGCATCGAGGTGGAGGGCCCGATTCCCGCCGACACCGTCTATCACCGCGCCTACCAGGGTGCTTTCGATCTCGTGGTCGCCCAGTATCACGATCAGGGCCACATACCGATCAAGCTCATTGCCTTCGACAGTGCCGTGAACGTCTCGCTCGGTCTGCCGATTGACCGCTGTTCCGTGGATCACGGCACGGCCTTCGATATCGCCGGGACCGGCAAGGCCAATCACGTCAACATGGTCTCCGCCATCGGCTACGCGTCCGCGATGGTCGCAGCAAAGAGAACCTGAGGCATCCGCGAGACGACGCTCCGGACTGCCCCGGGTTTCCGCCGGCTGCCACGCTCGAACAGGCCGGACGCGCCCCAAGCCAGGGCAGATTTCCACGATGGGATCATCATCGGACGGTCTTGGCTGCAGGCGTCGCCCCGGATGGCAAATGCATTTTTCCGGGCGTCGAAGACAATCTTCCCCTGTCGCCCGCATCGCGACGGACGCCCGCCGATCGCGGTCGGTGAACAGACTGATGGGAAACCCGGCTATCCCTCTCGTGCCAGCAAATCCACCAACCGCTGACGTGCCTGCGGCAGCGGTCGTTCACCCAGCGCCGGGGCCAGCCATGTGCGCAGGAAATGGCCCGTCATCCGCAACCCCTCGCCGATCTCCGGTCCCGCCACCGGGCCCTGCCCCAACAGGCATTGCGGCAGCGGCAACAACCGGTCGGCCCACTGCCCGGCACCTTCGACACTGACCGCCCGGCCCGTCCTCGGCGAAACATAGGCCAGATCGTCCCGGCTGCCGGTCACCGCGCAACGCGCCAGGTCCAGGCCGAAGCCCATCTCCTCCAGCAGCGCCAGTTCCCAGCGCAGATAGGCCAACGGCCAGGCATCGGCATGGCCCAGCAGATCCAGCATGGTGATCGAGCGCGCATAAAGCGCCGGGTGCGGCTCACGCTCTGGAAGGGCGAAGGACAGCAACGCAGTGACCGCGTTCAGTCCCGCCAGCGATAGCCGGTCACCCATTGCCGCCACAGCGCGCGAGCGTACCGGCTCCACCACGAAACTTCCCAGATGCACATCCAGCCGTGCCTTCCATGTAACGTCGAGCTGCGCGCCCGGTTGCAGGATCGGCGCGATCCTCCGGCTGCCGCCGCCGCGCACCACGCCCGCGTGAAGACCGTGCTCTGCGGTGAAGACCTCGATGATCGCCGCGCTCTCTTCATGCCGCCGGACACGCAGCAGCGCCCCCTGATCCCGCCATTCGATCATTCGCTCCCCCCCCGTCCAAGGGCCATGCCCGACGGAAACTCAGGAAAGGCCCGGCTCGTCCAGCAAATGCCGCCCGGCGCGATCCTCGACCTCGATCACCCACAGATCGGGGTCGAAGCCGCGCTGCCGCGTGATGGAGGCGTCCACCTCCGCCTCGTCACCCTCGGCCAGCACCATCCAGGCGCGCTCGCCGGTCGTCAGGTCGAAACTGCGCTGAAACGCCTGCGCCATCCCGTCCAGCGTGTTCAGCTTTACCAGAACCGTTCCCGCCGTGGCATCGCCATGCGCGGTGACGAAGGCGGGAATCCCCGCCAGCCGCAACCGCGTCAGATAAGCCCGCACCCAGAAATCGGCGGTCAGCCATGGCATTGTGCCCCTTCATCCTGCCGCAAATACTCCGGGGGTGTCCGAGGGGGCAGCGCCCCCTCGCCGGCCCGGCCCCTCGCCCGGTCATTCGCCATCGCGGAAATCCAGCCCCATCTGCGCGTATCGCTCGGACTCGTCCAGCCAGCCCGGCCTGACCTTGACCTGAAGAAAAAGATGCACCTTGCGCCCGAGAAACTCTTCCAGTTCAGCCCGCGCGGCCTGTCCCACCGCTTTTATCTTCTCGCCCTTGTGGCCCAGCAGGATGCCCTTGTGCCCCTCGCGGGCGACATAGATCATCTGCTCGATCCTGACCGATCCATCCGTGCGCTCTTCCCAGCTCTCGGTCTCCACGGTCAGCTGATAGGGCAGTTCCTGATGCAGACGCAGGGTCAGCTTCTCGCGGGTGATCTCTGCCGCGATCATCCGCATCGGCAGGTCCGCGATCTGATCCTCGGGATAGAGCCAAGGTCCCTCAGTCAGCTGCGCGGCCAGCCATTCGCGCAGATCCTTCACGCCATATCCCTTCTCGGCCGAGATCATGAAGGTTTCGGAAAACGGATAGGCCGCGTTCAGCCTTTTCGTCAGGTCCAGCAAGACCTCGGCCTTGACCCGGTCGATCTTGTTGATCGCCAGCGCCACGGTCTGCCCCGGTACGGCCCGGTCGCGCAGTGTTTCAAGGATGGCCTGCACCCCTTCGGTCAGGCCGCGATGCGCCTCTACCAGCAGGACCACCACATCGGCGTCGGCCGCCCCGCCCCAGGCGGCGGCGACCATGGCGCGGTCCAGCCGGCGGCGCGGCCGGAACAGGCCCGGTGTATCGACGAAGACGATCTGCGCATCTCCCTCGATCGCCACGCCGCGGACCCGGGCCCGCGTGGTCTGAACCTTGTGGGTGACGATCGAGATCTTGGCCCCCACCATCCGGTTCAGCAGCGTGGACTTGCCCGCGTTGGGTTCTCCGATCAGGGCCACGAAGCCAGCGCGCGTCTCAGCCATTCCCGGCCTCCAGTTCCTTCAGAAGCGCGGCGGCAGCGGTCATCTCGGCGGCGCGTTTCGACCCTGCCCGGGCCTGTGCCTTCTGACCCGATTCCAGTTGCACTTCGATCGTGAAGACCGGTCCGTGATCCGGCCCTTCGCGCGCAATTTCCGTGTAGGTCGGAGGTTTCTGGCCGCGCCCCTGCGCCCATTCCTGAAGCGCGGTCTTGGGATCGCGCGCATCCGCCTCGACAGTGGCGATCCGCCCCCCCCAGATCCGCAGGATCGCGTCGCGCGCCGCCTCGAAACCGCCATCCAGATAGATCGCGGCGATCACCGCCTCCATCGCGTCACCCAGCAACGCCTCCTTGCGGCGCCCGCCCGACAGCATTTCCGAGCGGCCGAGCTTCAGCACCGCACCCAGATCGACGCGGCGGGCCATGTCGGCGCAGGTCTCCTTTCGCACCAGCGCGTTGAAGCGCGGCGCCAGTTGCCCCTCGGTCGCGTCCTCGTCGGCCGAAAGCAGCGCCTCGGCCATGACCAGCCCGAGCACCCGGTCGCCCAGGAATTCCAGCCTCTGGTTGTCGGGCCGCGTGGGCGAAGAGATCGAAGGATGGGTCAACGCGCGCACCAGCAGTTCAGGCCGCTGGAATTCATGTCCCAACCGGGTCGCGAAGGCCCTGATGTCGGACGAAAGCCTCACTCGACCGCCTCGAAGAAACGATCCGCGCGCCAGGTCCAGAAAAAGAACAGCGATCGCCCGGCGGCGGAGAACATGATCCTGTCGGCGCGGCCGATCAGATATTCCGCGGGCAGCATGCCGACGCCGCCGCTGACCACCGGAAAGCGGCTGTCCTGGCTGTTGTCGCGGTTGTCGCCCATGAAGAAGTAATGCCCTTCGGGCACGGCAAACACCTCGGTATTGTCTGCATAGCCCCGGTCGCGGATGTTCAGGATGTGGTGTGACACGCCATTGGGCAGCGTCTCGATGAAACGCTCCTTCTTGCACAGCCCACCCTCGCCCACCGGCGCGTTGGCGCAATGCGGATAGTATCCCATGGGCCCCTGTTTGCGGAAGGTTTCCGTGAATATGCCGGCCGGCTCCATCTTGACCGGTTCACCGTTGATGAAAAGGTGACCGTCGCGCATCTGCACGGTGTCGCCCGGCAGGCCGATCAGGCGCTTGATGAAATCCGACCCGTTCACGGGGTGGCGAAACACCACCACATCGCCGCGCTCGGGTGCGCGCGCCAGGATGCGACCTTCGAAGGGGCACAGGCTGAACGGGCAGGAATATCTGGAATAGCCATAGGCCATCTTGTTGACGAACAGGAAGTCCCCCACCAGCAGCGTGTCCTTCATCGATCCGGAAGGGATCCAGAATGGCTGAAAGAACAGGGTGCGGAACACGCCCGCAATCAGCAGCGCCCAGACGATCGTCTTGACCGTCTCCATGATGCCGCCATCGGCCTTGCTCTTGCCTGCCATGAAACGCCGCCCTGCCTGTTGATCCCGGTGTCTGCGCTTCATGGTCGGGCGGACGGGGGGAGTCAAGCCAACGGACGCGCCTCGATCACCACAAAGGCCTGCGCCCATGGGTGATCGTCGGTCAGGGTCACATGAATGACGGCCTTGTGACCTGCGGGCGTCATCGCCGCCAGCCGGTCGGCCGCCCAGCCGGTCAGGTGCATGACAGGCTGGCCGCTGCGGATATTGGCCACGCCCATGTCCTTCCAGGCAATGCCCATGCGAAGCCCGGTGCCCAGCGCCTTGGAACAGGCTTCCTTCGCGGCCCACCGCTTGGCATAGGTGCCCGCGGTATCGGCCCGCCGCTCGGCCTTGCGCTGCTCGACCTCGGTGAACACCCGGTTGCGAAAGCGGTCGCCGAAGCGGTCGAGCGTGCGCTCGATCCGCTCGATATTGCACAGGTCGGTTCCGATGCCCAGGATCATGAGCCGCCTCAGACCCGCGCCAAAAGAATGCCGATGCCCGCCGCGCCGAACAATGCCGCGAAACCCGCATCGAACCAGCGCCGCGCCCTCGCGTAAAACGCCATTGCGCGCGGCGTGGAAAAGATCAGGGCATAGGCCGTGAGCATCGTCACCGAAACGCCGGCACAGGCGGCCAGCAACGTCAGGATGTCGCCCCGGCCGGCGCCGGTGGGCAGGGCAACGGCAAAGACCGACCCCCAGAAGAACACCGCCTTGGGGTTCGTCAGGTGGATCGCGGCCCCCTTTGCCCAGGCTCGACGCAGGGTCAGCGTCCGGCCGCCCTTCACCGAGGCCGCATCCGCGCTTGCCGCGCGCCGCGCCGCGCCGATGGCAAGCCACAGCAGATAGGCCGCCCCGGCATAGCGCAGCACCTCAAGCGCCCAGGCGTGCGAGGCCATCGCCGCGCCCATCCCCAGCGCCGCCATGCTGCCCCAGAACAGCGCACCGGTGCAGACCCCTGCCGTTACCGCCAGGGCCGTGGCGCGCCCCTGGCCCAGCGCCGCGCCGAGGATTGCCATGGTCGCGGGGCCCGGGCTGATCACGGCCAGCGCCCAGCCGGCCAGAAGCGGAAGCAGGACGGAAAGGGTCATCGGCCGCGGGCCGCGTCCATCAGGCGGCGCATCTCGGCGATCGCGGGGTCAAGGCCGCGGAAAATCGCCTCGCCGATCAGGAAATGCCCGATGTTCAGCTCCATCACCTCGGGGAAGGCCGCAACGGGTTTCACCGTGTCATAGCTCAGACCATGCCCCGCGTGAACCTCGAGGCCCAGGCTGTGCGCATGGGTCGACATCTCGCGCAGGCGCTCAAGTTCCGCATCGCGCGCATCGAACCGGCCCTCGGCATGGGCGTCGCAATAGGCGCCGGTGTGCAGTTCGGTCACCGCCGCGCCGATCCGCGCCGCAGCCTCGATCTGGGGCCTGTCGGCGGCCACGAAGATCGAAACCCGGCAGCCCGCCTCGCGCAGCGGCGCGATGAAATGGGCCAGCCGGTTCTCGTCCTGCGCGACTTCCAATCCGCCCTCGGTCGTCCGTTCCTCGCGCCTTTCGGGGACGATGCACACGGCATGGGGCTTATGGCGCAACGCGATGGCTTGCATCTCTTCCGTCGCGGCCATTTCAAGGTTCAACGGCACCGAAAGCGCCTCCATCAGCCCGTCAATGTCGGCGTCCGAGATATGGCGCCGATCCTCGCGCAGATGCGCGGTAATGCCATCCGCCCCGGCCTCTTCGGCCAGTTTCGCCGCCCGCAGGGGGTCGGGATTCCTGCCGCCGCGCGCGTTGCGCACCGTCGCCACATGGTCGATATTCACCCCCAGCCGAAGCCGGCCCAGCGGTTCGATACCCGATTGCACCATCACACCAATCCCTTCGTACTGGCCGGCAGCACCGGCTGGTCAGGCGTCCTTATCCGCCTTGCGCGGTCTTGCGGCGCAGACTGTCCAGTTTTTTCTTCAACCTTGCGCGGCGGTGTTTCTGATAGGCACGCACGACCGGCAGACTGAGATAATAGCAGACCACCCCGGACACCAGGCCGGGCAGGACCCCCCCCACAAGAGCGGGAAAGAACACATCGTGATAGAAAACGGCCAGTTCGCGCCAATCCGCCTGGACCGAGGTAAACAGCGCGAGCGTGTTTTCCAGCAGGTCGCCGGCTGCCCCGAAAAAGCTGTCGAGCACCGACTTGTCCACCTCGCGCTGCAATTCCGTACCCAGAAGGAAATGCCCGGTCTTGAGCGAAATCGCGATAATCGGAATATAGGTCAATGGATTGCCGAAGAAAGTGCCGATCAGCGCCGCCAACACATTGCCCTTCAGCACGCGCGCCAGCACGACCGCCAGGATGAAATGCAGCCCGTAGAAGGGAGTGAACGCTGCATAAACCCCGGCGAAAATGCCGCGCGCGATACGCTCGGGGCTGTCGGGAATCCGCCGCAAACGATGCCGCATGTACAGGAACGCCCGTGACCATCCGCCGCGCGGATACAGGAACTCCACCGCTATCCGGAGCCATGATCGTCTTTCGCGGCGTTTGAAAACCAAGGCACGGGTTCCTTGTGGCAGTCACGGTTTGCGGGACACGTCCCTGTGGCGATATATTTCGGCCACGTCGCTTTCGGCCTCCAGCGCCGTCATGACCGTGTGCAGATGCTCCGCGTCGCGCAGGTCGGCATCTATCAGCAGGCGGTAGAAGTCGGGCTTTCGGTCGGCGAAGTGCAAGTCCGAGATATTGGCCTTCTGCTCGCCGATCAAGGTGCAGATCCGCCCCAGAACGCCCGCATCGTTGCGAATTGTCACGTTCAGCGTCACGGTATGGGCCGCCGGGTGGTTGCCCGAATGCCAATGCAGGTCGATCCAGCGTTCGGGCTGGTTTTCCAACTCGGCCAGGGCGGGGCAGTCGATCGCATGCACCACGACGCCACGACCCCGATAGGTGATGCCGACGATCCGTTCGCCCGGGACCGGCTGGCAGCAGGGCGCGCGGGTAAAGCGCTGCTCGGGCGACAGCCCCACCACGGCGCGTTCGGCCGCAACCTCTTCGCCCTTCTCGACCGCCAGATCGGGATAAAGCGCCTCGACCACCTCTGCCGCCCGCAATTCGGCGCTGCCCAGGCGGGCCAGAACCTCGGCTGCATCGTCCAGCCCGAGCGTGCGGGCGGCGGTCTTCAGCGCCTTGTCGGTCGCCTTCTTGCCGACATGCTCGAACGCCACACGGGCCAACTCGCGACCCAGCTTGATGAACCGCTCGCGGTCTTCCTCGCGCAGGCTGCGGCGGATCGCGGCCTTGGCCCGGCCCGTCACCACGATGTCCAGCCAGGTGGCCTGCGGGCGCTGGCCCTCGGCGGTGATGATCTCGACCGACTGTCCGTTCTTCAGCCGGGTCCAGAGCGGCACGCGCAGGTGATCGACCTTGGCGCCCACGCAACTGTCGCCGATGCGCGTGTGGATCGCATAGGCGTAATCCAGCGGCGTCGCCCCCTTGGGCAACTTGACGACCTCGCCCTTGGGCGAGAAACAGAATACCTGGTCGGCATACATCTCCAGCTTGACGTTTTCGAGAAACTCATCGTGATCCTCGGCGTTCGCGAAACTTTCGTTAAGCGCGGCCAGCCACCTGGCCGGATCCACGGCGAAGGGGTTCTCGGCTCGCACCCCGTCACGATAGGACCAATGCGCCGCCACGCCGGCCTCGGCGACCTCGTGCATCTGTCGGGTACGGATCTGCACCTCGACCCGCTTGCCGTCACGCCCCGACACGGTTGTGTGGATCGAGCGATAGCCGTTGCTCTTGGGCTGGCTGATGTAATCCTTGAACCGGCCCGGCACCGACCGCCAGCGGCGGTGAATCGCCCCCAGCACCCGGTAACAATCCGGCTCGGACGTGGTGATGACGCGGAACCCGTAGATATCGGACAGCCGCGAAAAGCCCTGCCCCTTTTCCTGCATCTTGCGCCAGATCGCATAAGGTTTCTTCGCCCGACCGAAGACGTCGGCCTCGATCTTCTCGCGCTCCAGCTCGACACGGATATCCTGGGTAATCTGGTGGATCACGTCGCCGGTTTCACGCTGCAAGGTGATAAAGCGCCGGATGATCGAGTTGCGCCCGTCGGGGTTGAGCACCCGGAACGCGAGATCCTCCAGCTCTTCGCGCATCCACTGCATGCCCATGCGGCCGGCCAGCGGCGCGAAGATATCCATCGTCTCGCGCGCCTTCTGCACCTGCTTTTCATGCCGCATCGACCGGATCGTGCGCATGTTGTGCAGACGGTCGGCCAGCTTGACGAGGATCACGCGAAGATCCTTCGACATAGCCATGAAAAGCTTGCGAAAATTCTCTGCCTGCCGGGTTTCCGACGACGACAGCTGAAGATTTGTCAGCTTGGTAACGCCATCGACCAGCTCGGCGACATCGGCACCGAACATGGTCACCAGCTCGGAATAGGTGGACTTGGTGTCCTCGATCGTGTCGTGCAGCAGCGCGGTGATGATCGTGGCGTCATCCAGCCGCATCTCGGTCAAAATGGCGGCGACGGAAACCGGATGGGTGAAATAGGGCTCGCCCGATTGGCGGAACTGCCCCTCATGCATGCGCGCGCCATAGGCATAGGCCCGGCGCAGCGCATCCTCGTTGGTCTTCGGATTGTAGTTGCGAACCAGCGAGACCAGGTCGTCGACGTCGATCTTCTGCATCCGGTCCGCATCCCGTCGGGCGCGCGCCCGTTACTTCGGGCCCTGCGCTTCCATCAGGGCGCGCAGCAGCTTTTCCTCGGACATGTCGTCCTCG
>JADQCD010000201.1 GCA_016278285.1 Actibacterium sp.
GCGGGTTTGCGGCCTCGGCCATGTGATCCAGTGCCAACAGCAGGGCGCGCAGTTGATAAATGCTTTCTTCGGTTTTCTCGAAGTTGTGGCGGACGTGCTTGGGGATGACGGTCATCACGCGGCCCCCTGCATTTCGGCCTGCGCGGCTTCCCATGCTTCCAGATCGGCCAAGCGCCAGTAATTCAGGCGGTTGATCTGGATAGGCTGGGGAAAATTCAGATCGGGGTCGCGAACCCAGCGCCAGATTGTGACGTGAGATTTTTGGTAACGTTCCCGAACCTGCGGCCCGGTCAGGAATTCGGCTTTCTGTTTCGTCGCGGTCTGCATGGTGCATCCTTTCGATGATGGATGCCCAAGTAATTAAACGGCGTTTCCTTCCACTTGACGGGAATATCCGGGGATTTGTTTTTCCCCTATCTTCGCTCACCCCGGACTTCGTCTTCGGGCTCGGGCATGCTCTGACGCAGCCTGCGCCACTCCGCATCCCATGTCGGTTCTGGCCATTCGGCTCGGTCGGCCCGTATTTGTTCTTCAATCGAAGGGCTGCCACGCCGCCAAGCGGCAGGATACTCTTTCTCAAGGCTGCTCGCCCTCATCGGGTGTGGCGTGCTTTGCGTCCAGAACGCCGCCTTTCCAGCCGCCTCACGGTCAGAAGCACCGACCAAGATTAGGTTGCACATGATACGGAATGCTTCGCCCTTGATGCCCTCCCGCTCTGCCTTGGAAGGCCCGTTGCCTCGCCGCTGTTGCGCAGCTTTAGCGATTTCCCGGAGCAAGACGGGCAGGATCGGCAAGCCCTGCTTTTCGCAGTAGATCACCGCGTCATCCATGAATGATGCGGTGTGCGTCTCACGCCAGCGATGGACAAGGTTCGCCAAAGCCATCGTTTGTTGCGGGCTGGCATATCGAAAGCCGGTTGCGGGGTTCGCGCCCGCATACGCTCTTTGCACGTCGCCCCAAGCGGTCATGCCCGCGCCCCTTCCAACTGCACCACCTTTTCAGCCTCGCGCCCGCTCAGAAAGCTGCACCATGCGCCCATCATCGCCCGGCGGCGCTCCACCATGTCGCTGCGATCATAGGCTTGCTGCACCTTGTTTCCGACCTTGTGAAATAGCGCGACCTCGGCCAGATCCCCGTCATACGTGGTGCGCTCCGCAACCCATGTGCGGAACGACGAGCGCAGCCCATGCGGCACGGCCTGTTCGCCCGTGGCGGCGTCCACGTAGCCCCTGCCCCCGGTCTTCTGGTCGGCCTCGTGTATGGTGCGCATCACCTTGCCCAAGGTTGCATCTGACAAAGCCCCGCCGCGCGGTGCCCAGAAAACGAATTCGCTATCCTTCATCCTCGGCAGGCTTTCCAGAAGCGCCACCATCTCGTCAGTCAGGGGAATTCGCTTTGCCTTATCGCTCGGCGCGATCTTGGACGCCTTGCGACCCGGCTGAATTGTCCAGACCTTCGCTTTCAGGTCGAATTCATCCCATGTCGCAAAGCGAATAGCCCCGGCCCGCGTGGCGGTCATGGCTTGGAATTCCAGCGCCCGCGCGCCCATGCCCTCCCGCGTCTGCAACGCCAGCCACCACCGCGCAGCATCGCCAAGCTGCAATGACGGGTAATTCGCCGCGCCCGAGACTTTGGAAGGCGCAGGCAACACCAGTTTGAGATTGCCCGCCCACCGTGCCGGATTGTCGCCCGTGCGATGCCCTTGCACCGTGGCCCAGCTTAGAACGGCCTCGATCCGCTGGCGCAGCTTGGACGCGGTTTCGGTGCGATCAGTCCAGATCGGTTGCAACACGCGCAACACGTCCTGCAACTCGATATCCTGCACCAGCATGCTGCCGATCTCTGGCAATGCGTGTTTCTCGATGGTCGATTTCCACTGAACGCGGTATTTCTCTGAGCGAAATTCCTTGACCTTCTCAGCCGCGAATTTGTCCAAAGCATCGGCAAAGGTCAGGCCGCGCCGCGCAGAGGCTATGAGCGCCGCATGTGCGGCCTTGCGCTCGGCTATGGGGTCAATGCCCGCTTCGAGCTTCGCCTTGATCTCTCGCGCCTTGTCGCGGGCTGCACCGGGCAGAATGTCGGGATATGCCCCCAGCCCGATCTCGCGTTTCTTGCGCCCGCGCTCGATCACCTTCCCGTCGTCGTCGCGCCGCTCAGCCCAATCACCGTAGCGAGTGCGCAGAACCCATGATTTCGCGCCGCTCGGCTGTATCTGGATATGGAGCCCTGACACGCCCCCGACTGCGATCTTGACGGCCCGTTTGCCGCCTGGGTGTTTCAGCCCCTTGATCTGCGTCGGTGTCAGTTCCTTTGCACGTGGTGGCATTTGATCCGCCCTCCAATCCGCCCTTATCTATGTTCTGCAAAGTAAGGGCATGAAAGGCGGTGAACAAGGAAAATCTGGAAAACTTCATAAAATCATAGCGATATGCAAAGCGATGTAGCGCAATGAAAGCCCGGAACGTGTGCCCTACGGGCTGCCACTTATCCCAAACCCCTTATTTTATTGGCTATAACGCACCTAGCGGACAGCGTTTCCCCGTAGGTTTTCCCCATAGGCCTGACTTTGGCAGGACGTAGCTGCAGCACTGGCGTGGTGCTGTCAGTCTTTGCGTCAGGCAGCTGATTTATGAAGGGGGAACTGACATGAAGACGAAAACGCTGACGATGTTGGCGGCTGGGGCCTTGTTGGCCTTGGGCGCCTGCGGTTCTCCAGCAATAACGGGGACCGCTGACGGAACAAACCTTGAAAAAGGTCATGACCGCTAATGGCGATTGGGGTGTAGGAATTTTTGAAGCTGACACGGATACATGGGTTGCGTCATTCGATAATTTGTTCCGAGGCGCACCAACCCCGGTAGCGTTACGCACGGAGGGCACTGCCCTAATTGAAAATGTCTCAGGCTGTCGTGTGCTGGAGGATACTGTGGTTGTAGATTTGAAATGGGCGTCAGTGTATTCCAGCGTCACGTGTTGAAAGATGTTTTCGTTCCTTTGGATTCCGAGGGGGAAACCAAGCGTCAGATTCCCCCAGCGTCAGAATCTGTGAGGCAGGTCATGATCTGCGAGGCTGATGAAATCGAGCACCGGCTTACCAAGCCCAACCATCCCTGAACCAGCGGCCAGGTCGAGCGTATGAACCGGACGATCAAAGAGGCAACCGTGAAGCGCTTCCATTATGTCCGTCACGACCAGCTGCGCACCCACCTCGCCGACTTCATGGCGACACACAACTTCGCCCGCCGCCTCACGCCCTACGAATACACCTGCAAAATTTGGACATCAGAGCTGACCGAGTGGATGAAAAACGCCCGTTCGACCGATCGGGCGATAGCCAGAGCAACGGGTTTTCACTTTCTTTCGGGGCAGGTTGTCGAGGGCCTTTCCGCGTCGCCGGCAACGAGTTCGAAACCAGAAAAGGAGATAGGGATGACCCGCAACAAGCACGTTTCCGCAAGTAGCATTCTGGCCCTGTCGGCATTTGCCGCGGTCGCGCCGGTGCCCGCATCGGCTGTGGAGGTCGACGTAACGACCGGGGCGAACGCAGAGGCAAGCGTCGATGCCGAACCGACGACCGACGCCGTGCAAGGTGCAAAAACGACGGTCGAGAGCGAGGCCGGGAAAGCCGCGCAATCCGGCAAGATGACCCTCGGCTCCGTGCTCGCTGGTCTGAATGCCTCGGCCGAAGCGATGGCCGAGACAAGCGCGGCCGTTTCGGGTGCTGACGCCGGTGTCGACGCTCAATTCAGCATCACGACAGTTTCGGCCCTCAAGGCAGGGTCGGATACGAGCGACCGCAGGGTCGAACAGGCGCTGGATGCGCAGGCCGACTCTATGGGCAGGCTGCGCCAGGCCATCAGGGCCAATGCAAGCCTGTCGGCGGCGATCGAGGCCAAAGGCTATGACGTCGACGATGTCGTGGGCATTTCGGCGCAATCCGAAAACCGGACCATGATCGTGGTCGACGACACGGCCTGATCCATCCGGCATGCCGCCCAGGCATGGAGAAGCCCTGCGCCTTTCCCTTTCCCCCGGGGCGCGGGGTTTCTTTTGCGGCGGTTCATGCGGGGCGGGTCGTTCGGCGGCCAAACGGGCGGCGTCCTCTGGGTGGAGCAGGCGCTTTTCGACCATTTGGCCGATAGGCTTTCGACCGATTGACGGTTTTTATGGGCGTCGCATGACACGCAGCAGACCTTTGCGCATTCGGTTCACATCAGGCCAACAGGAGTGCATGTTCGGTTTGGATGAGGTAAACAGGAGGTCGAAATGACCCACCGCAAGCGACTAGCCGCGGCCAGTGTTGCCGCCCTCGTGGCCTTCGCGCTCGCCGCCCCGGGATCTGCCCAGACAGCCAGCGACGATAAGGCGGAAGACTTGAAACCCTCATACCAGGTGGCCGGTGTGACGTATCTTGATGTCATCGAGGGGCTTGAAAAGGACGGTTTCCAGATCGACAAGGTGACGCGGACATTTCTGGGCCGATACCGGATTTTGGCGCGCAACGCCACGCAGCTGCGCGAGGTCGTCGTCAGCAGCTCGACCGGCGAAATTCTGCGTGACGTCATCCTCAGAACCTTTGCCAGCGAGAAAGACGACGACGACGGTGCCCCGGACGAGACGTCGCCCTCGGGCAGCGCCGATGCCGGTGTCGATGCAGCGGTCGGTGCGGATGTCGATATAGGCACGGATGCCGGCGGTGTCTCGACGGGCGGGGCGGTCGGCGTGTCCGGGGGGCTCGGGATCGGTGACTGAACTGATGGGAAACCAGCCGGCGCGAGTTCGACGCTCGGCAGGAGGTGCCCGTCCGGCGTTCCCGTCGTTTCTGGCATCGGCGCCGTTGCGCGCCGGCCTGCTCTACGCGGCGCTCATCGTTCAGATTCTCAGCGCGGCCTTCTTTTTAGGCAGCCTCTGGTCAGATGTCCTGGGACTCCGGACCCATCCGATTCCCTGGGCCTACCAGGAATACATCCAGACTCTGGCCAGCGTCGGGCTGGTCGTTGGCGTCGTCACCAGCGGGTTGTTCCTGCGGCACAGCCGCAAGCGGATCGCCGCCATGGGGCAACAGATCGACGTGGTGTCCGGCAATTTCCAGTCGCACATGGACTGGCTGTTTGACAGCTGGGATCTCTCCTGTTCCGAACGGACTGTCGCGATCCTGGCGATGAAGGGATTCACCAACCGCGAGATCGCCGAGTTCCGGGGCAAGTCGGCCTCCACGATCAAGACGCAACTTAACGCCGTGTTCCGGAAATCCGGCCTCGGGACAAGGCAGCAGCTGACTGCGTTCCTGGTCGAGGAACTGATGTCGGGTATCGCCATGCCCCGCGAATCGCGCGATTGAGGTGCATGGGCCAGACTGCGGGAGGTGCCGCTGATTTCGTTCTACGGCTTCGATCCAATGGTAAGTCCGGCCTTATCAACCGCCCTCGAGTCGACGTTCTTTCCGATGCCGACCGCCGCCGGTATTGGTCCATGGTCGCGCGGATTTGCTGGATGGCGACCATCGGATCATTGCCGCTTTCATCCATGGCGGTCTCGCAACCTTTTGCTGCATTCTCGATGCGCTCGCGCCCGGTCCCGGGACATCGTGATGACCGGGATCCAAACGGCCGGATGAAGGATCTGACATCGGTCAATGAGGCCCGCGATTTCTCGCGGGCCCGTGAAGGCGTGTTGCGCGACACTTGATGCGTCAGCCGTCGATATCGGAATCTGCGCCAGGATCGAGCCCGAGAAGACGATTCAACTCGTCAAGCTCATCGTCAGTGAGGTTGAGCCGGCCATCGCCGATTGCCGCCAGCGCGGCGTAGCTTTCCTCATAGTTGGTGATTTCGCCTCGGAGTTCGGCGATGTCGGCCTCGAAATCCCCGATCTCCTCATCACTGACGGTTCCGTCGTCATTTGTGTCATAGGCTTCGAGATACGCCTCCGGATCATCTTCGGGGAGGGATCGGAGAGCCGCGAGATTGTTTTCCAACTCGTCGATCTTGTTGATACCATCCGCGGTGATGCCGCCGGTTTGCTGGTAGGCGTAGAGCTTGCCTGGCATGCTGTTGCGAGACGCGTTTTCGAGGCCGGTCTGGTTGGCATGAGCGGCATTCGCAGCGCCAAGCGCGGAGGCCATGGCACCCCGGCCGTGATGGCCGTCTTCGTTGCGATTCGCGCTCCGGCCCTCGCCGCGATCTTCAGGCGGACCGCCGTGCGCGCCGGACGCCCCGGAGTCTCTTGCGTCTTTTCCGCCCCCGCGGTTCTCTCCACCGTGGCCGTTGCTTCCAGGATCGGCCCGCTGGGCATGGGCGGCCGAGCCGATCGCGAAGTCGATGCCGACCGTCATCGGAATGGCGATCAGTCCAGCGATCGCGATTGTCGCAGTAGAAACCCTCAGAGTTCGGATCATGTTTATTCCTTTCCATTTTCAGCGCTTCGGACACGCGTCAGCTCAATCACCGCACCGATGGTTGACGGGAAACATGGAAATTTTGTGGCGCGGCGCATGCCGCCCCAGATTCCGGCATGTTATTGCCAATGCGTTGGTTCCTGTAACCCGTCCTGGCCTTTGGCCGATCCGGAACCAATCTCAGACGACGAAAGGGGATCAGGAAAAGATCATCGAGAAAGGTCGATTGCTGCATCGCCAGACCGCAGCGTGGACTGAAACCACCACCAGCCAGATTTGCCGCTGCCGGTCAGGCGGCCGTGTTCCAAAACATCCGACGACCGACACACCACCCATCGATTTGCAAGCGCCGCCTCAACCGCTGACAACAACTGCGAACAGTGACAGGCCAGGCCCGTATTGCCACTCGATGCGACAGAGTGCAGTCTTCAAAAGACTGCCGCAGAGCACGGCCCATGATGTGGCGCCGAAGGAGAGACTTTCTTGACCGAAACACATCGCTTCAAGCCGTCTACCTGGTCGAACGTTCTGGCGGATATGGCGCCGGCCATGCACATTGCCAGTGGCGACATCATTATCACAGAGACCCTGGATGCGGCAGGGACGAATGCGCGCGGCGAGCGGATGGCGGACCGGCCGAACCCGATGAACGGTCCGATCCATGTTGCGGGTGCAGAGCCGGGCGACGCGCTTCGGGTCGACATTCTGAAGATTGACCCGGTGCGTGACACGGGCTGGACCCGCGCCGCCCTCTCGGCGAACGTTCTGGAGCCGGAATATGCCCGCAATCTTCCACCCAGGGATCGCACGGAATGGATCATTGATCGGATGGCGTCCACGGTTCGGCTCGAGACGCCGGAAACCGCACTGCAGCAACTGATCCTGCCATACGCGCCGATGATCGGATGCTTTGGCGTTTCTCCCGCGGGTGGCGAGGCCATCTCGACCGCAACCAGCGGCCGAAACGGTGGTAACATGGATTACCGCGGCTTCGCCGTTGGGTGCAGCGTAAGTTTCCCCGTGTCCGTGCCCGGGGCCCTGTTCTTCGTTGGCGACTGCCATGCGGCACAAGGCGACGGCGAGATATCCGGCACCGGCGTGGAGACCTGCTGTGACGTGGAGATCCGTCTGACCGTCGAAAAGCATCGGGCGATCGGATGGCCGCGCGGAGAGTTGGACGATCGTATCTTCACGGTGGGAAATGCACGCCCGCTCGATCAGGCGCTCCAGCACGCGACAACCGAAATGGTGGTCTGGCTCAAGTCCGATTATGGCCTGTCGGATTCCGATGCCGCGCATCTGCTCGGCCAGACCGTCCGGTATGAAGTGGGAAATGTCTTTAATCCCGCATACACGATGATCTGCAGCGTTGCGAAAAAGTGGCTCCGGGAAAAGCCCAAGAAGGCATGATCCGCACGCGACCGGGCTCGGTGCAAGGCGTGATCTGAATTAACTGGCGCCTACGTTATCATTCAATCATCCATCTTCAACGCGTTGATGAACGCCTGCTGCGGGATCTCCACCTTGCCGAACTGGCGCATCTTCTTCTTGCCGGCCTTCTGCTTGTCCAGCAGCTTGCGTTTTCGCGTCGCGTCGCCGCCATAGCATTTCGCCGTCACGTCCTTGCGCATTGCCGACAGCGTTTCGCGCGCGACCACCCGACCGCCGACCGCCGCCTGAATCGGGATCTTGAACATGTGGCGGGGGATCAGTTCCTTCAGCTTCTCCACCATCGCCCGGCCCCGTCCCTCGGCCCGATCACGATGCACCATGGTCGACAGCGCGTCCACCGGCTCGTCATTCACCAGGATCTGCATCTTGACCAGGTTGTCCTCGCGATAGCCGACAAGCTGATAGTCGAAGCTGGCATAGCCCCGGGTCACCGATTTCAGCCGGTCGTAGAAGTCGAACACCACCTCGTTCAACGGCAGGTCATAGACCACCATCGCCCGCGTGCCGGCATAGGTCAGGTCCAGCTGGATACCGCGCCGGTCCTGGCACAGCTTCAGCACGTCGCCCAGGAACTCATCAGGCACCATGATGGTCGCCTTGATGCGCGGCTCCTCGATGTGATCGACAAGGGTCATGTCGGGCATGTCGGCGGGGTTGTGCAACTCACGGCACTCGCCGTCCTTCATGAATACGTTGTAGACGACCGAGGGCGCGGTGGTGATCAGGTCGATATCGTATTCGCGCTCGATCCGGTCACGGATCACCTCCAGGTGCAGCAGGCCCAGGAAGCCGCAGCGAAAGCCGAAACCAAGCGCGGCAGATGTCTCCATCTCGTAGCTGAACGAGGCGTCGTTCAACGCCAGCTTTTCGATCGCGTCGCGCAGATCCTCGAATTCCGAGGAATCGACCGGGAAAAGGCCGCAGAACACCACCGGGATCGAGGGCTTGAAGCCCGGCAGCGCGGTCTCGCAACCCTTCTTCTCGGTGGTGATCGTGTCGCCCACGCGGGTGTCGCGCACCTGTTTGATCGAGGCGGTGAGAAAGCCGATCTCGCCCGGGCCCAGCTCTGCCACGTCGGTCATCGCGGGGCGATAGATGCCCACGCGGTCGACCTCGTACAACCCGCCGGTCTTCATCATCCTGATGCGCTGGCCCTTTTTCAGAACCCCGTCGATGATCCGGACGATCACGACGACACCCAGGTAGGGATCGTACTTGCTGTCCACCAGCATCGCCTTCAGCGGCGCGTCGCGGTCGCCCTCGTGCGGGGGCGGCAGCCGGGTCACGATCGCCTCAAGAACTTCGGGAATGCCCTGTCCCGTCTTGGCACTGATCTGCACCGCGTCGGTGGCGTCGATGCCGATCACATCCTCGATCTGTTCGGCCACCCGATCCACATCGGCCGCAGGCAGGTCGATCTTGTTGAGCACCGGCACGATCTCGTGGTTCGCGTCGATCGCCTGATAGACGTTCGCCAGCGTCTGCGCCTCGACGCCCTGCGTGGCATCCACGACCAGCAGCGATCCCTCGACCGCCCGCATCGACCGGCTGACCTCATAGGCAAAATCGACATGGCCCGGCGTGTCTATAAGGTTCAGCACATAGGTGTGGCCGTCCTTGGCCGGATACTCGATCCGAACAGTGTTGGCCTTGATGGTTATGCCGCGCTCACGTTCGATATCCATCGCATCGAGCAACTGCTCTTTCATGTCGCGTTCGGCCACCGTTCCGGTCAGCTGGATCAGCCGGTCGGCCAGCGTGGATTTGCCGTGGTCGATATGCGCCACGATAGAGAAATTGCGAATGTATTTGAGCTCGGTCATGATTGCCCGGATATGCGGCGGAAACGCGGGGGGGTCAATGGCCTGCGTGCGCCCGGCCACCCGTACCGCGGGACTTTCGCGGCACCCGCCCTATATCGCAGGTCATCGTTCAACGATGGGAGAAGATCATGCTGACACGACGCCACATGCTTGCCGGGGCCGCTGCCGCCGGCGGAACCGTTTTCCTGCCCTACGCTGCCCGGGCGGCGGCCCATCTGGGCGACATGTTCGAAACCGAAACTGGCCAGATCACCGTTCATCCGGTCAGTCACGCCTCTTTCGTGATGGAAACGCCGGAAATGGTCATCTACTGCGACCCGGTGGGTGGGGCAGAGACTTATGCCGATTACCCGGCGCCCGACCTGATTCTGATCACGCATGAGCACGGCGACCACTACGATCTGCCCACGCTGGAAGGGCTGGTGCAGGGTGGCACGCAGATGATTACCAACCCGGCCGTCCATGACATGCTGCCTGACGCACTGAGGGCGAAGGCCACGGCAATGGCCAATGGGGACAGCGGCAGCGTCGGCGGCATGAGCATCGACGCCATCCCGGCCTACAACATCACCGAAGGCAGGTTGAAGTATCACCCCCAGGGGCGCGACAACGGCTATATTCTCGGAATCGACGGATTCCGCGTCTATATCGCCGGCGATACCGAAGGCACGCCCGAAATGCGGGCGCTGGAGGATATCGACCTGGCTTTCGTGCCGATGAACCTGCCCTACACGATGGACGTGGATCAGGCCGCCGATGCGGTGGCCGATTTCGCGCCGACCTATGTATATCCCTATCACTATCGCGGCAACGACCCCGCCGAATTCGCCCGCCTTCTGGGCGATACCGGCGTGGCGACCGAGGTGAAGATGGGACCTTGGTATTCGTGACTCCGGCACCGGCAACGGCCCCGCCATCGGGACGGGGCCGGGCCACTCGGCCGATCTTCCCGATTGAAAGAATCGTCAGGATCCGGCATTCTGTCAGCCGTGGTTAACCCTGTCGGGAAGACGCCCGGAACGGGCACGCCCGCACGGATCGAGGCAGTAAAGATGAAAAACTTGACTTTCGCGGCGCTGGCCGTCGCGTTCACCGCAACCGGATCAGGTGCCGGCGTCATCGAGCGCGCCTGCCTGTCCTCGGGTCGCGAGGCAGCGAACCGCGCCTTGTGCGGCTGCATCCAGGAGGCGGCCGACCTGACGCTGAACGGCGGCGATCAGCGGATGGCCGCGGATTTCTTTCGTGATCCGCATCGTGCGCAGGAAGTCCGCCAGTCGGCCAACAACCGGAACGAAGCGTTCTGGCAACGCTACAAACGTTTCGGCAGCACCGCAGAAGAGTTCTGCGCCTACGCCCGCGGGTGATCGGACAGATGGGCCAGCAAGCCGCGGCTGGCCGCTTCGATCAGATCGAGAACCAGTTCGAAGCTGCCCTCGTAATAAGGGTCGGGAACTTCGTCATGGCCGGTATCGGCAAAGCTGAGGAACAGCTCGACCGGCGTCTCGCTGGCCATAGGGCGCATCCGTTCCAGCGCGGCGACATTCGCGCGATCCATCGCCACGATCAGGTCGAAACGCTCGAAATCGGCGGACCGGACCTGCTGCGCACGAATCGCGGTCAGGTCATAGCCGCGTGCCGCGGCCTCCTGGATTGCGCGGGCATCAGGCGGATCGCCGATATGCCAGCCCCCGGTGCCTGCGCTTTCCACATGGACATCGACCCCGGACCTTGCGGCCAGGTGGGCGAAGATCCCGTGCGCACTGGGAGACCGGCAGATATTGCCAAGACAGACAAACAGTATGCGGGTGGTCATCGGTGCCTCCGTTTTCCACAGTCATAGCGCAGGCGGCGCGACATGACCAATATCGTGATTCTGACAGGCGCCGGGGTATCCGCCGAAAGCGGGCTGGGCACATTCCGCAATACCGATGGGCTCTGGACGGAATACGATATCGAGGACGTGGCCACCCCCGAGGGCTTCGCCCGCGACCCGGTACTTGTGCATGATTTCTATAATGCGCGCCGGGACAACTGTCTGCGCGCCAGGCCGAACCCGGCGCATTACGCTCTGGCCCGGCTCGAGAAGAAACATTCCGGGCCGGTGCACATAATCACCCAGAACGTCGACGATCTGCACGAACGGGCGGGCACGCGCGCGGTCTGGCACATGCACGGAGAACTGATGCGTGCCCGCTGCGCTGCCTGCGGCCACGGCTGGGATGCGCCCCGACGAATGCGGGCGGGCGCCCCCTGTCCTGCCTGCGGCAACGGGGCGACACGACCCGACGTGGTCTGGTTCGGCGAAATGCCTTTTCACATGCACGAGATCCCGGACCTGCTGCGCGCCGCCGATCTGTTCGTCTCGATCGGCACTTCGGGAAATGTCTATCCGGCCGCCGCCTTCGTGCAGGACGCCGCGCGAACCGGCGCGCGGACGCTGGAGCTGAATCTTGAGCCGTCGGCCGGCGCACGCGATTTCGACGAAACGCGGCAAGGGCCGGCAAGTGCTCTGGTGCCGCAATGGGTTGAAGAGGTCCTGGGCCGCTGAACCCTCTCAGCGAAAGGCCGGGCCGTGGGCCCAGATCGTCAGCGAATGGCGAACACCGCTTTTGACCGGCGTCACCCGGTGCAGGACGAAGCTGGGGAACAGCGTGGCGCTGCCCTGCCGGCGATCTGCCTGGCGGGTGTTGGCATCTGCCATCATCTCCAGCACGCCGCCCTGATAGCAACCGGCGTCGGATAGCTGGACCACCATGGTCAGCTTGCGCTTGCGCGCCACGGGGCCGTCGCCGATGTCGGAATGCCAGGTGAAATGGCCCTGACGATCGGCCCCGTAGCGGGCGACCTGCGGGCTTTCTGCAAATTCGCGCAGATCGAAATCGAAGACGTTGCGATTGCCTTCAAGCACGACCTGCATGATACGGTCCATGACCCAGCCCGCACCGTCACGCTCATCAAGCCAGGCGACGTCGGCCCGGCGCAGGTTATGGTCGGTCGCCCCGCCCACGAGGCCCGCATCGGCCAACGCCTCGGCCCGTGACAGGGCGGTGATGCGATCGCATTCGGAGACAGTGAATGCTTCGGGAAATGTGAAAACTGTCTGCATGCGGCCGGCCCCTGTGAAAGGGCAAGTATGCAACAGCCGTGCCGCGCCGTCGCGGCGGGAAACGACCGGCCGTGTCGCTTCCCGCCCGACGCGACCCGGCGCAGGGTTCAGTTGCCGCCGCCTTTCATCTGCATCTGCCCGTGTTGGGGCATCCGTTCAAGATCGACGGGCACCTCGACCGTTACCTCGCCTGCCCTTTCAAAGGTCAGGGTCAGGGTGATCGTATCGCCCTGTTCCAGCGCACGGGTCAGCCCCATCAGCATGACGTGGTCGCCGCCGCGCGCCAGCGCATGGCTGCCACCAGCCGGAACGGGAAAGCCGTCCTCGTCCTCGCGCATCTGCATCACGCCGCCGCCGGCGTCGATATGGGTGTGCAGCTCGGCCCTGGCTGCGGCGTCGGTCGCGGCGGCGATCAGACGATCCTCTGCCGTGCCGGTGTTATGCAGCACCATGAAGGCCGCGCCGGATTTCGACATCGGTGTCGAGGCCCGCGCATAGGCATCCGTTATGGTGATATCGGCTGCAAGGGCGGGCCCCGCGAACATGAGCGCGGCAATCGCCGCGAGAGTCGTGGTTTTCAGGGACATTTCGTTCTCCGGTCCTGAAGGTTTCGTCTGTCTGTCGTGACTGGAATCAGACAGGGACCGGAGGCGCGCGAGCAGAGGCGTGGGGCGGGGCGACGCGGGCCACCCCGCCCCCGGCCGGCAGGTGCAACCGCTCACCATCAGCGAGGCGGTGCATGGGCGGCATGGGCAGGGCGGCCGTTACGTTGACGAAAGAGGTGACACCGTCGGGGCAGACATGGGGGCGGCCCACCGGGTTGCCCTGCGCGTCGACCGCAACCACCTGCAATCCCTGACCCGCGCAGATCTCGATCACGCCGGCCACGGGCATCTGGCCACGCGCCGCCGCGAGGGTCAGCGACGTGAACGCCAGCATCAATGCAAGCACAACAGCGAAGGCGGGCCTGAAACGAGTCATCACAGGCGGTTTTATCCGCGTCAGGCACTCTGGAAACGCGGCAAAAGGAAGCGGCCCCGCCGGGCAGACGAGGCCGCGTTTCGAACAGAACAAGCCAGAACGGATCAGGCGGCGGGGGCTCCGGCCTTGTCAATGTCCTTCTTGATCTTCAGCGCCTTCGGCGACAGTTCGGCATCCTTGGCCTTCGCCAGAAAAGCGTCGAGCCCACCGCGGTGATCCACCGTGCGCAGCGCCGAGGCTGACACGCGCAACTTGAACGACCGTCCAAGCGCGTCGGACATCAACGTCACGTCGTTCAGGTTCGGCAGAAAACGGCGTTTGGTCTTGTTATTGGCGTGGCTGACATTGTTGCCAGTCATCGGGCCTTTTCCGGTCAGTTCGCAAACGCGCGACATGGCTGTCTTCCTTGTCTCATAATTGGGGAGAACGCCGCCAAGGCAGCGCCCGAAATTCCGTTTGGCTGCATTAAGGGCAAAACGAGTGGGGCGTCAAGCGATTCATCGCCCTGTATTGCCCCGGTTTCCGATTCGACGCCCGTTCCGGGCGATTCCCTTTCTGCGGCCCCGTGCCGGGGCCGCGATGCCTCCGGCGGGAGTATTTGCGGCAAGCTGAATCCGTCAGCGAAGCGACGCAAGCATCTCTTCGGCAGCGCCGGGGACGCTTGCCTCACCCCGCGCAACGGCATCGCCCAAAGCCCGGAGCCGGGCTTGTGCCGCGGGATCGGTTTCGAGACGGGCGAGCAGGCCAAGGCGCACCTCTTCCTCGAACCAGCGACGGGATTGCTCGGCCCGGCGGCTGTCGAAAAATCCGTTTTCGCGGCGCCAGCCAGTCAGACTGCGCATTTCTGCCCAGGCGACGTCCAGCCCGTCGCCCTGCTGCGCCGATACCGTCATCGCCTTGGGAAACCCCCGCGGATCTTGCGGACGCCTGCGCAACAGGCGCAGGGCACCGGCGTAATCGGCGCAGGTTCGGGTCGCCGCCGGTTTCAGTTCACCATCGGCCTTGTTCACAAGAATCAGGTCGGCGGTCTCCATGATCCCGCGCTTGACCCCCTGAAGCTCATCCCCGCCGGCCGGGGCCAGCAACAGAACGAACAGATCGGTCATGTCGGCCACCATGGTTTCCGACTGCCCCACGCCCACGGTCTCGACCAGCACCACGTCAAAGCCCGCCGCTTCGCACAGGACGACGGCGTCGCGGGTGCGCCGGGCCACGCCGCCCAGCGTCGATTGGCTGGGCGAGGGCCGGATGAAAGCGTTGGGGGCGCGCGAAAGCCGTTCCATGCGGGTCTTGTCGCCGAGGATCGAGCCCCCCGAGCGCGCCGAGGATGGATCGACTGCCAGAACCGCGACGCGCAGGCCTTGCGCTGTCAGCATGCTGCCAAATGCCTCTGTGAAGGTCGACTTGCCCACGCCTGGCGTGCCGGACAGCCCGATCCGCAGAGCTTGCCGGCCGGCCCCGGCGAGCCGGTCCAGCAGGGCGACCGCAGTCTTGCGGTGGTCGGAGCGGGTGCTTTCGACCAAGGTTATGGCTCGCGCCAGCGCCCGGCGCTCGCCCGCACGCACGCGATCGGCAAGGTCTTTTGCCTTCATTGGCCCCTCCGCTTCGGGTCCGGGCCTGTTTGTGCCTGTCCGCACCGCGATGTCCAGCCCCGGCTGGCACAGGCGCGGCAAAATCTCCATAAAGGCAGTCGATGGATCTGGACCTGCCCATTTGCGAAGCCTTGCCCGGGCTTCTGGCTGCCTTGCGCACCGAGGGGCGCGCCGTGTTGCAGGCGCCGCCGGGCGCGGGCAAGACCACCGTCGTGCCGCTGGCGATGCTGGAAGCGGGGCTATGTGACGGGCGCATCGTGATGCTGGAACCGCGCCGCCTGGCCGCGCGGGCCGCCGCCGAGCGCATGGCCGCGACGCTGAGCGAGGAGGTCGGACAAACAGTGGGCTATCGCATCCGCGGCGATGCGAAAGTGTCGAAGGCCACGCGCATAGAAGTGGTCACCGAGGGGATACTGACCCGGATGGTCCAGTCAGACCCCGAACTGGCAGGCATCGCCGCCGTGATCTTCGACGAGTTCCACGAACGATCCCTGAACGCGGATCTGGGACTTGCCCTTACATGGGAACTGCGCGGCGCCCTGCGCGAGGATCTGATGTTGCTGGTGATGTCGGCGACGCTGGACGCCGCGCCGGTGGCCGCGCTGATCGGTGATGCGCCGATCGTGACATCCACTGGGCGGAGCTTTTCGGTGGAGACGCGCTGGCTCGACCGGCCGCGCCCCAAGGGCCTGCGGTTCGCGCCGGCAGTGGCCGCGCTGGTCGAGCAGGCGGTATCCGAAAACGCGGGCGGGGTTCTGGTGTTTCTGCCAGGCGAGGCCGAGATTCGGCAGGTCGAGACCCTGCTGAAGGGGCGGCTGCCCGCAAATTGCACGGTTCGCCCCTTGTTCGGCGCCATGGATTTCGCGGCGCAGCGCACCGCGATCGCGCCCGATGCAAAGGGGCGCAAGGTGGTTCTGGCCACGGCGATCGCGGAAACCTCGCTGACCATTCAGGACATCAGCGTTGTGGTCGATGGCGGCCAGTCGCGTCGCGCACGGTTCGATCCAGGCGCGGGGATGTCGCGCCTGGTGACCGAACGCGTGACGAAAGCCGAGGCCGAACAGCGGCGTGGCCGCGCCGGTCGGCTCGCAAGGGGCGTCTGTTACCGGCTCTGGACAAAGGGCGAGGAGGGCGGCCTTTTACCGTTCCCGCCAGCCGAGATCGAGTCCGCGGACCTGGCCCCCCTGGCCCTGGAACTGGCGCTTTGGGGCAGCGCCGAGGACCTGGTGTTTCTGACCCCGCCGAACCCCGGCGCGTTGGCCGAGGCCCGGGCGCTGTTGACCCAGCTGGGCGCGCTGGACGAGGCGGGCGGCATTACCGGACACGGGCGCGCGCTGGCAGGGCTTGCGCTGCATCCGCGGCTCGGCCACATGTTGCTGACCGCGGGCAGACCCGCAGCACCGCTGGCCGCCCTGCTGACCGAACGCGATCCGCTGCGCGGGGCACCGGTGGACCTGTCGCTGCGGCTGGAAGCCCTGGCCAACCCCCGGCAGTTTCATCGAACCCGCCCCTGGACCCCGAACCGAAATGTGATCGCGCGCATCCGTGCCGAAGCCCGCCGTCTGTCCCGGTCCGCTCCCGCCGCCGCGGCAATGAGCCTCGGCGAAATGGCCGCGCTGGCCTATCCGGATCGCGTCGGGCTGCATCGCAAGGGCGACACGCCGCGATTTGTCCTGTCCGGCGGCAAGGGCGCGATGATGCCCGGGGACGACCCGATGGCCGGCAGCAGGCTGATCGTTGCGCTGGATCTGGATGGCGACAGGCGCGAAGCGCGCATCCGTCTGGCGGCAAATATCACCGAGGCCCGGCTGCGCCGCCTCCATGCCGACAAGATCGCCTGGCATGATGTCTGCGAATGGTCACACCGCAAGCGCAGCGTACTTGCCCGCCAGCGCGAGATGTTCGGCGCGATCGTTCTGGATGATCGCATCTGGAAGAATCCGCCGCCCGAGGCCGTTGCGCGGGCCATGCTGGACGGTGTGCGCGATCTTGGTCTGCCCTGGACCGATGCGGCCCGCCGCCTGCAATCACGTGTCGAACTGCTGCGCGCCGAGGGGGCACCGCTGCCCGACTTTTCGGACGCGGGCCTCATGGCCCGGTCGGAGGACTGGTTATTATCGCATCTGACCGGACTCCGAACCGCGGATGACCTGAAACGACTCGATCTGGCGAACGCCATGCGCATGGCCCTGTGTTGGGACGAGCAGCAAATGCTCGACCGCCTTGCGCCGGCTCATTTCGAAACCCCGCTGGGCCGGAAAGTGCCGATCGATTATTCCGGCGAGGCGCCGGGAATCACGGTCCGCCTGCAAGAGATGTTCGGCCTCACCCGCCACCCCGTGATCGGGCCCGGGAACATGCCGCTTCGGGTCACCCTTTTATCCCCGGCGCAAAGGCCGGTTCAGACCACCATGGATCTGCCGGGGTTCTGGTCGAACTCCTACGCCGAAGTCAGAAAGGACATGCGTGGACGGTATCCGCGCCACCCGTGGCCGGACGATCCGACCGAGGCCACCCCGACCCTGCGGGCCAGGCCGCGCCGACGCTAGGGGCGAAGCGCCTCGATCACCGGTTTCACCGCACAGAACTCTGGCAACGCCGCCGCCCCGGCGCCCTGATAGCTCATCCATTCGATGCATCGCGCGCTCTGCCCGCAGGCGCAACACGTCGCGATCGCATGGCTGTATTCGGCAAGCGACAATTTCCCGTCCCGCAAGGCCTCCGACATATTGACGCCGATGGTTCGCGCCATCCCTCGCGTCAGCCAGAAATGCCTTGAAAGGCTGCCACAGTCCTGCATCCGTCAACGCGCCTTCAGAAGATCCATCCGGGCCTTGTTACGGCAAAAATCAGGCGCGGCAGCAGCGTCGTGCGCAATTGCATGATCAGCCAGAAAATGCCGGCACCTGGTGACATCCGCGCATCCCACGCAGCGCAGCACCAGGCTGCGCACCTCTTCGGGCGGCATGCGCCCGGCCAGCACTTCCTCGGCCATGTCCACGCCAATGGCGTCGGCCATCCCGTTGACCAGTTCAGCATGTGCATCCATTCTGGCGAAACCGAACATCCCGCGTCCTCCTCTCCGGGTCTTTGTCGAATACAGGAGAGCAGATCGCCCCCCGCCGCGCCTTGATGCGTGTCAAATGATGATCGGCAAGGGAAGGAATGAATCGGGACGCAAGTCGCGGCTCCGGCCGCTCCGCCGATATCATCAGACCGCAGGACCACGCCCGTGGGCAATCGAGCCCGGACCTATCCGATCGGAAAAGGCCGCGCTTTCCTTCCGACCGCGGTCGCACTAGCGTAAAGGAATGTTTACCATCGAGCACGAATTCGACGCCACCGTTGTGACCCTTATCGACGAGGGCGACGGCCACCTGCAGGAAGACGTGACCATCAATGCGTTCGAGGAATGCGTCACCCTTGAACAATACGACCCGAGAACCGACCGCGTGCAGAAGATCACTTTCTCTGTCACCCAGCTGAACGAACTGGCCGCCGCACTGGACCTGCCCGAAGGGGTCTATCGCCTCAAGCCGCAGGCGCGCTAGCCGAGAACCCGGAACAGCTTGTCGCGCGACGCCGCGCCGCGCAGCAATTGCAACCGCGACTTCGGCACACCCAGCGCCTTCGAAAGCAGCTTGACGACCGCCGCATTGGCCTTGCCCGCCTCCGGCACCGCCGTGACATGCACCCGAAGAACACCGTCCTGCAGCTTCACCAGGTTGCGCGATGCCTTCGGGGTGACCCGCACCGCGATCTGCGCCCCCGGCTCCGCCAATCCGGAAAATTCGGCCCGCACCACTCGACTCTCCCGTCTTCCGTGGGGGCCGATCTTCTTGCCGGAGGCACCGAACCGCAAGCACATCCCCGATAATGGTCACGCGGTCTTCATCTTGCCCAAATACTCCCGCCGGAGGCACCTCACGGGCCGGACCGGTGGCGCAATCCATGCGCTACACCCTTGAACCGCGCCCGCGGATCGCAGACATACCCCCAAACGACAGGAGAGACGCATGCCCGATCCCAACCCCGCCGTGATGGAATTTCTTCTCACACGCCGCTCGCGCCCGGCCAAGACGCTGGTCGCCCCCTATCCAGACCGCAACGCGCTGATGCCGATTCTCACCGCCGCCGCGCGAAGCCCCGATCACGGCAAGCTGGAGCCGTGGCGCTTCGTCGTGCTGGAACGCCCCGCGCTGGAGCGCCTGTCAGCTCTTGCAGTTCGCCGCGGCACCGAACTGGGGCTCGACCCTGACAAGATCGAGAAGCAGCGCCAGACCTGGGCCGGATCGGGACTGGCGGTCGTTGTGGTTTCCAGCCCGGTGACGTCCGACAAGATACCCCGGATCGAACAGGTCTACTCTGCCGGCGCGGTCTGCCTGGCTCTTCTCAATGCCGCCCAGGCCGCGGGCTGGGGCGCGAACTGGCTGACCGGATGGCCCGCGCATGATCCCGGATTCGCGCAGCAGGGCCTCGGCCTCGCCCAGGACGAGTCCGTCGCCGGCGTGATCCATCTGGGCACCGAAACAGCCACGCCGCCCGACCGGCCGCGGCCCGACGTGAACGCGATTACCACCTGGATCGGCGAATGATCGTCGGCGATTTTCTGAAATCGCTGGCGCAGCTTGGCGACCCACGCTTCAGGCGGGTACTGTGGCTGGGATTGGGGCTGACCGTGGCGCTGCTGGCGGGGATGACCGCGTTGCTGGTTCTGTTGCTGGGCTGGCTGGTGCCAGAGGCGGCCACCCTGCCCCTGATCGGCCAGGTCCGGTGGGTCGGTGATCTGCTGTCTTTTGCGGCGATCGGACTGATGCTGTTCCTGTCGGTCTTTTTGATGATTCCGGTCGCCTCGGCCTTCACGGGGCTTTTTCTGGAGGATGTCGCCGCGGCGGTCGAGGCACGCCACTATCCCGGCCTGCCGCCCGTTCCCAGGATCGGCCCCTACGAGGTGTTCCGGGATGCGATCAACTTCTTCGGGGTCATCGCCGCGGTGAATGCCGTGGCGCTGGCGCTGTATTTCGTGGTGGGGCCGTTCGCGCCGGTGCTGTTCTGGGTGGTCAACGGCTACTTGCTGGGGCGCGAATATTTCCAGATGTCGGCAATGCGTCGGTTGGGCCGGGCCGGCGCCACAAAGCTACGCCGTCGGTACCGGCTGCGAATCTGGGGCGCGGGCATCCTGATGGTGATTCCACTGACCGTGCCGGTGGTCAACCTGCTGATCCCGATCCTCGGCGCGGCCACCTTTACCCATCAGTTCCACCGCTTGGCTCGATCGTCATCCGGTTGAGCCCCTGAAAGTCGTCGATCGAGATGAAACCGGACAGAACGACACCGACAATGACCAGCCAGATAGGAATGGTCACCAGGGTGACGATCTTCACCATGCGCCTGGGATCGAAGTTCACCGGCGCACCGGCATGGGTGCCCGGAACGATCTTGCCCTCGTCGCCCTGGGTACGACGCCGCAGCGGAAGCGTGACGAAAAGCACCATGAACCAGGTGACGGCGAACAGAACGATTGCCGAGGTTATCGCCATCAGACCTGCTCCAGTTCGATCAGCGCGCCGTTGAAATCCTTGGGATGCAGGAACAGGACAGGCTTTCCATGCGCGCCGATCTTCGGCTCGCCCGACCCCAGGATCCGCGCCCCCTTGGCGGTCAGCCGATCGCGGGCGGTCAGGATATCGTCGACCTCATAGCAGATATGATGAATTCCCCCGGCCGGGTTCTTGTCCAGAAAACCGCGAATCGGACTGTCTTCGCCTAACGGCTGAAGAAGCTCGATCTTGGTATTGGGAAGCTCGATGAACACCACGGTGACGCCGTGTTCGGGTTCGTCCTGCGGCGTACCGACCGTCGCGCCCAGCGTTTCGGAATATTGCGCCGACGCTGCAGCCAGGTCCGGCACGGCGATGGCGACATGGTTCAGGCGGCCGATCATCTGCATTCTCCGCGGAAGATTTGCATGGGCCGGTTATGCGGCCACAGACGCCGCACCGCAAGGGGGCGGGCGGGAATGTCGCGGCCGCATTTACCGCCGATTAAATCTTTCCGGGCTGTAATCGGAATCACAGCTGGGAGGGCCGGAAACATGACCGATGACCTGAAAGATATCATGCCCCGGGGATTGTCGCGGCACGATCGCCCCCTGTCGGGGCTTACGGTTCTGGTGGTCGAGGACAGCCGCTTCGCGTCCGAGGCGATGCGCCTTTTGTGTTTGCGTTCGGGCGCGCGCATCCGGCGGGCCGATTGCCTGCACTCCGCGCGGCGCCACCTTTGCGTCTATCGGCCGCAGGTGTCGGTGATCGACCTGGGCCTGCCCGATGGCATGGGCGACACCCTGATTTCCGAACTTGTCAGGTCGACCCCGCGCGTCCCGGTTGTCCTGGGTTGCAGCGGCGATGACGGGGCCCGCGTCAGGGCGCTTGACGCCGGGGCCGACGGGTTCCTGGCCAAGCCGGTGACCAGCCTGGCCGCTTTCCAGCAGGCAGTGATGTCGCATCTCCCCTCGGATGGCTTGCCGGCCATGCGCCCGGTGTCGGATGAACGGGTGCAACCCGACCGCTTCGCATTTCGCGACGACATGGTTCATGCTGCCGAGATGTTGGCTGCGGATGCGGATGCCCGGACATTGGACTATCTGGCACAATTTCTGGCCGGAGTGGCCCGCGACGCCCATGATCGAACTCTGGAAACTGCCGCCGACGGCCTTGCGCTGTGCCATCGCAATGCCGCTGCCAAAGTCGGGGCCAGGGCAAAAATCGCAAGTCTTGTGCAGGCGCGTATCGCCGCCAGCGGGCCGGTCTAGGTTCGTCACTCCGTCCTTTTTGCGAATTAATCCTTCGGTTCGATCACCCGCAACGACAGCTCGCGCAGTTGCTCGTTCGTTGGTTGCGAAGGCGCCCCCATCATCAGATCCTCGGCGCGCTGATTCATCGGAAACATGATGACCTCGCGGATATTCGCCTCGTCGGCCAGCAGCATCACGATCCGGTCGATCCCCGCCGCACAGCCCCCATGCGGCGGCGCCCCGTATTTGAAGGCGTTCACCATGCCGCCAAAGCGGTTGGTGACCTCTTCGGGCGGATAGCCGGCGAGTTCGAAGGCCTTGAACATGATCTCGGGCTTGTGGTTGCGAATCGCGCCCGACACGATCTCATAGCCGTTGCAGGACAGATCGTACTGAAAACCCAGAACCTCCAACGGGTCGCCATCCAGCGCCGCAAGCCCCCCTTGCGGCATCGAGAAGGGGTTGTGGCTGAAGTCGATGACGCCGGTTTCCTCGTCCTTCTCGTACATCGGGAAATCAACCACCCAGCAAAAGGCGAAACGGTTCTTCTCGGTCAGGTCCAGCTCTTCGCCGATGACGTTGCGCGCGCGGCCCGCCACCGCCTCGAAAGAGGACGGCTTGCCGCCGAGGAAGAACGCCGCATCGCCCTTGCCAAGGCCCAGCTGTTTGCGGATCGCCTCGGTCCGTTCGGGGCCGATGTTCTTGGCCAGCGGGCCTGCCGGTTCCAGCCCGTTCTCACCCTCGCGCCAGAAGATATAGCCCATCCCGGGCAGCCCCTCTTTCTGGGCATAGGCGTTCATCCGGTCGCAGAACTTGCGCGATCCGCCGCCCGGTGCCGGAATGGCCCGGATCTCGGTGCCGTCCTGCTCCAGCAGCTTGGCGAAAATGGCAAAGCCCGACCCCCGGAAATGCTCGGACACGTCCTGCATCTTGATCGGGTTTCGCAAATCGGGCTTGTCGGATCCATACCACCGCATCGCGTCGGCATAACCGATCTGCGGCCAGTGCTTGTCCACCTTGTGGCCGCCGCCGAATTCCTCGAACACGCCGTCGAGCACCGGTTGCAACGTGTCGAAAACGTCCTGCTGGGTGACGAAGGACATTTCCATGTCCAGTTGATAGAAATCGGTCGGCGAACGATCGGCGCGCGGATCCTCGTCACGGAAACACGGCGCGATCTGGAAATACTTGTCGAAACCCGACACCATGATCAGCTGCTTGAACTGCTGCGGCGCCTGCGGCAGAGCATAGAACTTGCCGGGATGCAGACGCGAGGGCACCAGGAAATCGCGCGCGCCCTCGGGCGAGCTGGCGGTGATGATCGGGGTCTGGAATTCACGGAACCCGCTGTCCCACATGCGGCGGCGGATGCTGGCCACCACGTCGCTGCGCAGGACCATGTTGCGCTGCATCGCCTCGCGCCGCAGGTCGAGATAGCGATAGCGCAGGCGCGTTTCCTCGGGATATTCCTGATCGCCGAACACGATCAGCGGCAATTCATCCGCCGCGCCCAGAACGTCGATGTCGCGGATATAAACCTCGATCTCGCCAGTGGGCAGGCGCGGGTTGATCAGGTCGGTGTCGCGCGCCTTCACCTCGCCATCTATTCGGATGCACCATTCCGAACGGACCTTTTCGACCGCGGCGAAGGCCGGGCTGTCAGGGTCTGCAAGCACCTGCGTCACGCCGTAATGGTCGCGCAGGTCGATGAACAGGATTCCGCCATGGTCGCGGACACGATGAACCCAGCCCGACAGGCGGACGGTCTGGCCCACATCGGATTTGTCGAGATCGGCGCAGGTATGGCTGCGAAAGGCGTGCATCGGGTTATCCCCCAGGGGTTCTGCAATTCGGTCCGCGCCGATACACCCGTCTCCTGCGGCAAAGTCAAGGGAGGCGCCGGCGCATGGCCAGCGGAAAAGGGAAGAGACGGCCCGGGAAAGACCTGCCGCAGCCCCCGTTCCGCCAGAAGCTGGACAGAAGGGCGAATTTGCGTAAACTTCGACCCTGAAAGCGGAAAAATCGGCAACTCCGTGCCGAACGGCGCAAATTCCGCGGCCCTGCGGGGGCGAAGGAGGCGTGTATGTGGAAACGATTGCTGGATCGGCTTCTCGTTGACCTGATCAGGATCGGTCGGCTTGAGGTCACTTATCCCGACGGCACGGTCCGAAACTATGGGCCGGGCGGGGACCAGCGCGTGAGCGTCACCATGACCGACCCGGCACTGCCGCGCAGGATCATCACGGGTCCGGACCTGGCGGTGGGCGAGGGATACATGAACGGAACCCTGGTCATCGCAGACGATGACATCCGCGGCTTTCTGACGCTGATAATGCGCAACCGGGGGGCCGGGCACACCCATTGGGCCGTCGACGTCAACCTGGTGCTGCAACGGTGGCTGCGGCATATCCAGCAATACAACCCCGCCAGCCGCGCCCGACGCAACGTGGCGCATCACTATGATCTGTCCGGGCGGCTGTATGACCTGTTCCTGGACAAGGACAAGCAATATTCCTGCGCCTATTTCATCAGCCCCGACGACAGCCTGGAACAGGCGCAGGCGCAGAAAAAGGCGCATATCGCCCGCAAGCTTCTTGTGGAACCGGGCATGCGCGTTCTGGACATCGGCTGCGGCTGGGGCGGCATGGCATTGACGCTGGCGCGCGATTTCGGCGCACAGGTCGTGGGCGTGACGCTGAGCGAGGAACAGCATCGCGTCGCCATCGATCGCGCGAAGGCCGAAGGCCTGGACGACATGGTGAATTTCCGCCTGACCGATTACCGCGACGTTAAGGAGAAATTCGACCGCATCGTTTCGGTCGGCATGTTCGAGCATGTGGGCGCACCGCACTATCACGAGTATTTCACCCATGTCCGCGACAAGCTGACCGAAGACGGCATCGCGCTGATCCACACGATCGGGCGGACCAGCCCGCCGGGCGGCACCT
>JADQCD010000114.1 GCA_016278285.1 Actibacterium sp.
GCCCCCGCGAGGGGGCGACGCCCGCCGCTGGGGTGAGCTTCGGCTTATGGAGGTTTCAATCCGCGCCCCCGCGAGGGGGCGACGCCACGAACGCCGGATAGGTTGCTTCTGACATCAGGTTTCAATCCGCGCCCCCGCGAGGGGGCGACCGTCCTCGCGGATGGTGTGGCCTCGATCCTCGTAGTTTCAATCCGCGCCCCCGCGAGGGGGCGACAACATGCTACCCGAGCCCGAGCGCCTCAGCGGTGTTTCAATCCGCGCCCCCGCGAGGGGGCGACCCGCGCCGACCTCCACCACACCATCGCGTCCGTGGTTTCAATCCGCGCCCCCGCGAGGGGGCGACCCTCGTATTCGCCGTTTTCCAGCACCTTTTTCATCTGTTTCAATCCGCGCCCCCGCGAGGGGGCGACTCGAGCGTCGAAAGTAGCGGCCAACCAGCAGGCGGGTTTCAATCCGCGCCCCCGCGAGGGGGCGACGCCCTCGGCATGGACTGGATCTGGCGGATCGAGGTTTCAATCCGCGCCCCCGCGAGGGGGCGACCCGCGCACCTTGTCCACGCGGCTGGAAAGCGCCGGTTTCAATCCGCGCCCCCGCGAGGGGGCGACATAGCTCGCGCGCCATGTAGGCATGATGCTCAAGGTTTCAATCCGCGCCCCCGCGAGGGGGCGACGTCCCGATGCCATGAACGGCGCAGCCATATCGCGTTTCAATCCGCGCCCCCGCGAGGGGGCGACGCGGTGAATATCGGTCGCGGAGTTGGACGGCACCCGGTTTCAATCCGCGCCCCCGCGAGGGGGCGACCGTTGCCGGCAGAGTTGAGCGGCTTGTAGGACCGTTTCAATCCGCGCCCCCGCGAGGGGGCGACCGGCGTCCGCCGCGTCTATGCGATCGCCTGGGCGGTTTCAATCCGCGCCCCCGCGAGGGGGCGACATATTTGCCCATTTCGGTTTGATCATTAATGAAGTTTCAATCCGCGCCCCCGCGAGGGGGCGACCTCGATCTGGAACGGCAACGCCAACCCACCGGCGTTTCAATCCGCGCCCCCGCGAGGGGGCGACCCGCGCCGGCCGGGTCTCCGATACCACCGCCGCCAGTTTCAATCCGCGCCCCCGCGAGGGGGCGACTCCCCATGTATAACTGTTTGAGGAAAAATGGGAAACAGACCGGGGTGCGCGAGCTTGGGCGCGGGCCGAACCAAGACACCTGCACCGGGAGGTGCATTAGCGGGAAACATCAACGATATCAAACAGCTCGATCAGTTGCGAACCTGCCTAGCGATTCATGTTTGCTTGAGGTTCGCGCGCAAAGCAACGATCAGATAATCAGCGGACCGTCGAAATCGGTGGCGGGTTTCGTTCCGTGGTGCTCGACGCGGTTCTTCCAGTTCGACCCCAGCATGTAGAACCGCAGGCTGTCTTCGCCATCCTTGAACTCGGACAACAGCCGGGCGCGGAGTGTCGCCCATTGTGCCGGGTCGAGGTCGCACTCGAACACGGAAAACTGCACCCGCTGGCCGAAATCCTGGCAGGCTTGCGCGATACGCCGCAAGCGTTTGCGCCCGGCCGAGGTCTCGGTCTTGACATCGTAGGTGATAAGAACAAGCAACTCTACCTCCAGACATGGGCCGGGTAACCGTCGAGGTCTCCGCGCAGATGGCGGGCAAGCAGCTGTGCCTGAACGTGCGGAACAAGCCCCAGCGGCATCTTCTCGGACAGGAACGGGTGGGTGACGATCGCGCGCTTGCGCTCCTGCCAAGCGGCCAGAACGGTTTTGCGCGCGTCGTCTTGCAGTAATACGGCGCCGGTTTCCTCGTGTCGGAAATCGTCTCTCCCGACTTGCCGACGGTTGAGCAGGGTGAGACAGGCGCGATCTGCAAGCGGTGCGCGGAACTCCTCCATCAGGTCTAAGGCAAGGCTGGGCCGCCCGGGACGGTCGCGGTGGAGGAAACCCATCTGCGGGTCCAGGCCAGCGGCCTCGACGGCGGCGCGGCAATCGGCGGTCAGCAGGACGTAGAGGAACGACAAGACCGCGTTCACCGGGTCGCGCGGCGGGCGCCGCGTGCGCGCCGAGAAGGACATGTCCCCGACGCGCAGAAGGCTGCCGAAAACGGCGAAATAGGCATTGGCGGCATCGCCTTCCGTTCCCCGCAGGCCGTCGAGGTCGCTGGCCGCCAACGCCGACCGGGTCGCCGCGGTCAGCCGTCGCTCGGACAGGTCCAGGGCGCCGTCCGCATCGCCGTGGTCGCGAATGGCCCGGCGGATGACGCCGCGTTGGTTCGCGATCTTGGCGGCGACGATCGCCCGGGCGACCGGCAGCGGGGCGTCGCGGGTGCGGTCGTGTTGTGCCCGGCGCAGCAGGACGTTGCCGCCTTGCGGGCCTTCGACGCGGGCCAGGAAACGTCCCGACCAACCCAGGTAGGTGATGGCGATGCCGGCCTCGGCCGCCGCGTGCATAAGCCGAGGCGAAACGCCGACCTGCCCGAAGCAGACGATCGCACCCAGCAGGTGCAGCGGCGCGCGGCCGCGTTCGGCGCCTTCGGCTTCGACCACCACGTTGGCGCCGTCCTTGCGCAGCCATGCCCCCTCGGTGGTGACGTAGAGCGTGTTCAGCAGCTTCTTCATCCCGGCGCGTCCCCCGCCTCGATGGCCCGTCTCAGCCAGTCGGCAACGCCGGACCGGCGCGCACCCAGGCGGGGGCGGCACTGATCGAGAAGCGAACAGCGGTCGCAGCGGGCCGGGTCGTAGACCGGCGCAGGCAGGTCGCCCGCCGCGCGGCAGGCGCGGATCGCCGCGGCGGTTTCCAGCGTCAGGGCGCGCAGGTCGGCATCCATTTGCACGACGCTGCGCCGCCGGGACTTGCCGTAGAACAAGGCGCCCTCGGGGACGTCGCAGGCGAACATTTCCTCAAGGCACAGCGCCTGCGCGCAAAGCTGCACCTCGTCGGCGCGGTGCGCCTTGGGATTGCCGCGCTTGTATTCCACCGGGCAGGGGCGGCCGCCGCGCAGTTCGACCACGTCGGCCACCCCGTGGAGCCCGTGCTGGTTCGAACGGAGCTCGACCCCGCGCAGGATGCGGATGCCGGGGCGGGTCTCGGGGCGGCCAGCATCGGCGCGCTCGTGCATTACGCGCCCCTCGGCGGTGAACCGGTTCTCGGCCCAGAGGCGCTCGACATGGATCAGCGCGTATTGGCGCGGACAGAACAGCCAGTGCTGCAGGGCCGAGAGGGGAATGTCGTCAGAAGGGTTCAACGATCTCGATGCCCTGCAGCAGGTTCTCGCGGTCAAGCGTGACCGCGTAGTCGTCGAAGGCGCGCGCGGGCGGCAGGTTGTGAGTGCGCGGATCGCCCACCGGAATCGTCTCCTCGCCCGCGCGGCGGTGAACCTTCACGCGGTCAAACAGCTTGTGCGCCTGCGCGTTGCCAAGCGCGCTATCGTGGCGGAAAGCGATGAGCCGGCGCGCCGACATCTCGCCGCGCGCGGCGGAGCGGTCGAGGTCGAGCATGTCACGCAGTGCGGTCCAGAGGGTTTGCAGATCGTCCTCGGAAAAGCCGGTCTTGCCCGCCAGCTTGGCGTTGATGAACCCGTGCGCGCGGTAAAGGCCGTAGGGCACGATGTGCTTGCGGCCCATGGTGCGTTCCTTGTCGCGGTCCTTTTCGTTGGTGACCGACGATCGCGTGATCGAAATTTCCAGCGGCAGCACCGGCTCTTCCGAGCGGGCGAAGGTGATCTGCACCGGGCCGCGCACCTGCCCGCAGTTGACGCCAGTGGTCATGACGGCGCCGAAGGTGCGTATGTCGAAGAAGTTGGCGCACATCCAGTCTGTCAGCTTGCGAGCCTCGGCCTCGTCCCTCGGCAGGTGTGAATAGTCGTTCGGCTTGGCGGGTTGAACTCTGGTTTGCTCCCAGGCTTCCTGGTGCCGTTCGTTCAGCACAGCGCGTTCGCTCATGTAGATGCGGTGGCCGGCATCGCCGTCGTGGGATGCCTCGACATAGTTCCTGACCTTCCGCTTGAGCGCAACGTCCGAGACCAGCCCCTGGTTGGTTTCCGGGTCCAGTCGCGGCAGGTTCCCGGCATCCGGGTCGCCGTTGGGGTTGCCGTTGGTCACGTCGAAGAAGAGGACGAAATCGTAACGGTTCTGCAGGGCGGTCATTGGGGGGTCTCCTCGGTGTCAACGGTCTCGGTGGTGGCGGCAGCTGCCTCGTTCTTTTCGGTCTTGGTCCACCGTTGGTGGTAATAGCCTGCTATGAAGCGGCCTTGGTCCTCCAGCGGCAGCGAGCGCGGCATGTCAGCCTCAAGCCCCAGCCAGATCATGCCCAGTTCCTTTTCCAGCCAGTGCCCGAGCCCGCCGTTTTCCCCCTTCTTCAGGAGCGCAAGATGATGCGTTGCGTTCTTGACCAGCAGCGGGAAAACTCGCGCCGGCGTGGCCGAGGCGGCAGCAAAATAGCGATCCTTGATGGTGGCGTTCAGGCCGGGAAGGGCGGCGCTTTGCGCCCGCTCCAGGACGGCGAAAAGTCGCCCCAACCGGTAGGCCGGGTTGGTGTTATCTGGGTCGAGGCTCACGGGGATATCCTCCTCTCTGGTGTGGCGGCCAATTGCCGCTTGGTCATGGTGGGGTCGCCTGTGGCTGTTGATGACCGCCTTGCAGATGGCGGCGCGGCGGCCGCTGATATCGCCATCGGCGCGGACGCGGGCGATGACGGCCGACAGCAGCGTGCGCGGCAACGGCTGGCCGGTCAGCATCGCGCGCATCAGCTGCCCACCCAGCAGTGGCGGGATGGTGTCGGCCTTGGGTTTGCCGCCCACACGGATCGCGGTTTCGTACAGCAGAGACCAGGCGGCGGGCGGGCCTTTCCAGGGCGCGGGCTCGATATGCAGGTCATCCCAGAAAAGCGCGACATGGCGGGCGAAATCGCCGAACGTGCCGGGGTACCAGAACCGCACCGACAGCCGCGCCGCGTTGGGTGCAAGTCCCAGCATGTAGACCCGCGTTTCGGGGTCCAGGCCGGGTTCGACCGGGCGGCCCGCGGCCACGTTCATGATCGCGGCGCGCAGCGTGCCCAGTTCGGCGTCGTCGTCGGGTGGCTGGAATGTCTGGCTCATCAGGGTTTCGGCCAGGCCGGCGGCCCCCGGCTCCGGCGCCTCGGCCCAGAACGCGACCGTGGTGTCGCCCACGAGCAGGTGGCGGTCCGATCCGCGCGCCAGTAGCGCATTCAGCGCCGTGCCATAGGCAAAGGCGGCGCGCTCGGAAACGGGGGCGTTGTCGCCCGATGATTTTCCGTAAGACTTGTATGCTGTGTCATTGAATGAAACCAAGAGTGCGCCGGTGGGCTGAGCGTCCTTCACGCCTTTGATTTTCGGTTCATGCTTATCGGCAATCGGGGCATGTTCCCCGGTCACAAGGCATAGGCCGCGCTGTGCGTCGGATGGAACGGTGACAAGTTCCACCGCCGCCGGGCGGTCATGGATGAAACCCGGCCCGCTGCTATCGTCGAACTCGAACACGATGTTCTGGTCCAGTGCGTCGAGGGGAAAGCCCAGGTCGCCGAACATCTCGGGCTGCCAGCTCTCAATAAACCGTCGCAGGGCAACCAGGCCCGAGTCAGTGGCCCCGGCGAGGAGCGCCTCGTGCGCCTCGACGAAAGCCGCATGTTCCTGCGCTGTGCGCTTGGCCTGACCGGGGACACGGCGTTTTTCGCCGTCCTCGTCTTCTGCCTCCACCGCGACGACGCCGAAAACATAGGCCGTCTTGTCCCATAGCAGGTTGGGCTTGATCCCTGATGTCCGGCCGCCGGCCGGCACGTTCATTGCCACCGGCACGGGCCTTTTTCCGGCGTGGCTGCGCTTGTCGGTCAGCCTCAGCGGGGTGCCGTCGGCATCGAGCACCAGGGCAAAGGAAACCTTCTCGCTTGAATAGCCGGGGCGCGGCGCCTCGCCTGCCTCTGCCATCCGCTCGTAAAGCCGGGTCAGCGCGCTCAGGATCGTCATCGCACCAGCCCCCCGTCGCGTGCCGCGGCGACGTCGATCAGCCCGTCCACCATTTCCGCGCGAAAGAATTGCGGCGTGCGATCATTGGCAAAGTCGATGTCGTAGAGCATCCAGCCAAGGTCCTGCAGTCCCGTGAGCGCCGGCGGCGGCACCTCGTCCAGCCACTCGAAATCGGCCGCGAACTCGCGCAGGCCAAGGGCGGGCCGGTGAAAGCACTGCCCTTTCTGCGCCCGGCGGCGAAAGATGTCGTGGTGCTTTGCGGGAGTGTCGTCGCCGGCCTTGTCGGTCATCTCGAAATGCGCCTCGATGACATAGGCTACGTCGCGCAGGGCCATGGTGGCGCGCTGTTGGCGGTTGTCGTCCACCGCCATGTGCAACCCCGACAGGTCGCCCGCCGCCATCGCCGCTTTCGCGTTGCGGCTTGAGACCTTGCTGCCAACCTCGTTCTTGCGGATGTTCTCGAACCGCACGGGCCTGAGCACGTGCAGGCGGTCGACTTGCCAGCGGATCGCCGGCTTCCAGTGGATCGCCTCCAGGATGCCGCGCGCCGCCGACGGCGTCATCACGTCGTAGGAGACACGCTCGACCTTCATCTCGGGGCGGGTGAAGCAGGCGTAATCGCCCCAGACATGCAGTTTCACTCCGTAGCTCAAGGTGTCCTCCTCACGCGATCATCGTTCCCAAGTCCTCGGGATTCTCCGCGGAAAACCCGACGGCCTCGTCGTAAAGTGCCGGATTGTCCAGAACCACGAACTGGTTCTCGAACTCGTCGAACCGCACTACATGCGCCGCGCCCAGGCGCACCAACTCGTCGCGGATGCGGGGGCTTACGGAAACAGTGAAGCGTTGCATGGCGCGCGCAATGGCGCCGGGATGTTCGCCGTGCTCCAGAAACCGCCGCGCCGCGTCGTCCAGCCCGTAGCACCCGGACCCGATGATAAGGGGGCGGGTGACCTCCTCGATCAGGCGGAAATCGCCGGCGATGTCGGCGAAGGGAAAGTCGAAGCGGTTCCCGCTCTTCTTGATCCGTTTCATGATGTCCCGGCTGTCGAGGTCGGCGCCGCGGTCCCAATACAGGCGCTGGAAATAGGCGCGCACCGCGTCGGGGTGGAGCGGGTCATCGGAATGATCGCGCAGAATGTCGCGGGCAATATCGGCATTCTGTTGCAATTCCGGCGGAGGCGGAAAGCCGTCTTCGGGGTCGAAAACGTAGACCTGGCCCAGCCGCTCTAATTCGGCGTTGCGGTTGCAGCGCCCGGCGGCCTGCACGATGGAATCTAGCCCCGCCACAGCGCGCCAGACCTGCGGGAAACTCAGGTCGACCCCCGCCTCGACCAGCGCGGTCGAAATTACCGGGCCATCGAACCCATCCTTAATCCGTGCCAACATGTCGCGCCGGTGCACCGCTGTCATGTTGGTGCTCAGGTGCAGGGCGTTACCTTTGCCCAGAAGATCGTGGATAGCGCGTGCGTGGCGCTTGTTGTTGACGATCACCAGCGCCTTTTGGCCAGCCAAGCGCGCAGCCAAATCGACATTGTCCAGCGAGCCCACGAAATGCGCTTCGACGCGCTTAAGGCGCCGGTAAAGCTCCGCTGGATCAGGCGCGATTTCGCGCGTGGCCGAGGCGGGGATCGCCTCGGGCGCGCGCAGTCCGTCATCGTCGCGGATCGCCGGTTGCGTCGCGGTACACAGGACTACCGAACACCCGTAGCCGCGTGCCAGTTCCTTCCACGCCGCCAGGCAGGGACGCAGGTAGTTGACCGGCAGCGTTTGAGCCTCATCCAGCACGATAACCGAGCGGGCGATATTGTGCAGCTTGCGGCACTTCTGCGTGCGATTGGAGAAAAGGCTTTCGAAGAACTGCACGGCAGTGGTCACGACCACGGGGCGATCCCAATTCTGCGCCGCGAGCTTCATCTGCTCTGCCCGGGTTTCGTCTCTGAAATTCTCGTCCGCGTCGAACGCCGAATGGTGCTCCAGAACCACATCTTCGTCCCCCAACGCCTTACGGAACACATCCGCCGTCTGTTCGATGATCGCAGTGAAGGGGGCCACATAAATTACCCGCCGCAGCCCATGCTGCAGCGCATGATCAAGCGCGAAACGAAGCGATGACAGCGTTTTTCCGCCGCCAGTGGGAACAGTCAGCGAAAACAGCCCCGGTGCCAACGCAGCACTTTCACCTGCTGCATTCAAAACCTCGAAGCGCAGCTTGTTCACCTCGGACTTTGGCGGCGGAAATGTGGCTAGATGCTCTGCTAGAGCCGACTGAAGGGCCGTTAACCCAGGCCGTGATCCCCGTGACGTATGCGGATTGTAAAACAACTCGGTTTCAATGAAATCTGCATCTACAAGCGCTGAAAACAACATGCGGATGAAGAACTGGATCTCGAAATGAGGCTTTTCCGACAATCCCGTCAGCGGGTCGGGAAAGAGAAGCGATGGCGGACTAATTCCTTCCGGCAGTGACACCACTTCGCTTTCAGCAATACGCGCCTTCAGGGGCCGCTTGGGGCGACCGTGCTCTGACGGCACCGCACCATTCGGCAGGCCGGAATGATGCCCCGCAATGCAATAGGCAACCAACTTTCCTGGCGGCCCGTAAGCCTCTTGTGCATACCGAGCTCCCTCGCCGCTATGGGGTGTGTCATTGGCGGCACCATGCAGCTTTTTCTGGAAGCCGGGCTTCACCTTTCCCAAATCGTGCAGACAACCAGCCAGTTCCGCCATGGATCCGGAACCAAACGCCCGAGCATTAAGCCTGGCCGCCTTAGCAACACTCTTTAAATGGTCTGCAAGCAGCTCCCAATTCGAGGTATCGCACTCCGGCACCGAATGAGCAAAAAGATCAGAAGAACCCAGATTGTCGCGTGAATCTATCACTCAAGTTTATGCTTTCCTGTCCAATTGTTTCAATTAGATAACATTATTCTAATGACTCGATCAACTCTTCACTTCCTTTGCCGCCGAACACCACCAAGTCGGCTCGGCAGAAACTTGACCAATGTGACGTCGATCTTCAGTTGAGGGGCGCGCCCGACAGCGGATTCAGCCATCCACTCAAGTACTTATCCATATTGACCGGCACATGTCTAGCAAGGGCTTAATCGGCTTTGGCGGCGTCGCACCTGCCCATTGGAAGGACGGCGACAGGAGGTGACCTCGCTGTGCTAAGGGATGGCTCGGCTTTCGCAGCGGCGAACATTCAGTCGTCGTCATGCCAATGCGATTGGCTCGACGACTGAGGTTCCTGGTTCCGCCCAAAAGAACCCCCCCCGCACGAGACGGGGGGGGTGAGTTGCCCTCGCAGGGAAGGATGCGCGGGAGGGATTACCGTCGGAAGAAGTGCCACGGCCGCCAGGTTGCGAAGTGAAATCCCGGATCCGGCGGCGTATTGCCCGTCGAGCGATTTCGCGCGGACAAGGCCAGCACCAGGATCAGACCGCCGACGATGAGGACCGCAACGATCAGGTGGTCGATTACCAGCATATGGTCGCGACCCAGCTCCAGAAGCGCGCCGTATTGCACCAGGGCAAGGGCGGCGGCCAGGCGGGTCTTGCAGTTCAAGACCAGGAAAACCGCCAGAACCAGGAGCATCGTGTTGATCGCCGTCGTCGCCACGTTGGGATAGTTCGGGGTGAAGGCATGGGCGAGCCAGACCGGCATGAGGCCGGGCAGCCAGTAGGCAAGTGCCTTCACGCCCAGGACGATGCCCACGATGATCCGCAGCGTTGAGCCGTTGTTCTCGGCGCAATCTGTGTTCCGGTGCCCCACCTCGATGTCGGTCCAGGCAGCCATAGCAATATATCCTTTCGTACAGGTTTCAACCTATGGGTGCGAGAGTCCCGGCCAATTGTGGCGAGACATTGACCGTGCCTTGCAATTTCTTTGATCAAACTGCGGAGGCGGCGTGGCCCCGAATCGGTGCCCCGAGCTAAAGCAGCCTCTCGCCCGGGTCGAAATTGGAGACCAGCAACTCGGCCGCCTCGGTCGTGCCGCTGCGCGACACGCTGTATCTCAGGCTGACCGGCTCGATCCGGAAGGCGTGGAAGATCTCGCGGGTCTGCGGAAGATCGTTGATCGACAGCAGGAAGCTTCCCCGAATCTCGGCCAGTGCCTGCGCCATGCGATCGAAATCGCCCCGCTCGAACAGGCCGGCGCCATAGTCCCGTTCGCCGCCCATGTAGGGCGGGTCGAGATAGAAGAGCGTGTCCGGGGTATCGTATCGGCGGATGATGTCAAACCAGTCGAGGGCCTCGAACACCACGCCGTCGAGGCGTTCATGCGCGGCCTCCAGAACGGGTTCGAGGCGCGCCAGGCTGAACCTCGGGCCATGCGACGGGGCCACGCCGAAGACGCCGTTCACCTGCCCGCCGAAAGCGAGCCGCTGCAGGTAGAGAAAGCGCGCGGCCCGCTCGAGATCGGTCAGGGTGGCGGGATCGGTCGCGCGCAGGCGCTCGAACTCGCGGCGGCTCGAGATCTGGAACCGCATCACCTCCATCAGCTGCGGATAATGCCGCTGCAGGATGCGGAAGAGGTTCACGATCTCGCCATTGGCGTCATTGGCCACCTCGAGCTTCGGCCGGAACCGGCGGCGCAGGAATATCCCGCCCATTCCGACGAAGGGCTCGACATAGGCCTTGTGGTCGATGGTCTCGAGCTTGTCGATGATCCTGGATTGCAGCCTTTTCTTTCCGCCAAGCCACGGGGCGATCGGCGCTGCAGGTCGTACTTGTTCCATGTTGCGAATCCATGTCTTTTGGCCCGGCCCTCGAGGGCAGCGGGCGACCGGAACGCGAGCGACGGTCGGCGCGGTCAGTGTGAATTCTGGGCCGCGTGGTTCGGGCTGTTGGCGCAGCCCGGCCCCCGCAGTTCGGGGGCGAAACGATGTGGCCCGGCATGCCGGGCCCCGGTGTCAGTCTTTTCGCTCAGCGCCGCAGGCGATCGACGCCGATCACGCCGAAGATGCTGACGACGATCAGGCCGGCCCAGTCATCGAGCGGCGGCGGCAGCGCGGCGATCGACCAGGCCTGCGGATAGGCGCAGCCCGCGCACCACAGGATCGAGTAGACGATCACCGCGCCCCACCAGGCGGCCAGCGGAGCGGCGAAGGCCAGCATCAGCCAGAAGCCCCCGGCCCGCATCCAGTCGCCCCGGGCGCGATAATGTTCCCTGATGATCTCGCCCTTGATCCGGTCCTTGTCGGTCCGGGCCTCGATCCGTTTGTCCACGGTCGCCAGCACCCGGTCGAGCACCCCGCCGGTCAGCCAGCCGAGGATCGCCCGGATCATGCCCGGTCCCTCAGCCAGGACAGAACGAGGGGCACGCCCAATGCGATGGCGAGCGTCGCCGCCTCGGTGATGTCGTGCTGCATGTATTCGGGCAGGTGCCCCTCGGCGACCAGCCAGGCGGTGACGGGCGCGACGAGGTGCCGGACAAGCCGGTTGATTTCCTTCATGGCATGATCCCCTTTGCATGTGCCGCCAGCCCGCATGTCGGCTGCGGCTTCGGTTCGGCGTCGCGTTGTGCGGTCAGCGCGCCCCATGTCCGGGCCCCGGCGATGCCGTCCACGGCCAACCCGGCGCGTTCCTGGAAGGCCCGCACGGCGCGATCCGTCTGCGGCCCGAAGGCCCCGTCCTCGGCAATCCCAAGCGCGGCCTGCAACCGCCGGACGGCCGCGCCGCGATCGCCGATGCGCAGGACAACGGGCGATGGCGCCCCGGACGCGCGGCGATAGGCCCGCTCCATCCGGCGGGCATAGACCTCGGGCTGGCCCGAGCCGTTGTAGCGCCGGGCGAAGGTCAGCCAGTCGCGCGCCCGGATCGCCGAGGACAGCTGCCAGGACAGGACCAGCGCGACGAAGGCGTCGAGATGCGCCCATTCGCTGTCCGCCATGGCCCGGACCATCGCCGCCGCCGTGGCATGGCCGGCCGCCTGTGCGTTGAACCCCATGATCTGGGGGGCACCCCAGCTGGTCGCCCGCAGGGCACGTTCCGGCTGATCGCCGAACGCCGCGAGGAAGCGCCACTCGCGCTCCGCGGCGCCGAGTTCCAGGCTGTCGCGCCAGCCCATGCGGCTGCCCGGCATGTGATGCGGCTCGAAGCGATGGATCACGGCCCCGTCAGTGCCGTAGAACCGCCCGCCCGCCTCGACCTGCCAGACGGCCCGGATCGCCGCCGTGTCGCAATCCAGCGCCTGCGCCGTGCGGCGGAACGCATCCGGCGGCAAGGGGGCGCGCGCGCCCTGCCATGGATAGCTCATCGGTCCACCCCCGAGTTGCGATTGGCGATGGCCGCGAGAAGCGCGTCCAGCCGGTCATTCGTCGCCTTGCTGGCCTCGCGATGTTCCTGGCGCATCTCGCGCATGGTGCCGTTGAGCCGCGTCGCCAGCTCGGTCAGGTCCGCCTTGTGCACGGAATCTTCGCGGACCCGGTTGATCCGGGCGTGCAGCTGGCTGTCTTCCTGCTGCATCTGCGCCTCGACCCTGCGGATCATCCCCAGGAGGCGCCAGAAGGCGCCGATCAATATCGTCGCCCAGCCGAGTGAAAGTGTGACGGCCATTCCGATCAGCCATTGGATGTCGCCATTCATGTGGCCCCCTTTGTCCCTTGCTTGCCCTCGATCAGTCGCCCCGCGACCAGCTTCCCGCCGACATCCACCACCGCCCTGCCGCCCGGCAGGCGCGCCACCAGCCGGCCCTGCGCCGCGCCGCGGCCCGTCCGCACCGTTGCGATCATGCGATCCCCCATGCGCTGAAACCCCGCAGGCGGGGCGTTGGTGGTCTCGGTTTTTCATGGTTTCAGAACAGGGCGTCGTCGCCCTCGTCGGCCTCGCGCGTGCGCTTGAGGTGGCCGGGGTCGATCGCATCCAGTATGCGGCCGAGAATGTTCCAGCCGCAGACATGCGCGTGCTTGGCGGCGCGCGACGAAATGGTTTCGTCCGGATCGCCCAGCAGGATCGCGTTGGCCAGCTGGTCGAGCGCGATCAGGACGTTGAGAGCGTAGCGCCGGATCACAGCGCCGCCTCGAAATGCTCCAATGCGGCCTGCACCTCGCCGGGCGTGGTCGCCCCCTCTACCGCGGCGATCGCCGAGCGACGTGCATACTCGAGCTGGCCACCAATCTGTCGCCACTGCGCGGCCAGGTTCAGCACCAGCTGCGCGGCCTCGTACCCGGTGGCCACCAGCGTGCCCACGTCCGCAGCCAACAGCGGGTAATCGTCCATCGTGGCCGGTTCCGGATCGGCCGAGACATAGCGTGCCGCCTCGGCCTCCTTGGCGAGATAGATCATCTCCTGCCCCGGCGCGACGGTGATGTATCTGGCGCGCTCATTCCCGATCCGGGCATTGATCTTCGCGACGGCCTCGCGCTGGTGCCTGCCCAGCTCCGCCGCAAGGCTGGCGCTTGATCGGTGCAGCACCGTCATGCGGGCACCGTGATCCTGGCGATGGTCGGCAGGTAGGGATCGGGGGATTTCACGTTGATCTCGTATTGCCCCGGATCGGGCAGATCGCGCGTGACCGTCTCACCATCGGTCGCGGTGGTGTAGATCTCCATCAGTTCGCCCCCCGCATTGTCGATGATCTCGATCACGGTCCCGAGCGGGCAGTCGGCGATGCTGTGCGTCGTGCCGGTGGTTTCCACGGCGGGGGACTGCGGACGCGGCACCAGCATCAGCTTGGCCAGCTCCTGCGGCGGGATCGGCGGGCTGAACGTGGTGGTCTCCGGCGGAGGAAACCGGGCGCGTCCTGCCGCCTTTACCGTTCCGTCGGTGTTGAAGATGACAAAGGATTTCACTTTTCTTCTCCTTATTTCGCCACGGAATACATATACAAGGAAACATTGCGGACGTTGGTTCGGTCTGCAACGACAGGATCGTTTACATCGTCGTGCAGAACGTAAACGATCCTTATTTTTAGATTTGTGTGCGGTGGAACAAGATTGTTCCTGATGAATGGCGATGTTACGCCAAACGCCCGAGTGGCCCACCCGTATCCAGACAATACTGGATCGGTCAGCTCAACATTATGCCAGCCACCCAATTCGTCACTCGTGAATTGGAAGTTCAGGCGAGCCTCAGACCCAAAACTTGAATTTCCTCGTATTTCTGCGACACCTCCAATATACCAAAAATCTGTCGATAGATGGTCATCGCCCGGAGCATATTCGGCCACTGCCTCGGACCATTCGTATTTCGCCTCCGCAGCGGAGAAGTAATCCCCTCCCTTCGACACCGCCTGAGAACGGCGGTGCAAAATTAGGCCACGGTAGCGGCGGGATAGTCTCGCTGCGGGCGGAGTAAAATCCTGCCACTTTTCCCTTCTTGCGGCTGCAGGGAGGGTGGGGAGATCTATACCGTGGAACTTTACAAGAAGGTCCGTCTGGCGTGTGGCGAGGGCATGAGCGCGCGGGCGGCGGCGAAGCATTTCAACATTTCTCGCGGGACAGTTGAGAAGATGTTGGCCTTCGCGGTGCCGCCTGGCTATCGGCGGGAGGCGCCGATCAAGCGGCCGAAGCTGGACGGGTTCACCGAGATCATCGACGCTTGGCTTGAGGCCGACAAGGCCGTGCATCGCAAGCAGCGTCATACGGCCAAGCGGATATGGGAACGGCTTCGAGCCGAACATGGTTTCATCGGCGGCTATACGATCATCAAGGATTACGTGCGTGAGCGTGAGCGGCGGAGCCGGGAGATGTTCGTGCCGCTGGCCCATCCGCCGGGACATGCGCAGGCGGATTTTGGCGAAGCCGTTGTGGTCATCGCCGGTGTTGAACAAAAAGCGCACTTCTTCGTCATGGACCTGCCGCATAGCGATGCCTATTTCGTGCGGGCCTATCCAGCGGCGACGGCGGAAGCCTGGATGGACGGGCATGTCCGCGCCTTCGCCTTCTTCGGTGGTGTGCCGCAGTCGGTGCTTTACGACAACGACCGTTGCCTGGTCTCGAAGATCCAGCCGGATGGCACGCGCATCCGCGCCGCGCTGTTCAGCGGCTTGCAGTCGCATTACCTGTTTCGGGATCGCTATGGTCGGCCTGGGAAGGGGAACGACAAGGGCAATGTCGAGGGGATGGTTGGCTACACGCGCCGCAACCACATGGTGCCGATCCCCCACTTTGTCAGTTGGGACGCCTTCAATGCCGACCTTGAAGCGCAGTGCCGCGCGCGCTGCACGCGCACCCTTCGTGGTCACAAGGAGACGAGCCGATCAGCGGTCAGTTCCGCGACCGTGGTGGCATTGACCGACGCCGACCATGCCGAGGCGTTGCCGGATGTATCGACCGCGCGGATCCAATACCACCGCTGCACGCCATCCCCGAGGCCCTCGCGCGCCATCTGGTTCCCGGTGGCCGAGAATGTCGCCGTGGTTCCTGCGGACGGAGCCGGAGTCGCTGCCATGTGCTCGTAGATTTCGTAGTGGCTGAAATCCCCCTCGGTATTGTTGGCCCACTCCAGCCAGAGCACGCCGAAGCCAGCCGTGATCGCCAGCCCGGTCGGCACCGCAGGCGCTACGCTGTCCGCCGCCGTTGTGTGCGCGACGGACGCGGAATAGGCCGATTGCACCGTCTTGTTGATCGCCCGGACCTCGGCCGTGAAGCCGATGCCGGGCAGCGTGTCCCAGGAATATTCCGTCTCCGAGGTCGGGAAGGAAATCCAGTTGCCCGCACCTTCCTTCAGCCGGACCTCGTAGCCGGTGGCCGCCGCCACGCTGGACCAGCTTGCGGTCATCTTCGCTCGCCCGTCGCTCAGAAGCGTGGACGTCAGCGCCAGCCCGGCAGGCACGGCGGGCACCGCGGGCGCGACCGTCGCCTGCACCGTGTCGTCCAGGTCGGCAACACCGAGACGAATGTCGCCGGACGTGACGGGCGCCCATGCGGACCATTCGCGCGGAACGTCGGCTATCGCATACAGGCGCACCTCGTAGCTGGTCGACGCGACGATCCCCTCCGAGACCGTGACCGCCCCGGCCATCACGTTCGTCGTGCTGCCCTCGGCGACGATCTCGGTCGATCCAGCCGGGCGGATCTGCCAGTGGATAGCGTCCACCAGCTCAAGCCCGGTCGCATCCCATGTGATCTCGACCCCCGGCCGACGCTCGTTGGAACTGTCGTCGTAGATCGGAACGGCTCTGGGGGTCGGAATGACCGGATACGGGAGGGGAACAGGCGCGAACGGTGCAGGCCCCAGAACGGGCTCTTCATCCGCGCTGGTCCAGTCGTAGTCGGACGGATCGCGCTCGCGGACGGTCACGCCCTGCAACAGAGACATCGGGTCGTCGGCCTGCTGGCGCACCTCGAACAGCTTGTCGGTGTAGCCGTTCCAGTCGGAATCCCACTGGATCGCGTCGAGCGGCTCAAGGATGGCCGCCGAGGGGCCGAGGGACATGATGTGGGTACGCCAGCGCCGATCGTCATTGATCCATGCCTGCATCAGACGCTGCACCTGGGTCACGCTGGTCACTGCGCTCAGCTGGACATTCGCCATCAGGCGTCGTCCGCCATCCTCGGCCTCCCACGCCGCGTTGTAGCGGGTCGGGGCGGGCTTCGGCTCGTAGAGGGCTTCCGGCTCGGGGTAGTTCGCGGCGATGCCGTTATGGGTCCGGTTCAAGCCGGGGAAAGGGGCGTACTCCTCCGGCCTGGTGACGATCAGGTCATCATCGGTGATGAACAGCACCGGCATGGACGGTGCGCCGACGCGGATCTTGAAGTCGCCACCCACGTCCACGATCTCGCCTGAGCAGGCTTTCAGCAACTCCTGTTCGATGTCGATCGGGCTGTCGCCGCCCAGCTCCTGCGGCCCGGCCTTGATCTCGATGCCGGCTTCATACTGGTAATCGTAACCGCCTTCGGCTCTTTGAACGAGGACCTCGCATTCGTTCATCGCCGCGATCCAGTTGGCCAGCGGCAGGCGATCGGCAGGAGCCTGATAACCCCAGACCTCGCCGTTCTCCAAAGTGATCCCACGCCGGATGTTGTAGATCATCACGACCGGGTTGGTGGACGAACTCCACGTGAGGGGTTCGTTCCACCGCTGCGGCCCGGACCCGCCTGCCACGGTATCGTCCTTGCGCGGGTCGTAGAGCTTCATCCCGAGCACCTCGAAACGAACCCTCGGCACCGGGAAACGGGTGAACAGGCGCCCTCGGGCATCGACGCGATCTCGCGCCGGATCTGCTCCATGTTCTCCAGGTGGTCGCTGCCGGTCAGCTCGGCGGCTTCCTCCTCCAGCGTCGAAAGCCCGAGCGCCACGCGCATCGCCGCCGCCTGCGCCTCCTTCACCGGATCCACGAAGCCCTTGCCCGGGCCGATCCACTTGGCCCGCGAATAGGCGGTCCAGTGCAGGTGGAAATCCGGCGCGTTGCGCGGCAACGGCACATGACCGTCGAGCACCTGCTCTTCCAGCCAGGCCATGAAGAAGGGCTGGCAGAAGCCTTGCGCGAAGGCGGTGCGCCGCGCCGTCCAGCCCCGCCAGATCTCGATCATCGCCGCCCGCGCGCTGGAATAGTTCGTCTTCGACCAGTCCGCCGCGAGCTGCTCGTAGGAGATCCCGAGCCCCGACGCGATGTTGCGCAGCACCGCCGTCTCGAACTCGCCGAACTGCGCCGCGGGGCGCGCCGTCGGCACCACCCCGATCTCGTCGTTCGGATAGAGCTGGGTCAGCTTGGCCCCGCCCATGCTGATCCCGTCGCGATCCTTGTAGTAGCGGGCGCGGTCCGCCTGGTAATCCATCAGCGACCCGCCGCCATCGTCGCCGAACATCTCGTCGATCGCATCGGGCCCCATCGGGCTCCTGATGAAGGCCGCCAGCACCGCGTTGATCACCGCCGCCTGCAGCTCGACCCGGCCATAGTGATCCTCCATCTTCAGCTTCTCGATGATCGGCGCGAGCCGCGAGACCCCGCGCGACTGCCCGTCGCGCGTCTTGTCGAAGAAATGCAGCACCACCGGCCGCCCCCAGGCCTTTTCCCTCTGGATCCGCTTCCACGTGAACGACCGGCGCGACGCCCAGGTCTCCGCGCCATGCGCCTGCCGGAACCAGTAGGCCTGCGCCGCCCCGTCGGCGTCCTTGATGACGCCGCCGCGCATCCTGTCGCTGTCGGGCTGGCCGTCCGGGTTGCCCAGGAGATCCGGATCGACCACCCGCAGGCAGGTCCGCACCGCCCGGCCCGCCTTCCAGTTCACCACGCCGAGCGCGTCGCCCTCGGTCAGGTAGTTCCGATAGGCCATGCCGAACATCTGCGGCACGGTCTGGCTGCGGGTGACATCGGCCAGCTTGCGCGGATCGTCCGCGAAGCCGCGCCAGCGCGCCTCGACGGCCGTCTTGAACTCGGCGGCCCAGTCCGCGTCGAGACCGAGCGCCTTCCAGTCGGGCTTGAGAAGCGGCCGGAACGCCGCCCCGATGACGCTGTCCACCTCCTTGGCCACGGCGCCCGCGGCCCAGCCGTTGTTGCGGGTCAGATCGCGGGCCCGGGCCACGATCCGGTCGCGATCGGGCAGCACCTCGCCATCGGCCGCCCGGAAGACCGGGTTGAAGTTCACCATCGCCTCGGACCGCGTGCTGCCCGCGTCATAGGGCGTGCCGCCGAATCCATGGGCGCCCGGTTTCATCCGGACGGATCCGGGACGGATGCGCGCTGACGGTCGTTTCATCTCAGAAATTCACCCTTCTGGCCCGGGGTTTGAGGGAAGCGCCAAGCTGCCGCTTCAGGTCGATGATGTAGCGCCGCAGCGCCGCCTCGCTGGACCGGGTATAGGTCACGTCGAACCCCTCGTGGTTGACCTGCACGGCCTGGGCGCCGGTGATCAGCTTGTGCAACGCGGCCTCGGCCTCGGCGAGCCGGGTTTGCAGGACGGAACTGTCAGCCATTGAGGATCTCCGAAAGCCGCCGTCCGCCGCGCGGTGCCGGCGCCTCCCCGACCGCGGCAACCGTGCTGTCGAACAGGTCGGGCTGCGGCTCTTTCGCCGGCGCGCCGCGCTCGGCCTCCAGCCGGTCCCACTGGTCGTCCGTCATCGAGGTCCAGCCTTTCCGGCGTGCCGCGGCCTCGGCGTAGTTCATGCAGTCGAGACACTCGTTGCGGCGCGTCGGCTCGACCAGGTCCCACGAACTGGTGACCACGCCCGAGCGTTGCCGGTGCAGGACCCGCTTTTCCGAGGTGATCTGCCGGTAATACTCGTCGCCCAGCCCCACGGCGAAGCGGCAATAGCCGCGTTCGGCAGGATCCTCCTTGCCCAGCCAGGTATAGAAGTCGCCCTTCAGCTGGGACACGTTCAGCATGAAGGCCCGTTTCTGGCGGCGCTTTGCCTTGCCGTCGCGCCGGCGTTCGAACTTCATCGGCGCCAGCACCGGCCCGTTCTGGCTCGAGGACCCCTTGACGATGATCACCCGGTTCCACGGATGCGCCCTGGCCCAGCTCCAGACGTCGTCGGTATAGGTGCCGCCGTCGATCGCCAGCATGTCGATCGGCAGCTCGAGGCCGAGCTCGGTGCGCCAGTTCTGCCGGAGCAGCGCATTGAGCGCCGCCCGGCCATCCTCGTCGCCGATATGAAACGGGATCACCCTGTGGTCGACGGTCCAGCGCTGGCGATTCCGGCCGAACGCCACCAGCGACACCTCGAGCCGGTCATCCTGGCAATCGACCCCGGCGGCCAGGATGACGCCCTGCGCCGGAACCACCCCGACCGGAAGCGCCGCCGCGTCGCCGGCCGCGTTCTCCGCCCGGTCGCGCAACGCCTCCCAGTCCGGCGCATCGGTCGCCTGGTCGTAGGGCAGCCCCAGCACGTCGTTCCAGAAGGTCTGTTCGGTCTCCGCCTCGACGCGCGACCGCACCGCGTCCTCGGTTTCGCTGCGCGCCTCGATCCGGCTCCAGCCCATCACCTGCGCGTATTCCACCGCGATCGAGGCCCAGTCCCGCTGGGGCGCGTAGGCCCGCCACAGGTGGAACCCCGGGTGATCGCCGTTCGGATTATGCGCGACCCAGGCGCCGCGCGCCACGATCTCCAGCTTGTGCTTGTGCTCGATCGCGCAGCCGCAGGCCTCGCAGCTGAAACAGGCCGCGGTCAGCCGCTCCGGATCGAGGTTCTGCCTGAAATTCTCCCAGGTCAGCGGCGCCCGGTGCCCGCAATGCGGACAGGGCACGTGGAAGAACCGCTGATCGGAGCGCAGGAACGCCCGCGTGATCCGGCAGGTATCCTTGATCATCGAGGTCGACACCCGGACGATCTTGGCATCCTCGAACCCCGACGCCCGGCTCACCGCCAGCGCTTCCGGATCGCCCTTGTCGGTCATCTCGAACTTGGCCAGGTCGTCCATGATCACCAGCCGCCGGCTGGTCCCGGTCAGGTCCGCCGGCGAGCCGGCCGAGGCCACCTTGATCGAGCCGTTCCGGTCCAGCGTCTCCTGGTTGAACTTGTTGTCGCGCTGGTCGCCGCGGGCGCCGGTGCCGAAGATCTCGCGCAGCCCCGGCGCCTGCCGGCGCATCGGCATCCACTTGTTGTCCACCCATTCCGTCGCGGCCGAGGCGGTCGGATGCACGATCAGGCTGTCGAGTGGCGTGTATTCGTGCCAGGCGCCGATCGTCGGCTGGATGATCGAGACCGTCTTGCCCCATTGCGCGCTGCCCCGGATCGTCACCTCGCGGCAGGGATGCTCGGGCGAGAGAACCTCGTGGATCTCGCGCAGGAACGCGAACCGCTCGATATTGAACGGGCCCGGCATCGGCGAGCGTTCGTCGAACACGATGTTGTCCGCGCACCAGCGCGTGATGTCCGGCGGCGGCGGCGGCGCCATGGCATTGGCCAGGGCGCTCGCGACGACCGCCGCCGAAGCGGCCAGGAATCCCACCTCAGATATCCTCGTTCTTCTCGGTTTCCGTCAGCTTGCCTGCGTCCGCGGTCTGCCGCACCGCCGCGGACCGCCGGGCCCGGTGCGCGCGCCAGCAGTCGACCAGCACCGCCCGGGCCTGCTTGAAATCCACCCCGGGGCATTCGTCGGCCAGCCGGCGCGCCGCTTCGCGCATCACGCTCTCGAACTCGGCGATCTCCTGGCCGATCTGTTTCTGGACCTGCAGCCGGACCTCGCTGGCCAGCACGAAATTGCCCTCGGCCTCGGCGTTCTGCCGGCGCAGCCGACGCGCCTCTTCCTCGGCCTTGAGGGTGCGCGCCAGCTGATAGCGATCATCGTCGTCTTCGCCGAGCTCGGTGGCCCCGCCGGCATGCCCCCGTGCCTTCGGGGCGGCCGTTCCGGCCCTGTCGAGGCCCTGCAGCACCTCCTGGGTGGACGCGCCGTTGCCCATCATCTGTCCCGGGTCGAGCTTCCGGCCGAGCGCCCTGGCGACCTTGTGAAGATCGAAGCGGCGCTGGCGCCCGCTTCCCTCGAAGCACCCGTCGAGAACGCCGGACGAGACATACTGGCTGATCCGGCCCTTGGAGAGGTTCAGCTCGCGGGCCAGCTCGGTCGTCGTCAGTCCCATGTCGTCTTGCCCAACTCCGCTCTTGTTTAGCCGCGCCGGTTTAGGCTTTCGATGTCGTTTAGCCGATCGAAACACATGCGCTTGGCCGCACCGTATGCGTTTCCGGGCCCGGGAAGGACCCGTGCGTTCTGCCCGTGGTCGATATGCATTGGAGCTCCGGGGGCGCGCGATCCGGCCGCCGGACATGAAAACGCCCGGGGCGGGTTCTCCGCTCCGGGCGCAATTCGGTCGAGGGCATGTTGTCAACGGGGCTAGAATTCGTCAAGCCCCTTTCTTCCACGGCTGCATCGGCGGCATGTCGTCGGTCACCGCGTGGCGCGACAGGTCGACCGCCCGCAGCCCGGCCCGGATCGTCAGAAGATGCCCCCACCAGTCGAGATAGCCGCGCCGGGCCGCGGCGATCTGCGCGGCACTCGGGCTCCAGGCGCAGGGGCAATAACGCACCGCGTCATGAACGACCACGCCCTTGCGGTTGCGCCGCGGGATCGGGCGCCAGCCCTCATCGCCAAGCGCTGCCGCATCCGCCGTCCGGGCATGCCAGCCGTGCCGGTTGCAATGCCAGCCCGCCGGGCGCAGCCGCGGCGTCGCGTCCGGCATCCAGTCCGGCACCCGGCGCGCCCGGGCCAGCTCGGCCACCCGCAGCGCATCGGGCCAGGGCAGCACGTCACGCAGGACCGAGGCCACGATCTCGGCATCGTCGGCCGGGCTGGACCGGCCCCGCGACGTGTCGATCTCTGTGCCCAGCATCTGGCGCTGCATCAGGACGAACTCCATGCCGAAGCTCGGCAGCGCGCCGGCATCGGCCATTTCGTCGAACGCGATCCCCGCGCATTCCGTGTCGAACGCCCATTCCAGCAGCGCCCGGATGCCCAGATGCCGTTTCACCGGCCCTGTTGCCACCCGGAACTGCCCTTGATCCACCGTCATCACCGCTCTGCCCTCCTGCTCTCAACATCTTGTGGGCGGGACGCTTCGGCCATACAACGTCCCGCGATCGTCCCGCCCCTGTCCCGGTATCCAAGTCCCTGTAAAACCTTATTAATCTCTCTATCTCTATAGGGAGTGGGACGGTGGGACGGTAATATATACCCCCACCATGCGCGCGCGCCCGCACATGGGGGTGCGGTTTGACCGTCCCACCGTCCCGCAGCACTGTTTTCGAGGCATTTTCCGCGCCTTTCCAAAGCCTTGCAGGCGGGACGCCGGGCGGGACGTTCGCGGGACGCTTGCCCGCAAACCGTCCCGCTTCTGCGCGACAATGAACAAAAGCCCCGCATCAGCCGTCCCCACCTGGCAAATACCGCGCAGGCACCAGCAGCCCGCGCACCTTTCGCCCGGCGACCCGGGTGGGGCTGGGGGCGGGCGTCACGCCGTCGAGCATCAGCAATGCCGACCGGTGGCCGCCGCCGCGCCAGTTGGTGCCCGCAAGCGCCCGGTCGAGGATCGAATGCTGGGCGCCGATCACGAACAGGTCGCGCTGGCCCATGTTGCCCGGCATCAGCCGCAGCCCGAGCCGCCCCAGCAGGCGCTGGTCCGGCTCGAGTATGTCCGGGCTGTCCTGCATCCGCTCGATCAGCTCGGCGATCGGGATCGTGCCGCCGGTGTCCTTGGCCAGCATGAAGTTGAACACCGTGCGCAGGCATCGCTCGCCCTCGCCCTCTTCCTCGGCCGCGGCCACGTCGTCGAGCAGCGGCAGGGCGATCTCGCGCGCCCGCGCCAGCCGTTCGTCATCCGGCGGGCCGTCATGCAGCATCAGGTCCCAGCCCGCGAGAATCGCGCCGATCGTGTCGCCGGCCCGCGCCTCGCCGCCAAGCCCCTGCACCATCGCCGAATAGGTCCGGAAGGCCGGATCCCATCGCGCCGGCGCCAGGTCGAGCATGCGCCGCCAGATCGCCGGGCCGAGATCCTCCGCCCAGCCCTCGAAATCGGCGCGGCGCAGCGCCGCCGCCGTCGGATCGGCATCCGGCTTGCGCTTGAGCATCTTCAGCATCACGAAGCGCGAGCGGTCGGCCGGGGTCATCAGCCCGGGGATGATCGAGGCCAGCAGCCCCGCCCCGTAAAGCCGGAACTGGATCCCGGCATGATCCGCCGTGCCGCGCTCCACCTGCGCGCCATCCGCGTCCGACATCAGGCGGAACAGCGCGATGATCTTTTCCACCTGGCTGGCCTCGCCCTCGGACTCGGCCTCGTCGATAAGCCGGGCCAGCGCCATGCGGTTCGTGTTCTGCCGCACCGCCGCCTCGGACGAGCCCTTCTTGACCCCCGCGGACATGCCCCCGAGCAGGGAGGACAGGATGCGCACCAGCGTCGACTTGCCCGACCCGCGCCGGCCGGTGATCCACATATGCGACCGCCAGTCCGGAAACGCGCCCAGCACCGCCTGGCCGATCCAGCCCATGACGACATCGGCATCCGTCTCGCGCTGCCAGTTCCACATCCCGGCGATCTCGCCGCGCACCGCGCGCAGATCGTCGAAGTCGACCCGCCGGTCCGGCGGCGCCGGGGCGGTGCGGCTGTGCCGCGCCGGATAGATCGCGCCGTCCAGGATCACGCCGGCCGGATCGACGATGCCGCCCGGATGGTGGATCTCCTCGCCGACATGCGCCACCGGCGCGCCGCCATCGCCGCGCCATGTCCCGAAATGCCGGATCTGGGTGTCGGGATCGAAAAGCGGCCGCGCCGCGCAGGCCGACATCAGCCAGTCGGCCGCGACCGCGGGGTTGAATACCCCGTCATCGTCGCGCTTGCGCTTGCTCGGACCGATCTGCGCCAGCCATCTCGACGGATCGTCGCAGCCGACGAACAGCGCGAAAAGGTTCTCGCGCTTGCCCAGGCTCGTGGCGCCGTGATGCGCCACCTCGCCGCGGGCGGTCAGGAACCAGAACGTGCCGCCCGACTGGCCCAGCGGGCGCACCGGGAACCCGGCGGGAATGGCGGTCGGCTCACTCGTGTCGCGCGGCATCGGCCCCCTCCCCCTTCGCATTCCACAGGTCGAGAAAATCCATGCCGCGCGGAGGCATGCGGATTTCCACCCCCAGCCCCCTCCGGCGCAGACGCGCGGCGCCGCGGTCCATGGCAATCTCCGTTTCCACCCGGCTGTCCGTGTCGTTGTCGGCCAGCAGCACGACCGCGCGAACCTCGTCGGGCAGCTCGATCGCCTCGCACTGGTTCCCGCGCGCGCCGGCGGCCCAGACCACCGCCTCGCGGCCCGCCGCGCGCTCCAGGCAGAGCCAGCCGAGCGCCGACTCGATCCCCTCGGCGATCGCGATGCGCGGGGCCACGGGGCCCAGCCGGATCGCCCCGCCCCAGCAATTGCCGAACATCTTCTTCACGCCCTGCCCGGGCGCGCGCAGCTTGCCCCGGCCGCCCGCGGCCAGGAACGTGCGATGGGTGCCGGTCACGGTCCCGTCGGCCTGCTGGACCGGCGCGATCATGCAAAGCTGCTGGCCGTGAAACTCCGAGAAGGGCAGCACCGCCTGGCGCAGCGATGCCGGCACGCCGCCGATCAGCTCCAGGTCGACCCCGCGCCCGGCCAGGTAGCTGGCCAGCTCCGGGCCGCGATAAGCGGCGCGCCACATCTCCAGCGCCCGGG
>JADQCD010000212.1 GCA_016278285.1 Actibacterium sp.
CGACGCGCGCCGCCTGCTGGCCCATGCGCTGGGGGTTGCGCCGGGGCGGGTGACGCTGCTCCTGCCCGATCCGCTGAACGCGGCTGCCGCGGCCCGGTTCGAGATCGCGCTTGCCGCCCGTGCCCGGCGTCAGCCCGTGTCGCAGATCATTGGCCTGCGTGACTTTCTCAATCACAGTTTCCGGGTCAGCCCGGCGGTGCTGGACCCGCGGCCGGAAACCGAAATCCTGGTGTCCCAGGCCCTGGACCAGCCCTTCACGCGCGCCCTAGATCTGGGCACGGGGTCGGGCTGCATCCTTCTCAGCCTGCTGGCCGCGCGCCCCGCGGCGACGGGGCTGGGCGTCGACATCTCGGCGGCCGCGCTGGCGGTGGCGGGCGAAAACGCGGCCCGGCTGGGACTGGCCGGGCGTGCCGAGCTGGCGCTGTCGGATTGGTTCGCGCAGGTGCAGGGCCGGTTCGACCTGATCGTTGCAAACCCGCCCTATATCGCGGCCTCGGAGATGCCGGGCCTGGCCGCCGAACTGCGCGACTGGGAGCCGCCGGCCGCATTGACCGACGGCGCGGACGGGCTGGGCGCCTATCGAGCGATCGCCGCCGGCGCAGGCGCGCATCTGGCCCCCGGTGGCCGGTTGATGGTCGAAATCGGTCCTGCCCAGGGCGCCGCAGTGACTGCATTGTTCACGGAAGCAGGGCTTGAAAATGTCACGATTCACCCCGATCTTGATGGCAGGGACCGGGTCGTTGCCGGTCAAGCGGCGTTAACCGAATCGTAGGAAATCGCGTGTCACGATCGCACGGGGTACGCGAAAAACGCCCCGGTAGCGGCATTTTCTGCTTGTCATGCCGGTTTCACCATGATTAGTCAGGGATACGCAGGCTGGGACGCCCGTTGCTGTCCCCCTCGTGCACAAGCCGAAAAAGGAACGGACCCCGGACACCTCGCGCAGAGGGCGCGACTCGGGGCCGAGGAAGCCACTCGAAGGCTGGAAAACAGAAAAACATGAGATCATCCAAACCACGTTCGCGGTCGAAGTCCAACCGCTCGCGCTCGCCCATGGGCAACATCGTCAACCGTGTGTTCGACAGTTCGGGGCCCGAGGGCAAGGTGCGCGGCACGCCGCAGCAGATCATCGACAAATACAATCAGCTGGCCCGCGATGCGCAGCTTGGCAATGACCGCGTCGCCGCCGAGAATTTTCAGCAACACGCGGAACATTACGCGCGTCTTCTGAGCGAGGCGATGCGCGAGCAGGAAGCCAAGCGCGAACAGCAGGAGGCGCAGCAGAACCGCGAGCGCCAGAACCAGCAACAGCGCGGGGATGGCAGCGATCAGGCGCAGGGCGCCCAGCGCGGGGACGGCGATCAACAGCAATCCGGTAATCAGCGCGGCGCGGAGCGCGGCGATGACAGCGGCCAGGCCGATGGACGGTCCGGCGGTGAAAAGCGCGACGATGGCAGCAGCGCCGAGAGCCGTGCCGCTGTTGCCAGCCATGACGTGGTCGACATGGGCGGCACAGGGGAAACTGGCAACGGTCTGGTCGAGACGCCCGAGGAAAAACCCGCCCCGCGCAAGCGCGGTCGCCCGAAAAAGGCCGCCAAGCCACAGGACGGCGACAGCCAGCGGGAGCCAAAAAAACCACGCGATTCCGACAAGGGCGATAGTGACGCAGGCGACAGGTCGCAGGCGTCGGCGGCCGAATAGAGCCGGCTCAGCCCCCCTTTGCCACGGCGCGGGCGAGTGCACAGAACCCTTCGATCGGCACTTGCTCGGCGCGCATCGTCGGGTCCAGCCCCGCGATGCGAATCCTGTCCTCGATATCCGGTGCGACGCCCCTCAGGCTGGCGCGCAGCATCTTGCGGCGCTGGTTGAAGGCCGCGGCGACCACGCGGCCCAGGACATCCGGGTCGGCCGGGGCAAGCGGCGTCTCGCGCCGCTCGAGGTGAACGACGGCCGAGCTGATCTTCGGCGGTGGCGTGAAGGCTTCGGGGGGCAGGGACATGACGATCGAGGCATGCGCCCGCCATTGTGCCAGGATCGCCAGACGGCCATAGGCCTTGCCACCGGGGCGGGCGACGATGCGCTGCGCCACTTCCTTCTGGAACATCAGTGTCAGGCTTTGCCAGAAGGGCGGCCACCGGGGCGGGATCAGCCAGCGCACCAGCAGTTCGGTGCCCACATTGTAGGGCAGGTTCGACACCACCCGGATCGGCGGCGTCAGGCGGGATTCCACGTCCAGCGCCAATGCGTCCGCATTCACCACCTCCAGCCGTCCCGGATAGGCCGCCGCGATCTGTTCCAGCGCGGGCAGGCAACGCGCGTCCTTTTCCACCGCAAGAACATGGCGCGCGCCTTCGGCCAGCAATCCGCGCGTCAACCCGCCGGGGCCTGGCCCCACCTCCAGCACGTCGCAGGCCCGCAGATCGCCCGCGGCGCGCGCGATCCGCGCGGTCAGGTTCAGATCCAGCAGGAAATTCTGGCCCAGTGATTTTTTCGCGCGCAGATCGTTCGCGGCGATCACCGCGCGCAGGGGCGGCAGGTTGTCGATGGCGCTCATGGTCGCGGTTGTCTCGCTCGCTGTTCCGGCGACGGTTCACTGCCCTTGCGGTAATCGGCACCGTGGCTCAGGATGAGGACGCCGTCCAAAGGGGCGGTCGCCTTGTCGCATGTTTTATCGTTTTGAACGGCTTATCTGACATGGGCAACCGGTATTTGGCCAAGGGATCACAATCATGCTCGGTTTCGAAGCTCTGGATCTCGCGCGGTTCCAATTCGCATTCACGGTGTCGTTTCACATCATCTTTCCGGCCTTTTCGATCGGGTTGGCAAGTTATCTGGCGGTTCTGAACGGCCTGCATCTGTGGACGGGGCGGCAGATATTCCTGAACCTGTTCAACTACTGGAAGACGATCTTCGCGGTCGCCTTCGGCATGGGGGTCGTGTCGGGCATCGTGATGTCCTATCAGTTCGGGACCAACTGGTCGGTCTTTTCTGACCGGGCGGGGCCGATCATCGGGCCGCTGATGGGCTATGAGGTACTGTCCGCCTTTTTCCTGGAGGCGGGGTTTCTCGGGGTGATGCTGTTCGGGCGTCAACGCGTCGGTCCGAGGCTGCACTTCTTCGCCACGGTCATGGTGGCGGTGGGCACGCTCGGCTCGGCCTTCTGGATCCTCGCAGTGAACTCCTGGATGCAGACCCCGGCGGGCTTTTCGATAAGCCCGGCCGGACAGTTCGTGCCCGAGGACTGGTGGGCGATCGTGTTCAATCCGTCCTTTCCCTATCGGCTGGTTCACATGGTGCTGGCCGCCTATCTGACCACGGCACTGGTCGTGGGGGCGGTTGGGGCCTGGCACCTGCTGCGCGACCGGGCCGATGCCGGTGCGCGCGTCATGTTCGCGATGGCGATGGGTATGTTGCTGGTCACCGCGCCGGTGCAGATCGTCGCGGGGGACATGCACGGGCTGAACACGCTTGAACATCAGCCTGCCAAGATCGCGGCCATGGAGGGCCACTACGAGACACATGAGAACGGCGCGCCGCTTTACCTGTTCGGCATCCCCGACGATTCGGCCCAGAAACTGCGCTATGCCCTGGGCATCCCGAGGCTGGGCTCTTTCATCCTGACCCATCACTGGGACGGCAAGGTTCTGGGGCTGGAGGCCTTCCCGGCGGATGAACGCCCGAATGCGGCCCTGGTCTTCTGGTCGTTCCGGCTGATGGTCGCGCTGGGGTTCGCGATGCTGGGGCTGGGTGTCTGGGCCGCCTGGCGCTATTGGCGCGGCGGTTTGTACGACAGTCCGTGGCTGCACCGTGCAGCGGTGGCGATGGGGCCCGTTGGGCTCGTGGCCGTTCTGGCCGGCTGGATCACCACCGAGGTCGGACGTCAGCCCTGGACCATATATGGCCATCTCACCACGGCCCAAAGCGCCTCGGGGATCGCGGCCTCGGCGGTATCTGCCTCGCTTCTGGCCTTCATCGTGATCTATTTCGCCGTGTTCGGGGCGGGAACGTTCTATCTGCTGCGGCTGATGGGCAAATCGCCCCAGGCCGGGCCCCGGATCGAGGATATCGGCGTGACCCGCACCTCTGCCATGACGTCCGCCCGCCACCGCCCAAGCTGAACAACGAGGAGACAGCGCAATGGTTTTCGATCTCGCATTCGTCTGGGCCGGCCTGATCGCCTTCGCGGTGCTGGCCTATGTGATCCTCGATGGCTTCGACCTGGGTATCGGGCTGGTCTTTCCCTTCATGCGCGGAAAGGATGAGAAAGACCTGGCAATGAACAGCGTCGCCCCTGTCTGGGACGGCAACGAAACCTGGCTCGTGCTGGGTGGCGGCGGGCTTTTCGCCGTATTTCCGCTGGCCTACGCGGTGGTGATGCCGGCGGTTTATGCGCCGATAACGGCGATGCTGCTGGGCCTGATCTTTCGTGGTGTGGCCTTCGAGTTCCGCCACCGCACGCAGCGCGGGCGATGGCTCTGGGATACGGCCTTTGCCGGGGGCAGCCTGGTGGCAGCGTTATCGCAGGGCATCGTGCTAGGGGCGCTGGTCCAGGGCATTGCCGTTGAAAACCGGGCCTATGCCGGCGGCAACTGGGACTGGTTGAGCGCCTTCTCGGTGCTGACGGGTATTGCGCTGGTTGCCGGTTACGCGATGCTGGGCAGTGCCTGGCTGGTGATGAAGACGCAGGGGCCGGTGCGGGAACGCTCCCGGCAGCTGGCGTGGATTTCCGGTGCGGCGACATTGGCCCTGCTGGGCGCGGTCAGCCTGGCGACGCCCTTCCTGAACGATGGCTATCTGTCACGCTGGTTCGCGATTCCCAATGTTTTCTACACCGTCTGGGTGCCCGCGCTGGTTCTGGTGGCGGCGTTCTTCTATGTGCGTGGCTTGCGCCAGGGGCGCGACAGCTGGCCATTCCTTTCTGCGCTGGCGGTCTTCGTGTTGTCGTTCATCGGACTCGGCATCAGCTTCTATCCCCATATCGTGCCGCCCGATCTGACGATCTGGCAGGCCGCCGCGCCCGACTCCAGCCTTGCCTTCCTGCTGGTGGGGGCGCTGGTGCTCTTGCCGTTGATCCTGGGCTATACGGCGTATGCCTACTGGGTGTTCCGCGGCAAGGTCGATCCGTCGGAAGGGTATCATTGATGCGACGCGCGATGCGCAGGCTCCTGTGGTTCGTGGCCCTCTGGTCGGGCGGGGTGGCCGCGCTTGGCGTCGTCGGGCTGGTTCTTCGCGCGTTGATCGGATAGCGCCGTCGCCGTCTTGTGATGGGGTATTTCCCTTGCCCGCAATTGTCCCTAGGTTCGTGGCGATCCGTAACAAGCACCCCGAAGCGATGATCCTTCAGAAAAGTCTTCCCTATTCGCCCTGGTCCGATCCCCGCATGTCGCGGCTGCCCGGAATCCAGCCGCTGGACCCCGCCGACTGGCTGGTCATGGATGAGGCCTATGGCCCTCAGATGGCCGAGCGTGATCGACTGATCGCCGAACTTCCCCACAAGGTGCATGCGCTGGAAGGAGCCGCGATCCCGGCGGCGCGGGAATTGCTGGATCTGATCCTGTCCGACCTGGCCGGGAAAAACGGGTTCAACGTGACGCCCGGTGCCGTGACCCGGCCGGATGGCACTACCGTAAAGGTGAATCCGGAAAACCCGCTGATTACCGCTGGCCGGCTTGTGCAGGAGGATCTGTGCCTGATGCAGCGGCCCGAGGGCGCGATGGAACACATCCTGACCGGTGCGATCCTGTGTTTTCCGGCAAGCTGGACACTGGCAGAAAAGTTCATGCGCCCGCTGATCCGCATCCACAAGCCGGTCATCCCCTATGATGACGGCATAGCCGCCCGCGTCCAGCGCCTGTTCGAGGGCCTGCGTCCGGGCCGGCCGCTATGGCGGGCGAACGCGCATTTCTATGCCGATCCCACGTTGTTTCAGCCGCGCCCCGAGGCCGCCCCGCGCAGCAAGGTCGAGGGGCCCGCCCCCTTCCTGCGGTCCGAGCGTCAGTGCCTGCTGCGCCTGCCCGAGACCGGGGCGGTGGTGTTTTCGATCCACACCTACATGATCCGACGCAAGGATCTGACCGACGAACAGAAGCGGTCGCTGGAGGAACACCCGATCGAATACAGCGATGTTGCAGGATGAGCGCGCCGTCCGCCCGCAAGCGGTGTTTCCCTATTCCGAACCCGCCCCGGCGGGCGGGCGTCGAAGGCCGCGACAGATCGCGCGGCTGTCCGGGCCGGACGATTTCGCGTTCGGCACTCGCTGGCGGTCGTCGAGCAGGCGCTGTGCGATTGAGGGCTGATGCCTTGTTCCCGCCCGGACCGGGCAGAGCGCCGGTTACGGCGTTGACCGGCCGGTCCAGCGCATTACCCTCGTCGCAGTCGGCCGTCATGTGCGGTCCATGGGACGCGGTCGGCGGGAAACAGGCCACGCGATAACGAAAAATGCAACGGGATGTGTTCCAAGCTGCGGAAAATCCCTTTAAGCATCGAAACCGGACTGTGAAGGGGGCGGTGAATGAACGACGGCGGCGGGCTACTTCCGATCATTGCGATCCTTCCCTTCCTCGGAGCGCTGGTGCCGGGGGTGATGATCAGGGCGGGGCGGACGGCCTGCGCCAGCTTCGCGGCGATTCCGACCCTGATCGCGCTGGTGATGCTGGGCACGCTGGCCCCTGCGGTCATGGGCGGCGAGGTGTTGCATGCTGAGATCGCCTGGCTGCCGCAACTGGGGCTCTCGGCGAGCTTCTTTCTGGACGGCCTGGGCCTGCTGTTTGCCGGGATGATCCTTGGCGTGGGTCTGCTGATCACGCTTTATGCCCGTTTCTATCTGTCGGGCGACGACCCGATGGGCCAGTTCTATGCCTATCTGCTGCTGTTTCAGGGCGCGATGCTGGGAATTGTCATTTCCGACAATATCCTGCTGCTGCTGATCTTCTGGGAACTGACGAGCCTGTCGTCATTCCTGCTGATCGGGTACTGGAATCATTTGCCCGAGGGACGGCAGGGCGCGCGCATGGCGTTGGCGGTGACCGGGGGCGGGGGCCTTGCCATGATCGGCGGGATGTTGATCCTGGGCAACATTGCGGGCAGTTACGACCTGACCGACATCCTGGGGCAGGGCGACGCGATCCGCGCCTCGGAATGGTATCTGCCCGCGTTGATCCTGATTCTGCTGGGCGCGTTCACCAAGTCGGCGCAATTCCCTTTCCATTTCTGGCTGCCGCACGCCATGGCCGCGCCCACGCCGGTTTCGGCCTATCTGCATTCGGCCACGATGGTGAAGGCGGGCGTGTTCCTCATGGCGCGGATGTGGCCGGTTCTGTCGGGGACCGAAGCCTGGTTCTATATCGTCGCCACGACCGGTCTGATCACCATGGTTCTGGGGGCGGTGATCGCACTGTTCAAGGACGACCTGAAGGCGCTTCTGGCTTTCTCGACCGTCAGCCATCTGGGCCTCATGACAATGCTTCTGGGCTTTGGCACGAAAGCCGCCGCGATCGCGGCGGTGTTTCACGTCATCAACCACCTGACCTTCAAGGCCGCGCTGTTCATGACCGCCGGAATCGTCGATCATGAGGCGCATACCCGCGACATCAGGCGACTGGGCGGGCTGGCGCGGCTGATGCCGGTGACGGCCGCCATCGGCACGATCACCGCCCTGTCGATGGCGGGCATCCCGCTGTTCAACGGTTTCCTGTCGAAAGAGATGATGCTGGAAGAGGCGTCTCACACGCTTTGGTTCGAGAACCCGTGGATCGTGCCGGTGCTGGCCACGGTTGGCGCGCTGTTCTCGGTTGCCTATTCGCTGCGTTTCATCTTTCACGTTTTCGGCGGGCCGGTGCGGGACGATTATCCGTCCAGACCGCATGATCCGCCCTTCGGGATGTATGCCGCCCCGGCCGTGCTGACGTTGCTGGTGGTGCTGATCGGCGTCGCGCCCTTTCTGGCCGAGCCGGTGGTGACGATGGCAGCGAACGCCGTCACCGGGGCCGATCTGCATCCGCATCTGAAACTGTGGCACGGCATCACGCCGGCGCTGTTCATGTCGATGAGCGCGGTCGCGGGCGGTATCGTGCTGCTGGTGCTGCACCATCCGCTGGACCGAGGCTGGCGGGCCGCCCCCCGCCCCGAGGCGAAAGCGATCTTCGACGCGATCCTGGCGCGACTTGTGGCTGTCTCGAACAGCCTGACCGCCGGGCTGCACAATGGCGCAATCAGCCGTTACCTTGCGATCTTCGTCGTGGCGACGGTGGCGTTGGGTTATGCCGCCTTTACCGGCGGCGGCCTGGCGGCGGCCACCCGCCCGATGCTGCCGGTGCCGCCGGTGGCGGTGGTGGGCTGGCTGATGCTGGTCGTGGCGACGGCGCTTGTCGTGGTGAATCATCGTGCCCGCTTCAAGGCGCTTGTGCTGATCGGCGTGATCGGGCTGACGATCTCGGGCGGGTTTGTCTATCTTTCCGCGCCGGACCTTGCGCTGACCCAGATCGCGGTCGAGACGGTGACGATCATGCTGTTGCTGCTGGCGCTGCATTTCATGCCCAAGACAACCCCGGCGGAAAGCGGCACGGGCCTGCGGCTGCGCGACGGGGCGATCGCGCTTGTGGCGGGCGGCGCGGTCGCGACGCTGGCCTTCGCCTTCATGACGCGCGATTTCAGCACGATCTCGGACTTTCACCTGGCCAATGCCTACAAGGGCGGTGGCGGACACAACGTGGTGAACGTGATCCTGGTCGATTTCCGCGGTTACGATACCTATGGAGAGATCATCGTGCTGGGCATCGCCGGGCTGACCATCTTTGCGTTGCTGGAGGCATTGCTGAGCGGGCCGGCGGCGGCGCGGCTGCGCAATACCGACTATTCCGCCAATCGTTCGCGTGACCGGCACCCGATGATGATGGTGGTCGCCACCCGCGCAATGATGCCGATCGCGATCATGGTCGGCATCTATATCTTCCTGCGCGGACACAACCAGCCGGGCGGCGGCTTCGTGGCAGGGCTGGTGATTTCCATTGCCTTGCTGATGCAATACATGGCCTCGGGGTTCGGCTGGACGCAGGAACGTCAGCGGGTCGAGTATCACGCGATGATCGGGTTGGGCGTGGCCGTGGCCGGCCTGACGGGCGTCGGCGCATGGCTGGCAGGAGAGCCGTTCCTGACCAGCGCCTTCGGTTACGTCCACCTGCCCCCGATCGAGGAATTCGAGCTTGCCACGGCGATGCTGTTCGATCTGGGCGTGTTCCTGACCGTTCTTGGCGGGGTGATGCTGATGCTTTACAGCCTGTCGCGAATCTCGCGCTATGCCGGCGAGACGGTGAATGTCGGGCCAATGGACTTCGACCCCTCACAACAGGTTCCCTCCGAAAAGCGGGAGGCAGAGTGACATGGAAATCATCGTTGCAAGCGCGATCGGCGTGCTGACCGCGGGGGGGATCTATCTGATCCTGAGGCTGCGCGCCTTCCCGGTGATCCTGGGGCTTGCGCTGCTGTCCTATGCGGTGAACGTCTTCATCTTCGCCACGGGGCGGTTGAAGGTGAACGCCCCGCCAATACTGCGGGACCATGGCGATGCGATTTATACCGACCCGCTGCCACAGGCGCTGGTGCTGACTGCGATCGTGATCTCTTTCGGGATGACCGCGGTGCTGGTGATGATCGCGTTGGGCGCGTTTCTTGAAGCGGATCACGACCGGATCGACATGACCGCCGCGGATACGGCCGAAGCGACGAAAAAGGAAACCGGCGCATGAACCACTGGATCATCGCGCCGGTCGTCCTGCCGGCAATTCTGGCCCCGCTGATTGCTTTCGTGATGCGCCACGACATCACGCTTGCGCGCGTCGCCTCGTTCGCGGGGACGCTCGGGCTGGGCGGCATTGCAGTCGGACTGACGATGCTGGCGGCGGGCGGCGAAACCCATGTCTATGAGCTGGGCGACTGGCCGGCGCCGTTCGGTATCGTGCTGGTGCTGGACAGGCTTTCGGCCATGATGGTGTTGCTGACCGCGGCGCTGGCGCTGATCGTGCTGTTCCATGCCGTCGCCACCGGCTGGGACAGTCGCGGACGGCATTTCCATGCGTTGTTCCAGTTCCAACTCATGGGGATCTGCGGCGCCTTCCTGACCGGCGACGCTTTCAATCTTTTTGTCTTCTTCGAGGTGCTTCTGATTGCCTCCTACGGGCTGATGATCCATGGCGGCGGGCGCGTCCGTTTGCAGGCCGGGCTGCAATACGTCGTGATGAACCTTGCCGGGTCGACCCTGTTCCTGTTCGCCTTGGGCACGCTTTATGCCGCGACGGGCACGCTCAACATTGCCGATCTTGCGGTCAAGGTGCGTGAGATTCCGCTGGAGGAGGCGGCGCTGGTGCGGGTTGCCGCGATGCTGCTGATGATCGTCTTCGCGATCAAGGCGGCGCTGTTTCCGGTGCAGTTCTGGTTGCCCGCCACCTATGCCAACGCACCGGCGCCGGTGGCGGCGCTGTTCGCGATCATGACCAAGGTGGGGGCCTATGCGATCCTGCGCATCCATACGGTTGTATTCGGTCCGGACGCGGCCGCCATCGGCGGATTGCCCGGGACATGGCTGTTTCCCGCGGCGGTGGTGACGCTGGGCCTGGGCGTCATCGGCGTGTTGGGTGCGCGGCGGTTGATGCCCCTGGTGGCGTTCTCGGTAGTGGGGTCGATGGGCACGCTCATGTTGGCGATCTCGGTCTTCACGCCTTATGCGGTCACGGCGGCGCTGTATTATCTGGTGCATTCGACATTCGCTGCCGCGGCGCTGTTCCTGCTGGCGGACCTGGTTGTGTCGCGGCGGGCAGGGGGCGACGTGCTGACGGTGCGGCCGCCGACAGTGCAGAACGGTCTTTTCGCCACGCTCTTCTTTGCCGGGGCCCTCGGGATGGTTGGTATGCCCCCCCTGAGTGGTTTCATCGGCAAGCTTTTCGTGCTCGACGCCCTGCGCGACGCGCCGGGGATGGCGCTTGGCTGGACGGTGATTCTGGTGGGCTCACTGCTGAGCATCGTCGGTTTTGCACGCGCCGGAAGCGTGCTGTTCTGGAAATCCACGGCCGCCACGCCCGATCCCGAGGTGGAAACGGCCGCGCTGCCAAAAACACCCGCCGCCGGCCCGGCCGAAGTGGCGCCCACCATGGCGGCGGTCGCCGCGCTGGCCCTGTTGTCGGCGTTCGCGGGGCCGGTCACGGATTACCTGGAAAGCACAGCGGGCCAACTGTTCGAAAGGACCGGCTATATCTCGGCGGTGCTGGGCCAGAACATGGAGGGTGAGCCATGATCGGTCGTGTTCTGCCTCATCCGCTGCTCAGCGTGGTGTTGACGCTGGTCTGGCTGGCCCTGGTCAACAAGGTGACGCTGGGCAACCTGATCCTGGGCGGCGCATTGGGTGTCGTCGTGCCTTTCGTGACTGCACCCTACTGGCCCAACCGTCCGAGGATCCGAAAGCCGCTGCGGGTGCTCGAATATTTCCTGATCGTGATCCATGACATCGTCATGGCCAATATCGAGGTGGCGCTGGTCATCCTTTTCAAGCGCAACGAGAAGATTCAATCGCACTGGATCCGTGTCCCGCTTGAGCTGACCTCACCCGAGGCGATCACCGTGCTTGCGGGAACGATCACGATGACGCCGGGCACGGTTTCGGCGGCGCTGTCGGCCGATGGCGGCTGCATCCTTGTGCATTGCCTGCATACTGATGACCCGGACGGGGTGCGCGATTCAATCAAGAGCCGTTACGAATGGCGATTGAAGGAGATTTTCCAATGATCACCCCCGCGTTGTTCTTCGCGATCGGCTGCTTCGCCCTGGGCCTGTTGTTCAATCTCTGGCGGATCGTCCGCGGGCCGGACCTGGCCGATCGCATCCTTGCGCTGGACACGATGGTAATCAATGTGATTGCCTTGCTTATCCTTTACGGGATTCAGCAAGGCACGGCGGTCTATTACGAAGCCTCGATGCTGATCGCGATGGTCGGTTTCGTTTCGACCGTTGCCTATTGCAGGTTCATCCTGCGCGGCGACATCATCGAATAGGGGCAGCGATGCAATTGGCGGCGGAAATCCTGATCTCGTTCTTTCTGGTCGTGGCCGGCGTGTTCGGCCTGGTCGGATCCTACGGCATGCTCAAGCTGCGTGACACGATGCAGCGCCTGCATGCCCCCACCAAGGCGACGACGCTTGGCGTTGGCGGCGTGCTTCTGGCCTCGATTCTGTATTTTTCGGTCATCGAGGGGCAGTTTTCATTCCATGAATTATTGATCACGGTGTTTTTGTTCCTGACCGCGCCGATCACCGCGAATTTCATCGCCAAGACCTTCATGCAGGCGCATGTGCGCCCTGAGGATCTGCCGGAAACGGGGCGTGCCTATGGTTGGTCGCTCTATGAAGATCCGCCGCCGGAGGCCGAAGGGCCGCCCTCGGAGTTCAGGCAGGAGTGACAGATCGCGCCGAATGCGCCTTGCACACGGAATCGACCGACTCCCGGACCACCTCGGCAATCTGCGAAAACTGTTCGGTTAGCGGGCTCGTCCGGCGCCAGATCATGCCCACGGTGCGCGTGGGTTGCGGATCGGGGAAATGGGCGACGTTGACGCTGGCCGAACGTGTCTCGACCGGCATCGCCATTTCCGGGATGAGGGTGACGCCGACTCCGGCGCCAACCATTTGTACCAAAGTCGACAGCGAACTGCCGTCCAGCCCGTCGCGTGGCAGCGCCGACCGGATGTTGCAGAACGAAAGTGCCTGATCGCGAAAGCAGTGCCCTTCCTCCAGCAACAACAGGCGCATCTCGCGCAGTTCCTCCTTTCCGGGCACGGGTTTCGACGAATCCGCCTGCGGACGGACGAGCACCAGGTTCTCGGTGACAAGCGGCATTTCTGTCAGGGACGGCTCGGAGACAGGCAAGGCCACGATCGCCGCATCCAGACGGCCATCGGACAACTCCTCTATCAACCTCTGGGTCAGGGTCTCGCGGACATGGAAATCCAGTCCCGGATTGATACGATTCAGGTTGCCGATCAGCGTGGGCAGCAGATAGGGCGCAATCGTTGGAATCACGCCGATGCGCAGCCGTCCCGTGAACCTGTCGCGCGAGGCGCGCGCCAGATCGCCCAGTTCATCCACCGAGCGCAGGATGTTTCGCACCCGCAGGGCGAACTCTTCGCCGAAGCCGGTCAGCCTGATCTGGCGGGCGCTGCGTTCGAAAAGCATCATGCCCAGCGATCCCTCCAATTCCTTGATCTGGACCGAAAGGGCGGGTTGAGAGATTGCGCAGGCCTCGGCGGCGCGGCCGAAATGCCCGTGGCGGGCCAGCGCGTCGAAATAGCGAAGCTGCTTGAGTGTGAAATTTCTCATAGGTTCAGGTTATGCCTGCGATCAGAAAAATCAACTTAAACTAATGACCGGGATTTGTTACGGCTTGCGGTAGCAGGGAAAGAGCCATCGGTGCCGCGTGCGGCGACCAGCGCGCGGCAGATCGGAACGCGGTGATTCTTTCCCTTTGTCCCGTGGACCATGTTCACTGAACATCCCGCCACGAAACGATGATCGGAGAGAGAGATGGACGGAAACGATGTCGGAAAATGCCCGGTAATGCACGGGGCGATGAATCTGGGCGTGCAGTCAAACCGCGACTGGTGGCCAGAGATGCTGAATCTGCGGGTTCTGCACCAGAATTCCGCGCTGTCCGATCCGATGGGCAGCGGCTTCGACTATACCCGGGAATTCAAGAAACTTGATCTTCAGGCGCTCAAGAAGGATCTTCACGCGCTGATGACCGACAGCCAGGAATGGTGGCCGGCCGATTACGGTCATTACGGCGGGTTGTTCATCCGCATGGCCTGGCACAGCGCAGGCACCTATCGCACGGCAGACGGCCGTGGCGGCGCCGGGTCGGGCACGCAGCGCTTCGCGCCTCTCAACAGTTGGCCGGACAATGGCAACCTGGACAAGGCGCGCCGGCTGCTCTGGCCGATCAAGCAGAAATACGGCAACCGGATCTCCTGGGCCGATCTGATGATTCTGGCCGGCAACGTGGCGCTGGAATCGATGGGCTTCAAGACCTTCGGCTTCGGTGGCGGCCGCGCGGATGTCTGGGAACCCGAAGAGGATATCTATTGGGGCGCCGAGGACGAGTGGCTGGCCACCAGCGACCACGCCCAGGCGCGCTATTCCGGCGACCGCGAACTGGAGAACCCGCTGGCCGCCGTTCAGATGGGCCTTATCTATGTGAATCCGGAAGGGCCGGACGGGAATCCCGACCCGCTGAAATCCGCGCATGACATCCGCGAGACCTTCGCGCGCATGGCGATGAACGACTACGAGACGGTGGCGCTGACCGCTGGCGGTCACACGTTCGGCAAGACCCACGGCGCCGGTCCGGTCGATCAGGTCGGCCCCGAGCCCGAGGGCGCCCCGATCGAGTCGCAGGGCCTGGGCTGGCTGTCCACCTGGAAGAGCGGCAAGGGCCGCGACGCGATCACCAGTGGTCTGGAAGGCGCCTGGACGGCCAATCCGACAAGTTGGGACATGGGCTATTTCGACGTTCTGTTCGGCTATGAATGGAAACTCACCAAGAGTCCGGCCGGCGCCTGGCAATGGACGCCGAAGGACCTGAAGGAAGAGGACATGGCCCCCGATCCGGAAGATCCCGCGAAAAAGGTGCCGATCATGATGTCCACCGCCGACATGGCGATGAAGATGGATCCGGCCTATCGCAAGATCTCGGAAAGGTTCCACAAGAACCCCGAAGAGTTCGCCGATGCTTTCGCCCGCGCGTGGTTCAAGCTCACTCATCGCGATATGGGCCCCAAATCGCGGTATCTGGGGGCCGAGGTTCCGGACGAGGATCTGATCTGGCAGGATCCGGTGCCGCCGGTCGATCACCCGTTGGTCAATGCGGGCGATATCCGGGATCTGAAGGCGAAGATCCTGGACTCGGGCTTGACGATTCCCGAACTGGTGCAGACCGCCTGGGCTTCGGCTTCGACTTTCCGCGGCTCTGACAAGCGTGGTGGCGCCAACGGGGCGCGCATCCGGCTTGAACCGCAGAAGAACTGGGAGGTGAACCAGCCCGCGCAGCTGGCGAAGGTTGTGGACACGCTGGACGGGATCCGCACCGCGTTCAACGACGGCGCCTCGGGCGGCAAGAAGATCTCGCTTGCGGATCTGATCGTTCTGGGCGGTGCCGCGGCGATCGAGAAGGCCACAAAGGATGCCGGACACGAGGTGGAGGTCCCCTTCGCCCCGGGGCGCACCGATGCCACGGCCGAGCAGACCGATGCCGAGGCCTTCGAGGTGATGGAACCCGAGGCTGACGGGTTCCGAAACTACGTGCGCGGGGCCTATACCGTGTCGCCCGAAGAGATGCTGCTTGACCGGGCACAGTTGCTGACGCTGACCGCCCCCGAGATGACGGTTCTTGTCGGCGGGTTGCGTGTTCTCGACACGAATCATGACCGGTCCCCGCATGGTGTCTTCACCGACCGCCCGCAAACGCTCAGCAACGATTTCTTCGTGAACCTGCTGGACATGAGCACGGCCTGGACGCCGGCCCCCGATTCCGACGGGGTTTACGAAGGCCGGGATCGTGCCAGCGGCAGGACGAAATGGACCGGCACAAGGGTTGATCTGATTTTCGGGTCCAATTCCCAGTTGCGCGCGCTGGCCGAGGTCTATGCCCAGGACGACGCGCAGGAAAAATTCCTGGGCGACTTCGTGGCGGCCTGGAACAAGGTGATGAACGCGGATCGCTTCGATCTGGCCTGATCCCGTTTGACGAGGGGCTGAACGCGGCCGGTTTTCCGGCCGCGTTTTTTGCGTATGGTGCGCTCTTGCCTGCAAGCTGACGGATATCGGCCTCGGCATGGCGCCTGCGATGATTCCGTGATTCGCGGCATTTGACCTTGAGATGGGTTCGTCAGGGCATCAATTCGCGGTTTATGTCGAAATTGGCTACGCTTGTGCAACAGAGGGTGACCGCCAGAGTTCCGCCACATTCGTGCCCTAATTCGCGGCGGAAACAGTTTCCAGAATGGCTACAGTCAAAATCGGTTTTTGCAAAAAATCGCTAACATACGCTTATTTCGGCCATGAGCTGCCTTTCGCAGTGGTATTTGTTGCAAAACCGAAAACAACGGGGCGGCCGAGCCCTGTTCTGGACAACACGCGGTTAGCGGTCGGATGGCCGAAAAATGCCAGAAAAATGCCTTTTTTGTTGGCGCGGCAGGCCGACGCCCGTTACGAAAAAACAAGCCCAGCTGGGGGGCGATGTTTGACGGCCACGGGGGCGGCCGCACATGACGGCGCATCTATTTCGATGCGGGGTGTGGCGCGTGCGATGATCGGTGCGAAACGCATCGGCAGGCATATCACGGTTCGGCTGCTGGCCGGGACGTGCTCCTCCCCGCTGATGATCGAACCTCGTGCCCCATGTGCGTCCGCCGCCGCCGCCGGCATCGCCGTCCGGGTTAATATGAGTTTTTCGGAGCGGTCAGATCGGACTGACGCCGGTCCGAGCCGAAACCGAGGGGAGCGACGACATGTCTGGCGAGAACAAGACTTATCTGGATCAGAAATCCGACGACGGGAACTGCGAAGACGACGGCCGGACCCGGCTGGACGGGATCGTTCAGGGCACCGGAAGTGACGATGAGGTCGATCTCGCCTATACCGGCGATCCCGATGGCGACATGATCGACCATGGCGATGCGATCCTGCCGGACGAAGCGCCGGATGACGACATCGTTGTGGCCGGCTCGGGCGACGACTGGGTGCGCGCTGGCGAGGGTGACGACGAGATCTTCGGCGGCACCGACGACGACTTCCTCAAGGGGCAGACGGGCGATGATGTCATCTGGGGCGACAGCAACGGACCACTTTCCGGCAGCGACGTGCCGGGCGGCGATGCGGGCGACCCCGATGGCAGCGACTCGATCCTCGGCTGGGATGGCAACGACACGCTGCATGGCGAGGGCGGGCGTGACTATATCTATGGTGGCTCCGACGATGACGAGATCCATGGCGACGACGGCAACGATTATCTGAACGGCGACACTGGCGACGACGTGATCTTCGGCGGCGAGACCGGGCTGCCTGATCGCGGTTACCCGGGCGTTTTTCCGGCCGATACCGATCCGGAAAACGACCGGGACGAAATCGAGGGTGGCCGGGGCAACGACACGATCTTCGCCGGTGACGACAATGACGTGATCGAGGGCGGCGAAGGCGCGGACACCATCGATGGCGGATTTGACGACGACACGATTTCCGGCGGCGACGGCGGTGACATGATCCTCGGCGGCGAGGGCTCTGACAGGATCGAGGGCGCTGCCGGGGACGATACCATCTATGGCGGACTTTCGCCGGCCTTCCCCGACAGTCTGAACATCCCCGATGAGACCGACCTGGTGCCCGACAATGGCATGGATGTGATTCATGGCGGAGCGGGCAACGACACGATCTTTGGCCAGGACGACGATGATACGATCCACGGTGATGCCGGGAATGACGTGATCGACGGTGGCATCGACGATGACACGATTCACGGCGGTGCGGGGCACGACACCGTCACCGGCGGCGCGGGCGACGATGTGATCGATGGCGGCCTGGGGGACGGTTCGATCGACAGCCTGTCGGGCGGCGACGATCGCGACAGCTTTGCCGGTGTCGGCGCCGGCGACAATGCCGATGGCGGCACGGGCGGTGACGATGTCGACACGCTGGACCTGACCAATGCGGGCAGGTTCGAGATCGTGAACGAAACGACCGACGCGGACGGTGACAGCACCTCGGGCACGGTCAATTTCCTGGACGACCACGGCGGGACAACCGGCTCGATGACATTCCAGGAAATCGAGAACATCATCCCCTGTTTCACGCCGGGCACCACGATCGCCACCCCGCGCGGCCAGAAGCTGGTCGAGGATCTGAGCGTGGGCGACAGGGTCATCACCCGTGACAATGGCATCCAGAAGATCCGCTGGCTGGGCAAACGCACGCTGCGCGGGCGCGAATTGATCACCGCCGATCACATGAAACCGATCCTGATCCGCGCGGGCGCGCTTGGCAACGGACTTCCCGAACGCGACATGCTGGTCAGCCCGAACCACCGCGTGCTGGTCGCGAATGACCGCACCGCGCTTTATTTCGAAGAGCATGAGGTGCTGGTGGCGGCCAAGCACCTGGTCAATAACCGCGGCATCGAGACGGTGGATACTTTCAGCGCGACCTATATCCATTTCATGTTCGACGCGCATGAGGTGGTGTTGTCCAACGGCGCCTGGAGCGAAAGCTTCCAGCCGGGCGACTATACCCTCGGGGGCATGGGCAATGCCCAACGAAACGAGATTTTCCAGCTGTTTCCCGAACTGGAATCCGCCGAAGGGCTGGAAACCTATCAGGCTGCGCGGAAGACCCTGAAAAAACACGAGGCCCGCCTTCTGAGCCTGTGACGGATGCAGCCAGGACCGGGCGAAGGGGCGCCTGGGGTCCGAGCGATCCGGAGATCAGGGGCTGATCGGCCGGTCGCGTCCGGCGCGCGCCTGCGGGGGCTGGCGCGTCGCCAAAAGGGGAGGGGGCGCGACCATCCGGGGACAGGGGTGCATCGGCATCGAACGGTTCCCGGGTGGTCGCGTGATTCCGGCTTTCCGAAAACCGGAGGTGCCATGCTGCTGCGCGGCAAAAGCGCCCAATCGAGCCGCGGGCCAGCCGGATCATCGCGGGGTCACGAGTTGTCCGGAGGTTCATGTCAACCGTTCGTCGCCATTCCGCCCGGATCGGGCGTTTGCGTGGTCGTATCGCCCATCGCGAGCCCCTGGGCGTGGGCGGCCCTTGCCAGACGGCGCTTGTCCTGTCGTTCGGCCAGCCAGAACAAGAGCATGGCCGTTGATGCGATCAGCGCCGCCCGATTGGCACGATGTTGTCCGGCGTTGTCGGGGGCGGGCATGACCTCGCCTGGACCCGAAACCATGTTCCGGTCGGCATAAAAACCTCGGCGTTCTCGCGAAAGACCACAAGGTCGAACGGCATTCCGATCAAACAGGGCAAGCCCGGGCGGGTTGCAGCGGACCGGATTTCGCGTCGATCGCACGCGCGTTCGGCATCGATGTCCCGATCCCCGACATGAATTGCACCTAAACGCAGTACCGCCATCACGACATCGACAAACCTGAACGAGATGGTCACCCGCCCGGCCCAGGGCCGACCTTTCCTTCGATCTGATCCGGCCCTGCCGTCACTGGCGGGGCCTTTTCTTCCTGACGGCAACCTGAAGCGGAAATCGCTGCGCCGTCAGCAAGCCCTCAGGTCGGTTCTCCAGATTGTCTTCAGCAGACGAAAGGAGACCCTGCCATGAAGAAGACCGTGACATTTCTCGCCGCGTCCACGGCGCTGACCGTCGCGATCGGCGTCCCCGCCTGGAGCGCGATGCAGGCCCCGTCCGACGGCGTCCTTCGGCCGGTCGCCGCGCTCTTCGATGACGCCGCGCAAGCCATGCCGCTGGTTCTCGCAAGCGACGATGATGACGACGACAATCGCTGGCGGGACGGCTCGCGTCGCGGCCACGACGATGACGACGATGACGACGATGACGAAGACTGCGACGACGATGATGACGACGACGAATGCCGCGGTGGCGCTCGCAATCCCGCGCCCGCGGGCACGGTCGCCCCTCCGCAGAACGGCCTCTTCGGGAACGGCGCACCTCCGCAGGTTCAGGTGAACTGAACCGCTCCGCAGCCCCTCTCCGAACAAGGATCAACCCGATGAAATCGCTTCTCGCAACGCTTGCGCTGACCACGGCGCTGACACTTCCCGGTCTCGCCATGGCGCGGCCGGTGACGCTCACCACGACGCTCAACAACTACGGAGGCGACGGGGCCTACCTCGCGCTCTACGTCACCGACGCCTCGGGCGCCTATGTCGGTAGTCTCTGGATGGCCGGCGGCAAGTCCAAGTACTACGAGCATCTGAGCGACTGGTACCGCGCCACGGGCGGCGACACTGCGCAGATCAACGGCATCACCGGCGCCAGCGTCGGCGCGGGCCGCACGCTGGAGATCACCCTCGATCTGGCCGACGCGCTGTTCGACGCGGGCTACACGCTTCACATCGACGCGGCCGTGGAGGACATGCGCGACAGCCCGAACGAGGTGGCCGTCCCGCTCACGACCGATGGCGCGGGCACGCCCGCGCGCGGGCGCCGCTACATCGCCAGCTTCGCTTACGACATGTGAGGAGCGGGGCCATGATCCGTGCATTCCATCGCTGGCCCGGTCTGCTGGCCCTCGCGCTCGTCACTGTTCTCGCCCTCAGCGGGGCGGCATTGTCGGTCTTTCCAGCGGCCGAACGGCTCGCCGCGCCACAGGCGGAAGCCGGGCTGACCGTCGCCGCCCTCGCGGACCGCATCCAGGCCGTCTATCCCGGAGTCGAGCAGATCCGCCGGTCGCCCTCGGGCCGGATCACTGCCTACTGGTTCGATCAGGGCGCGCCGGGAGCCGCCGTCATCGACCCGGCGACCGGGCAGGGCGTGGCCTTGGCCGACCCGAACCAGGCCCTTCGCTGGCTCACCAACCTGCATCGTTCGCTGTTTCTCGGGGATGGCGGCCGCATCGCCATGGCCGCGGGGGCAGCGGCCATGCTGGCCTTGTCGTTCTCGGGTGCGGCCCTGGTCACCCGCCGGGCGGGCGGCTGGCGGCACTGGTTCGCGCGCTTGCGTGGTCCGCTTGCCGGGCGGTTGCACGTCGAGATCGCCCGGATCGCCGTCGTCGGCCTGGTTCTGTCCTCCACGACCGCCCTGTGGATGACGGCGTCCACCTTCGATCTTCTGCCGGACAGAGGCGCCATCCCGGCCATGCCCGAGGTGAGCGGCGAGACGGGGTTCGCTCCGGGTCAGATGCCCACGCTGCTGCAGACGCCCGTCGCGGAACTTCGCGAGCTGAGCTTTCCCTATCCCGGCGACGCAACGGATGTGTTCACTCTGAAGACCGACCGGGGAAGTGGATATCTAGATCAGGGCGACGGAACCCTCCTGGCTTGGGCCGACCTGACGGGATGGAAGCGCGTCTCGGAGACCATATACATGCTGCACACCGGACAGGGGGCGGCGACGCTTGGCCTCGTGCTCGGGCTTATGGCGCTCGGCGTGCCCGCGATGGGCGCGACGGGTGTGGTGATCTGGCTCGCCGGGCGGCGCGGTCGGCCGCGCATCCGGGGCAACCTGCCCGCGCGGCGCGCCGAGACGATCCTGCTCGTCGGCAGCGAGGGCGGTAGCACCTGGGGCTTCGCCGCGACGCTTCACGCCGCACTGACACAAGCCGGGCAGAGCGTCCATGTCGGCCCGATGTCGGGCTTCGCCCCGGAGCGCTATACCAACGCCCAGCGGATCATCCTGCTCACCGCGACCTATGGCGACGGGGCGGCGCCCGCCTCGGCAAAGGGCTTCCTCGACCGGCTGAGCACGCTCGATCGCGCGCCGAACATCCCTCTCGCGGTACTCGGCTTCGGCGACCGGAGCTTTCCGGCCTGGTGCGCCTTTGCCAGGGCCGTTGCGGCGGCAGCGCAGGCGAAGGGCTGGCCCGAACTGCTGACTCTCGACACCATCGACCGGCAATCGCCGCAGGATTTCGCGCGCTGGGGCCGCGCGCTCGGCGAGGCGCTTGGGATCCCCCTGATGTTGTCGCACCAGCCCGTCCTGCCGAAGACCGAAACGCTGACCCTCGTCTCGCGCCGCGACTATGGCGCCGAGGTGCAGGCGCCCACCGCGATCCTGCGCTTTGCCCTGCCGCGTGTCTCGCTCTGGCTGCATTTGACTGGTGCCGGGTTCGCCCGGTTCCAGGCGGGTGACCTGATCGGCATCCTGCCTGAGGGCCACGCCCTGCCGCGGCTCTATTCGCTCGCCTCTGCGCGCCGCGACGGCTTTGTCGAGATCGTCGTGAAGAAGCATCCCGGCGGCCTCTGCTCGGGCCAGCTCACGGCGCTGGAACCGGGCGACACCGTGACCGCCTTCCTTCGCCGCAACCCCGGGTTTCGCCCCGGCCGGGGCCGGGCGCCGCTGATCCTGATCGGCGCGGGAACCGGTATCGGGCCGCTTGCCGGTCTCGTCCGCGGCAATGCGCGGCGGCGGCCCATTCATCTGTTCTTCGGGATACGTCATCCCGACAGCGACTTCTTCTACGGCGAGGAACTGCCGGCCTGGCAGGAAGAGGGCCGGCTGGATCGTCTGGTCACGGCGGCCTCGCGCGGGGCACGGCCGCATTATGTTCAGGATACGCTGCGTGACGACGGTGGCCAGATCGCGCAGCTCATCCGCGATGGGGCGCGTGTGATGGTCTGCGGCGGATGCGAGATGGCGGAGGGTGTCGCCGATGCGCTGGCCGATATCCTTGCCCCAGTCGGGCTGACACCGGCGGTCCTGAAGGCGGAGGGTCGATATGTCGAAGATGTCTACTGAAAAGGCGCGCGTCGCCCTGAACGGCCCGACCATGGGCACGCGCTGGCAGGCCACGTTCTTCGCTGAACCGGGCGTCGAAACGGCCGAGGTGCAGGTCGCGTTTCAGGCGGTCGTCGACGAGGTGAACGCGCAGATGTCGACCTGGACGCCGGACAGCGATCTGATGCGGCTCAACGCGGCGCCGGTGGGCGAGTGGGTGGCGGTGCCCGATCACCTGCGGCACGTCCTGCATCTCGGGCTGGAGATCGGGCGCGCCTCGGGCGGGGCCTTCGACATCGGCATGGGGGATGCGGTGACGGCCTGGGGCTTCGGGCCGAAGGCCGCGGCGCCCGATGGCATCCGTGCGGCGATGGAAACCTTGCGCTGCCCGGCGCATCAGGCTCTGGAGTTCGATGGCGACCACATGCGCAAGGTCGCACCCATCGCGCTGGACCTGAACGGCATCGCCAAGGGCTATGGTGTGGACCGGCTGGCGGAAACCCTGCGCGAACAGGGGATCGGGAATTCCCTCGTCGGAATTGACGGCGAGATGCGCGCGACGGGCCTTCGCCCCGATGGCGCGGCCTGGACCATCGCGGTCGAGGCGCCTGACGCCGCGCGCCGGACGCCCCATTCGATCCTCGCGCTGCAGGATGCCGCCGTGGCAACCTCCGGCGACTACCGCCACTGGGTCGAGGTGCGTGGACGACGCCTGTCGCACACGATGGACCCAAGGCGCGGCGCGCCGCTGATCGCCTCGCCAGCGTCCGCCACCGTCGTGGCCCGAACCTGTGCCGAGGCCGATGCCTGGGCAACGGCGCTCATGGTTCTCGGCTCTGATGTGGGCGCTGCACTGGCAGGAAAACGCGGACTCGACGCCCTGTTCCTGCTGCGCGATGATGACGGCAGCGCAAAAAGCGTCGGGGTCGGACGCTTGTTTTCCGCAGAATCAGCGCCTATCGCCTTGGACGAAGGGAGATGACTCTCGGAAGGAAAGGTGTCCGGTTCATGGTCTCGGAAGTTGGCCAGACAGACGCCCTCGTCCGCCCCCTCATCGCGACCGCCCGCATGAACAAAGAGTCTGGAGCGGGTGAAGACCTGTACGATTACAATTTTATCACTGCCGTATACCGATTTAAACCGTTCATCCCAACAATTATACCAGTGATCCTGACTTAAGACCCGATAGGCTAACTTTTTGTGTGCATTTTGATCAAGAATGAAGTAGCGATCGATCGGGAAGGGGTCGCACAAGGGGCGCCGGGAGCGTTTGCTCCGGCCTTGAATACGCAATGTTCAATAAGAAAGTGGCCCCTTGTGTGCTGCGCTGGGTGCTTTTTCTCGGGTTGATGGCTGCGGGTGCGCCACTGTCTGCCAAGGAGCAGACATTTCGGGACTGGCAGGTATCCTGCCCCGAAGATGACCGCATCTGCACTCTCTCGATTACGTCCTTCGCCGAAGACCGGACCTGGCTCTCCACCCTTCGGCTGCAACCGGGCGCAGGGCATGATCCCTTGCCCCTGCAGATCCTCGTCCCGAGAAACGGGCGAAAGTTGGTGATGCCCTGAGGGGCGGCATATCATGGCGGTGTTCAGACGCCGTCAATTCTCTGCCGAGAAAGGGATATGCCACATGCAAGAGAATACCATCAGCCAGCTGCCTGATCCATCGGGATTTGGCTCCGACGCATTCACCGACGTCATCCGCGACGGCGCGCGCAAGCTGATCGAGCAGGCGATCCACGCCGAGCTCGCTGCACTCATGGCAGCGTTCTCCAAGGACACGCTTGAGGATGGGCGTGCGCGCCTGGTGCGTCATGGTCACCTGCCGGAACGCGAGGTGATGACCGGCATTGGCCCGGTGCCCGTGAAGGTCCCGCGCGTCCGGGATCGGGCTGCCGGCGAAGACAGGATCACCTTCACACCCAGCATCCTGCCACGGTATCTGCGGAAAGCGAAATCGGTAGAAGAGCTGCTGCCGTGGCTTTACCTCAAGGGCGTGTCCACGGGCGATTTCACCGAGGCACTGGAGGCGCTGCTGGGCCCGAACGCCAAAGGCCTGTCCGCCAAGACCATCACGCGGCTGAAGGCCGACTGGTGGAAGGACTACGAGGCTTGGCAGAAACGCGATCTTGGCGCGCGGCGGTTTCTATACATCTGGGCCGATGGAGTTTACTTCAAACCACGAATGGCTGAGGAGAAACAGTGTGTTCTGGTGATCGTGGGCGCCGATGAATATGGCCACAAGGAGCTGCTGGCCATGACCGACGGATTCCGCGAAAGCACGCAAAGCTGGCGCGAGCTGCTGCTCGATC
>JADQCD010000298.1 GCA_016278285.1 Actibacterium sp.
GCGGAACATGCGGTCGGCAAAGCCGAATTTCTGCGCGAACTTGGCCATGATCGTATGATCCGGCAGGCATTCGAACAGCGGCGCCACAATCTGATCGCGCCATTGCAACGACCGGTTCGATGCCGTGACGGATCCGCGCGTCTCGAATTGCGTTGCCGCTGGCAGCAGGTAGACGCCATCGGTCCGGTCGTGCATCACCGCCGAGACGGTGGGATAGGGATCCACCACCACCAGCAGGTCCAACTTTTCCATCGCCGTCTTCATTTCCGGCAAGCGGGTCTGCGAGTTGGGCGCGTGTCCCCAGAACACCATCGCCCGGGTGTTGTCGGGTTGGGACAGGTTTTCCTTGGCCTCGAGAACGCCGTCGAACCAGCGGCTGACCGGGATGCCGTTCGCGCCCATCAGCTCTTCCGAGGCGAAGCGCCCCTTCAGCCAGTCCAGATCCTCTTCCCAGACGCGGGCCCAATGCGCCCACGACCCCGGGGCCAGGCCATAATAGCCCGGCAGGGTATCCGCCAGAACGCCCAGGTCCGTGGCGCCCTGCACGTTGTCATGGCCGCGGAAGATGTTGGTGCCCCCTCCAGCAACGCCCATGTTGCCCAACGCAAGCTGCAGGATGCAGTAGGCGCGGGTATTGTTGTTGCCGTTGGTGTGCTGCGTGCCGCCCATGCACCAGATGACCGTCGCGGGGCGGTTGTTGGCCAGCGTGCGCGCCACGCGCTCCAGCTGGCTGCCCGGCGTGCCGGTGACACGTTCGACCTCGTCGGGGGTCCAGTTCTTTACCTCGTTGCGGATCTGGTCCATGCCCCAGACACGGGTGCGAAGGAACTCCCTGTCCTCCCAGCCATTCTCGAAGATGTGCCAAAGGATCCCCCAGACCAGCGCCACGTCGCTGCCCGGCCGGAACCGGACATATTCGTCGGCATGGGCCGCGGTGCGGGTGAAGCGCGGATCGCAGACGATCAGCGGGGCGTTGTTCTGTTCCTTGGCCTTCAGAAGATGCAGCAGGCTGACCGGGTGCGCTTCGGCCGGGTTGCCACCGATCAGAAAGATCGCCTGACTGTTGTGGATATCGTTGTAGCTGTTGGTCATGGCGCCGTAGCCCCATGTGTTCGCAACGCCGGCCACGGTGGTCGAGTGGCAGATGCGCGCCTGGTGGTCCACGTTGTTGGTGCCCCAGTAGGCGGCGAATTTGCGGAACAGATAGGCTTGCTCGTTGCTGTGCTTGGCCGAACCCAGCCAGTAGACGCTGTCGGGGCCGCTCTCATCGCGGATCGTCATCATCTGGTCGCCGATCTCGTTGATCGCCTGGTCCCAACTGATGCGCTTCCACTCGCCGCCCTCTTTCTTCATCGGGTATTTCAGGCGCCGCTCGCCATGCGCATGCTCGCGGACCGAGGCGCCCTTGGCGCAATGCGCACCCAGGTTGAAGGGGCTGTCCCAGCCGGGTTCCTGGCCGATCCAGACGCCGTCCTGGACCTCGGCGATGACTGTGCACCCGACCGAGCAATGGGTGCAGACCGACTTGACTGTCTCCACGGCCTGCGCCGCGGCGGTTTGCGCTGTGGCGCGAGTCACCGTGCCGCCGGTGGCCCCCAGTGCCGCAAGCCCGCCGATCGCCAGGCCCGAACCGCGCAGAAAGCTTCGGCGGTCGACGGATGTTCCGGCAATCTGTGAAACGGTTCCTGTCCGCTGCGCGGGTCGTGCGACCCCGTTTGTCTTTTTCCTGAGCATCTTTGCATGTCCTCCCTTGCCGCCCCTTTCGGACGTGCAGGCGTTAACGGAACCGCTGGTCGGTGGGCGCACCCGGCGCCGCGCCATCAGCGGCGGTCACGACGTCCGGTCAGAACCGGGCACTGTCATAATAGGCGCGGGTATGCGCAGTGTCCTGAAGCCCGGATTTCCCGGTCTCGGGGGCAGCTTCGGCCCGGTTGCCCGCGGCAAGCACGGCACTCGCGGCCGCGGCCGGCGCCGCGGTCGAGGCCAGCTTCAGAAAATCCCGGCGGCTTGCCTTTCCTTCGGTTCTCTTGTCCATCAAAATCCCTTCCCTGCGTCGTTTCGGTTGTGGCCGCGGCCTCGGGGGCGGCGACCGACGGTCAATGCGGGATCAGCCCGCGGTCATCCTGAAGCCTTCGCGCTCGATCTTCATGAAGATGCGCCCGACAGCGCCGACCGAGGCATAGAGCACGGAGGCTTTCGCCCCTTCCAGGTCCGTAAAGAAATGCTTCGCCCAGGGGCCGATATGGCGGTTCCAGAACAGCCGCTGATCTTCCAGCGATGCGGGGACGCCGAAGCGGCCTGTGATAAGCCCGGCCATCATCTCCATCAGCGAGGCGATGTTGTCCTCGGGCTCGAACACGTTCTCGGCGCGGGTGATTCCGCGCGCAGCCATGTCGCCACGCAATTGTGCCAGCGGCTTCTCGTTCAGAAAGCCGGTCAGATAATAGCTGGCATAGGGTAGCAATTCGCCCCGGCCCAGCCCGATGAACAGCGCGTTGAACTCGCGCTCGGCCGCCTCGGGCCGGGTGACGCGGGCCACCCGCGCCATGGACTGAATCGCCTGGCCCAGCTCACTTTCGTCGCCGCCAAGCGACGCTGTCTGCCTGAGCAGCGTTCCGGCCGGCGGGGCGGCCAGCAGAACGCCGAGAAAATCATAAAGATCCGCGCGCAGGCGATCTTCTTCGGCGATTTCCGGTGTTCTGGCTGTGGCGGTCATGCTGGCAATCGGTCCTTGTTGCTTTCAGGTGAACTGGAATCGCATCCGGCGCGGGGGCGGGGCGGTGTCCGGTTCGCTTTCGTTCGCCGGGTCGGTCGCGCTGGTCGGTTCGGTTTCGGAGTCCTTTTCGGTGGCCGCATCGTCATAGGCTGCGACGGCCGCGTCGGGCCCCGGCATGTCCGTCGCCGCGGCCTGCCGCGTCATTTCATCGACATGCGCCAGCAGGCCCTTGCCCACTTCGTAGGTCGTGCGCGCCACACCGTTCAGGGCGGGGCTGGCGCCGTAATCCTCGTTATAGTCCACCAGGTTGTCGAGATTTGCCAGAACCGGGTTGCTGCGCCACAACCGACGTAGCGCGCGGCGACGAATCCGTTCGGGCACGGCGCGTGACATGAAGGCGGCAAAGTCGTCGCCCTGTTCCAGCGTGTCGGGATCAGGCAAATCGAGCTCGTGCAGGATGTCGGCATCGCTCCGGTCTTCCAGCGCGGCCTGCGCGGCGGCCTCTTCGGCCTGCTGGCGGGCCATCGCCTCGGCCGCCTCTTCGGCGGCGACACGGGCCTTGCGGCGGGACCAGAAGTCGGCGGGGTGCGTCATTGACTGCCCTCCCGCGTGTGGGGGCGCGGTGCGCGATAAACGTCGGACAACTGTGCGATTCTGGGGTCGCCCTTGCCATCCTCGACCCAATCCACGCGCAGTCGGTCGCGCCGGCGTTTGACGAATTCCTCTTCGACGTGATGCGCCTCGACGAATTCCCAGACCCAGGCCAGCAAACCCGAGGGCATCGGAACCTTTTCAACGATATCCTCGCCGTTGTCGGTGTAGTCCTGCGCCTCGTAGGCCGAAGCGGTGACCAGCACCATGTCCAGCGGCGCATCGGGCCGGTCGCTCTGGCGCATCACGACGTAGACGCTGGGCACCTTGTCGGACAGCGTTACGACATAAGCCTCGGTTTCGGCGGCCCACAGCGTCAGGGGCAGGGTGGCCGCGTGATATTCCCGTGCATCACCCTCTTGGCGCAACAGCGCCCAGTCAGCGGGGGCTGCGCCGGGCAGCGCCGCGAACGGTTTCCAGATCCAGCGTGCCCAGCGTGTCACGCCCGGTGTGCGACGAACCACGATCCCGAGTGGCAAAGATGCATGCCTGGCGGACGATTGAGCCACGCCTTCCTCCGACGAATGCGCTGCGGGTTGGACCGCAGATCCCTGCGCGCATGTTGCGGCAGAAGGCGGGTTTGGTCCAAACACTTTTTTTGGAAATATTTTCTGGCCAATTCAAGCGCCCGGGCGGAACTGCAAAGTTGGGCGTTTTCCTGCGTTTGTTTCCGACATTGCTGCGCAGGCAGCATGTCTTGTCGCGCCGCAGAACGGTGTTCGGCCGGTAAGATTCGGAGATCGCGCGTTTTTTTGACCGCGGCGGGTCTTTACCGTCGTTCCGAATTATGTCTTGCTGCGGGTGCGGATACGGAAATGTGCCGCCGGGGCGGCCAGTGAAGACTGGACAAGATCATGTCACCAAAACTGGTTCTTTGCGACTGCGGCGCGACGCAGTCTTTCGACAGGGATGCGCTGGAGGCGGCCAGCGGTTTGGCCTGCTCTAAGGTGCATCGATCATTGTGTACCGGCCAGATCGACAAGGCCGGTGCGGCCATCGCCGGCGGCGACGTTATCATTGCCTGCCAGCAGGAACGTGCGCGGTTCGAGGATCTGGCTGCCGAGCTTGGCGTGCATGCCCCTGGTTTCGTCGACCTGCGCGACCGCGCGGGCTGGACCGCCGCGGGCGAGAACCCCGCCCCCAAGATGGCCGCGCTGGCCGCCGAGGCCGCGATGCCGGCGGCTGCGCCCGGAGCGATTGATGTGCTCAGTGCGGGTACTTGCCTGGTTCTGGGCCCCGGCGACGTGGCGCTGCGCGCCGCGACCGAACTGGCCGACGCGTTGGCGGTGACCGCCTTGATGACCGACGCGGGCGAACCGCCGGTCGACCGGCGTTTCGATGTGATCCGCGGACGGGTTCGCACCCTGTCGGGCGCCCTGGGCGGATTCGAGCTGACGATAGACGCGCTGCAACTGGTAAACCCGGCCGGACGCGGTGATTTCACCCTGACCGAGCCGCGCGACGGCGGTCAATCGCAATGCGATATCGTGCTGGACCTGACCGGCGACACGCCCCTGGTGCCCGCCCCGCAAAAGCGCGAAGGGTATCTGCGCGCCGACCCGGGCGACCGCAACGCGGTGAATGCCGCGATGATGCAGGCGGTGCAGCTGGTCGGCACCTTCGAGAAGCCGCTCTATGTCCGGTTGGAGGAGTCGCTCTGCGCGCATTCGCGGGCCGGGCAGGTGGGGTGCAGCAACTGCCTGGACAATTGCCCCACGGGTGCGATCAGCCCCGATGGCGAACATGTCGCGATCGACCCCATGATCTGCGCCGGCTGCGGCGCCTGTTCGGCGCTGTGTCCCAGCGGCGCGATTTCCTATGATGCCCCGCCGGTCGATCACCTGTTCCGCCGCATGGACGTAATGGCACGCGCCTATCGCAAGGCCGGCGGTGCGGCGCCGCGGCTGCTGGTCTGCGACACGGGCCATGGGCGTGAAATGATCGCGCTGGCCGCGCGCTACGGGCGCGGGTTGCCGGGGGATGTCATTCCGCTGGAACTGGACGTGATCTCGGGCTTCGGCCATGCCGAGATGCTGGCCGCGCTGGCCTGCGGCTTCGCGCGGGTCGATATCCTGCTTTCTCCGACCACCGAGCGCGCAGCGCCGATCCGCGAACAGGCGCTGGCCGAGGCGATTGCCGGTGCGGGCCGGATCGATTTTCTGGACCCCGCCGACCCTGATGTGTTGTCGGACAGGCTCTATTCCGGTGCCGCCCCGACGCCGCTGGCCGACCCGGTGCTGCCGCTGGGCACCCGGCGACAGGTCACGCGGCTGGCCGCGAAGGCGTTGAACCCGGGGGCCGAGGCCCCGCTGCCGCTGCCGGAATCCGCGCCCTACGGTGCCGTGCTGGTCGATACCGATGCCTGCACCTTGTGCCTGTCCTGCGTGTCTTTGTGCCCCTCGGGCGCGCTGCTGGACAATCCCGACATGCCGCAACTGCGTTTCCAGGAGGATGCCTGCCTGCAATGCGGTCTGTGCGCCAATATCTGCCCCGAGGACGCGATCACCCTGCAACCGCAGCTGGATCTGTCCGACGCGGCGCTGTCGCAGCGCGTCCTGAACGAGGAAGAACCCTTTGCCTGCGTCGAATGCGGGGCGCTGTTCGGGGTGCGCTCGACGGTCGAGAAGATAACCGAAAAGTTGGCAGGCAGCCATGCCATGTTCGCCAACCCCGAGGCCGCGCGCATGATCCAGATGTGCGACGATTGCCGGGTAAAGGCCCAGTTCCATTCAAGGAACAACCCGTTCGATACAGGAAAGACGCGCCAACCGCGCACCACGGACGACTATTTCTCGGATCGCAAGGATCACTGATATTGGATCGGGGCGCCCAGATCGGCCGGCGGGACGGTGGCGGCATAGGCCATGATGTCGTCCAGGTCGTCCAGCGTCAGTTCCAGCCGCGCGATAGGCGGCGGGCTGGTGATGTCGAAGGACGGGGTCACACCCTCGATGACCGTATAGGCACCATGCGGGTTGCGGGCATAAAAGCTTTCGAATCGCACAACCCATCCGGGCAATGCGCGCAGCACCGCGAAGGACGGGGTCGATCCGATGCCGCGCATCCGGTTCGCTTCGTCCACGACGTGGCAGCGCCCGCAATGTTCGCGGGCAAGCGCATGTCCGCGTGCCGCGTCGCCGACGAAGTCGGGGGCGTCGGTTTCCGGTTTTTCCGGAGGCGCCATGGTGAAGCCTTGCCCGCCCTCTGCGGGCACGAAAGCCTCGACCGTGCGGCGCCCGATCGGGCCGGTCAACCAGTCGCGGAACCGTGCGGCCTTGTCGCCTTGCGCCGCGCGGAGGTAGTAGTTCGTGCCACCGCGCGAGAAGACCGGCGTGCCCGGCGGTTCGGTGACGATCTGCAGCGCGCCATCCTTGCCAGCCTCTACCCTTATCGCGGTCTTGAGCGAAAAGCGTGGCAGGATGTATTGCATCAGACCGCTGTCCACCAGTTCGGACGGCACGGCGATTCGGATATCGGCCTGCTGCGCCGGGGCGGGGCCAGCGGCGAGAACGATCAGGACGACGAAAAGGGCCAGGTGGTGCAAGCGCGCTCCCTTCTCACTGGATGAGCCGAAAAAATGTTAGGAAGCTGGGGCGCGGGACGTCAATCCCGCAGAATGAATGCAGTATGAAGGAGGCCGATCATGAGCGACGATTTCAACATGTCGATGCGGAAATTCCTCAAGCAGGTGGGTGTCACTTCGCAGCAGGCCATCGAAGAGGCGATGCGCAGGGCCGGAGACACCTCGGGCAAGACCTATGAGGCGAAGATGGTGCTGACGATCGACGGGCTGGATCTCGAACATGTCGTTACCGGCAAGATCGAGGGGCAATAAGTGGCACTGACACGCGAGGCCGTCCTCGAAACGCTCAAGGGTGTGGCCGCCCCCTCGGGCGGCGACATCGTTGCGGCCGGAATGGTGCGCGCGCTGACCGTCGAGAAGGGCGCGGTGCGCTTCGTCCTGGAGATCGACCCGGCCCGGGCCAAGGCGATGGAGCCGGTGCGCGCCGAAGCGGAGGCGAAGCTGAAGGCGCTGAAGGGCGCGGACAGCGTTTCGGTCGTGATGACCGCGCATTCCCGGCCCGAACCGCCGCCCGACCTGAAGCCTGGCCGCCGGGCCGAGCCGCAGGGCCCGGAAAAGGTGCCCGGCGTGGACCGGATCATCGCCATCGCCAGCGGCAAGGGAGGCGTGGGCAAATCCACGGTCGCGGCCAACCTGGCCTGTGCCCTGGCCGCCGAGGGGCGCCGTGTAGGGCTGCTGGATGCCGATGTCTACGGCCCCAGCCAGCCGCGGATGCTGGGCGTGTCGGGACGGCCGGCCAGCCCGGACGGCAAGACCATCCTGCCGATGCGCAACCATGGCGTTACCATGATGTCGATCGGCCTGATGACGAACGAGGGCCAGGCCGTGGTCTGGCGCGGGCCGATGCTGATGGGTGCATTGCAGCAGATGCTTACGCAGGTGCAATGGGGCGCGCTGGATGTCTTGCTGGTGGATCTGCCGCCGGGAACCGGCGATGTGCAGATGACGCTGGCGCAGAAGGCGCAGGTCGATGGCGCGATCATCGTGTCGACCCCACAGGACGTGGCGCTGCTTGATGCGCGCAAGGGCATCGACATGTTCCGTCAGATGAACGTGCCGATCATTGGCATGATCGAGAACATGAGCACGCATATCTGTTCCAATTGCGGGCATGAAGAGCATGTCTTCGGCCATGGCGGCGTCGCGGCCGAGGCCGAAAAGCTGGGCGTGCCGCTGCTGGCCGAGATCCCGCTTCACCTGGACATCCGGACATCCTCGGACGGGGGGGCGCCGATCGTGGTCAGCAAACCCGACAGCGCGCAGGCCGACGGGTTCCGCCGCGTCGCGCGCGCGCTGATCGAGGCGGGGCAGGGGTGAGCGTCGCGCCGGGTTTTCCGCCGCTGCTGCGCGGGATGGCGGTGCCTGCGGGCACGGAACCCTTCGCGCGCGCCGTGGCGCAGGCGGCCGGGGGCTGCGACGCGGGGCTGGTGTTTCACGATGTGCAGGCCGACCGCCTGCGCGCAGCCATCGTTTTCGCCCCCGAGGTGCCGCTGGGTCACGCGATGGCGATGCTGCCGGCCTGCGGGGTGGGGATCCAGAACGCCATGGGCGCGTTGGCCCCGCCCGAAGTCGGGGTGCATCTGGGCTGGGATGGCGGAATTTATGTCAACGGCGCGCGCTGTGGTCGCCTGCGCGCCGCCGCCGACCCGACCGCGCCCGACCAGGTGCCCGGCTGGCTGGTAATCGGGTTGGAATTGCAGGTCATGACGTTTTCCGACGCGCCCGGCGAGACGCCCGACGAAACCTCGCTGCATGACGAGGGCTGCGCCGAGGTGGACCCGGCGCATCTGCTGGAGGCCTGGGCGCGGCACACGCTGGTCTGGATCAACCGCTGGTCGGATGAAGGCGCCGCGCCGTTGCACGCCGAATGGACCGGCCTGGTCCGTGACCTGGGCGGCGAGGTTGAAATCTGCGGCCGCACGGGCACCTTTCTGGGCGTGGACGAGAATTTCGGGATGTTGCTGCGTGACGGAACCGCGACCCATCAGATCCCGCTGACAACGCTGATCGAAGGACGATGACATGAAACTGGCCCGCGCGATCCATTTCGATGAAAGCGACCGCAACGTGTTCCACAACCCCGCGCGCACCGGCGAGTGGGCGATCAGCGGCGGTTTCGAATTCTCGAACTGGACCGAGGCCGATCTGACCGGCAAGGCGCGGCAGGCGTTTTCCAATGGCTGGCTTGGAATCGAAACTTTCGGCCGCGTGACCTTCGTTGCCGTGACGCAGATCGAACCTGCCGAGCTGGACGTGCTTGAACATGGTCTGGCGCAGCATTTCGTCGATCTTTATGGCGCCCCGAGCGAAGAGGCCGCGCTGTCGGTTGCGCGCGACGAGATCGCCCACATGATCGAGCTTTGTGACGATCACGCCCCCAATACCCTGCTGACCGTGGCCCGCGAACTGACCGAGGCCGGTGTGCGAGAGCAGTTCCGCCTGATCCGGGCCGAGGATGCTGGGCTCGAACAATTCGCGCTTCACGGTGATTTGCCCGAGTGATTGCGGCGCCTCCCTCGCCGCCCATACCTTCGTGATTCATGCTGGACATCACCGCGTCGAGTGGCGCATGATTTCCGAAAGATTTTGAAGATTTCGGAAAACAGGGGGGCATTATGCAGGATTTTGCAGCTAGTCTTGCACATGCCATCGGACTGATCCTTTCTGGTGACGCCGAGCTTTGGGCGATCGTGCTGTTATCCCTGCGGGTGTCGCTGAGTGCTGTGCTGATCGCGGCGGTTATCGGAATGCCGCTGGGTGCCGCGCTGGCCGTGGCCCGGTTTCCCGGGCGACAGGCGCTGATCGTGTTGCTGAATGCGCTGATGGGGTTGCCGCCCGTGGTGGTCGGGCTGGTGGTCTACATGATGCTGTCGAACGCGGGTCCTTTGGGGGTGCTTCAACTGCTTTATACGCCCGCCGCGATGATCATCGCGCAGGTGGTGCTGGTCATGCCGATCATCGCCGCGCTCAGCCGCCAGGTGGTCGAGACATTGGACCGGGAATATTCCGAACAGCTGCGGTCGATCGGCGTGTCGCGGCTGGGGTCGGTGCCGACGCTTCTTTGGGATGGGCGATTCAACCTGCTGACGGCGGTTCTGGCCGGGTTCGGCCGCGCCATCGCCGAGGTCGGGGCCGTCATCATCGTGGGCGGCAACATCAACCACGTCACGCGGGTCATGACCACGACCATCGCGCTGGAGACGTCCAAGGGCAATCTGGCACTCGCGCTCGCACTGGGCACGATCCTGATATTCATCGCCATCACTGTGAATGCCGCGACATCGGCGGCCGGTGGCACCGCGCGAAGATTGTTCCATGCGTGACCTGCGGCTTTCTCACTCCGGCGCCGTCACCGGCGTGCCGACGCCCGCCCGCGACCTGCCGATTTCCGCGCGCGGTCTGCGGTTGCAGCGTGGCGGCAAGTTGTTGATCGACGTGCCGGATCTGACCATCGAAACGGTGGGTCCGACGATGATTCTCGGCCCGAACGGTGCGGGCAAGAGCGTTCTGATCCGACTGCTTCACGGCCTTGTGGAACCCGACGCGGGGCAGATCACACTGGCCGGGCGCGACCCCGACCGCGCCGCGCGTGCGCGCCAGGCGATGGTGTTTCAACGGCCCGTTCTGCTGCGGCGATCTGTGACAGGAAACCTGCATTATGTCCTGCGTTTCCACGGCGTGCCGCGGTCCGAGCGCCGCGCGCGTGTGCGCGACCTGCTGGCCCGCGGCGATTTGTCGGGAAAGGGCCGACAGTCGGCCCGATCCCTGTCCGGCGGCGAAGGGCAGCGCCTGGCCCTGATCAGGGCATTGGCGGGAGCGCCCGAGATCCTGTTTCTGGATGAGCCGACCTCCAGCCTGGATCCCGGCGCCACGCAGCGCATCGAGGCGCTGATCGCTCGGGCCGCACGGGCCGGCACTAAGGTGATCATGGTCACGCATGACCTTGGCCAGGCCCGGCGATTGGGCGAAGAAATCCTGTTTCTCAACGGCGGTCGGGTCGAGGAACAGACCCCGGTGGCCGACTTTTTCCCGCGACCCCGCAGCGCGGCGGCGCGGGCCTTCGTCGACGGGCATTTGCTCGTCTGACCCATTTCCAGAACCACAGAAAGGGAGGTTCTTCATGTTCAGACGTTTCTTCATGGCGACCTTAATGGCCGCGGGTGTCGCCGCCGCGGCTGCGCCTGCCAGTGCGGCCGAAGAGTTCATCGTGGTTCAGTCCACGACATCGACCCAGAATTCAGGCCTGTTCGATTACATGCTTCCGAAATTTTCCGAAAAGACCGGAATCGAGGTGCGCGTGGTGGCAGTCGGCACGGGCCAGGCGATCAAGAACGCGATGAACGGCGATGGCGATGTGCTGTTCGTCCATGCCAAACCGTCGGAAGAGAAATTCGTCGCCGAGGGCTACGGCGTCGAACGCTTTGATGTGATGTACAACGATTTCGTGATCGTCGGTCCGCCCTCGGACCCCGCCGGGATCAGCGGCATGACCGATGCGACCGCTGCACTCACGAAAATCGCCGAGGCCGAGGCCCCTTTCGCGTCGCGCGGGGACGACTCGGGCACCAACAAGGCCGAGATGCGCCTGTGGGCCGCCGCCGGGATCGACCCGACCGCCGATTCGGGGCGCTGGTATCGCGAAACCGGATCCGGCATGGGGGCCACGTTGAACACCGGCACCGCGATGGACGCTTATATCATGACCGACCGGGCAACATGGATCGCGTTCGGCAACAAGGGCGATTACGAAATCATGGTCGAGGGCGACCCGCAGCTGTTCAACCAGTATGGCGTGATCCTGGTCAACCCTGATCGGTTTCCCAATGTAAGGGCCGAGTCCGGGCAGACATTCATCGACTGGCTGCTCAGCGACGAGGGGCAGGAAACCATCGCGTCTTACCGGGTGGACGGCCAGCAGCTTTTCTTCCCCAACGCGAAGTGATGTTTCAGGGGCAGGGCGCGTTGTAATGGACCCGTCCCAGCCCGCCTATGTCATAGCCGGTCATCCCGGCGGCCTGCGCTGTGAAGGTATCGGATAAGAGAAACTTGATAAGCTGCTGAAACTCTTCAGAGAAGTAAGCCTGACGCCAAACCAGCAGGTCGAACCGCTCTTCCAACAGATCGACATAGCCAAGGCGCAGCTGATGCGCCACGGATTGCAGGCCGAAGGCAGCGTCAGCCGCACCGTTCAGCACCGGCAGCGCCACGTCGGCCTCGGTCCGCGCCACGGAGTCGGGGCCGGACAGACCTTCGGGGTCGATCCCGGCCTCGCGCGCAAGATGCTCGAACAACTTCTGGCTGGCGGCGGTCGGCTGACGTCGCGAAAAACGGTGCGTGGCCAGATCGGCAATACCGGTCAGGCCGTGCGGGTTGTCGGGCGGCACGATCAGCCCCCGTCGGCGGGTTGCGAACTCGACAAGCACCACGGGTTTGGCCGGGAAATCATGCGCCACACGCGCGGCGTTCCAGCCTTCGGGCTCATGCAGGTGCAGACCGGCGGCCATGGCGTCGCGCCGGGCGATGCGCTTCAGCCCGTCAAGGCTGCCGTCGAAGAACCCCGCCAGGGACGAGCCGGATTCGCGCAATGCCCAGTCCAGCAGCGGATCGTGACTGCCCGCGACGATGCGGGGCAGGGGCGGCACCTTGCGCGCCGGCCCGCTGCGCGCGGCGGCGATCCAGTCCTCGATCTCGGCACGGGGGAACAGCAGTTTGCCGACCACCCGCACACATGGCATGTCGCCACCCGAGGCAAGGTCATAGACCTTGCGCTCCTTGATGCGCAGCAGTTCGGCCACCTCGGCTGTTGTCAGATATTCGGCAGTCATGACGCGGTTGCTTTCATGGCCCCGGTTTAACCGGTTTCGCACCGCACGGGAAAGGGGATCGAGTGGCTGCCTCTATGGAATGATCCGGGTGTATTTCGTGCCCTCAAGCGATGCGCCGATAATAAGACCTGCCTGGCCGAAGACGATTGCGATGATCGGGTCCATCGCGGTCAGGGTCTTGGCGCTGAGGTTGCCAGCCTGGTCGTTCACCGCGTATTCCAGATCGGCGCCGGCCGACCAGCCAGTGGAACCTCGGAACTCGCTCAGCGCCTCCTGGGTCATGAAGAACAACGCGTGGGCATATTGCTGGGCGCCAATCTGGAACCCGAAAGACCCTTGCGTTGCCGAGTAATAGTCGACCGACACGTTGTCGATACGCAATGCCCCGCGACCGTACGAGCCACCGACGAAGAACCCGGCCTCGGTGATCAGCGGCATCCACAGGATGCCCTGAGCCTTTTCGGCCAGGTCCCTGGTGCCCGGATATTGCGAAAACAGGTAGTCCCGCGTCGCGTCTACCCGCGCGTCCAGCGTGGCTGCATTGCTGTTGCCGATACCGTTGCCGCAGGCGGCGGTCAACGCGGTGCCGGCGCCAGCGGCCAACAGGAAGGATCGGCGTGAAATCGTGCTCATGTTTCTGCCCTTCGTCTCTGCCTCTGCTCCATGGCCTTTTCCGGCCCTTGGCGCAAAGTTTAGGGGCTTTTGCCTTGGCTGTCATCAATTCTTGTGCCTGACCGGCGAAAACCCGCGTTTCAGACAGCGTTCAGAAAACGCGCAACGGCAGGGGCGAAATATGTCAGGATGCCGTCGCAACCCGCCCGCTTGAATCCCAGCAGGCTTTCCATCATCGCCTTTTCGCCGTCCAGCCATCCGTTTCGGGCGGCCGCTTGCAACATCGCGTATTCGCCCGACACCTGATAGGCATAGGTTGGAACGCCGAAACTGTCCTTCACCCGGCGGCAGATGTCCAGATACGGCATGCCGGGCTTGATCATCACCATGTCGGCGCCCTCGTTCAGGTCGCGCTGGATCAGGCGCAGCGCCTCGTCGGAATTGCCGGGGTCCATCTGATAGGTGTTCTTGTCGCCGATCAGCGCGCCGCTGGCGCCCACAGCGTCACGGAACGGGCCGTAAAAGCAAGAGGCGTATTTGGCCGCGTAGCTGAGGATGCAGACATTCCGGTGGCCCGCAGCTTCCAGCGCATCGCGCATCGCGCCGATACGCCCGTCCATCATGTCGGACGGCCCCAGGATGTCGGCCCCTGCCTCGGCCTGGGCCAGCGCCATCCTGACCAGCGCCTCGACGGTTTCGTCATTGACGATTTCGCCGTCGCGCACGATTCCGTCATGGCCGTTGGCATTGTAGGGGTCCAGTGCGATGTCGGTCATCACGGCGATTTCGGGCACCGCCGCCTTGATCGCGCGGATCGCCCGGTTCGACAGGTTGTCGGGGTTCCACGCCTCTTCGCACAGCTCGGTCTTCAGCGACGGGTCGGTATAGGGAAAGATGCAGATCGCCGGTATGCCCAGCCCGGTCGCCTCCTGCGCGGCGGCGACGGCACGGTCGATGCTCAGGCGGTTCACACCGGGCATCGAGGGGACCGGCTCTTCCACGCCATCACCTTCGCGCACGAAGATCGGCCAGATCAGATCCTGGACGCCAAGCGCGTTTTCACGCACCAGGCCGCGAATTGCGGCGGATTTGCGGGTGCGTCGCAGACGCGCGGTGGGGAACGGGGCAACGGTCGGACGCATTACGGGCTCCTGCATGTTGTTTTTTGTCTGCGTGGCATGGATTTGCCCGTGCCTCAAGTGTAGGAATGGCGCGCCGCGGTTCCAGTCGCGCGGCCATCGGGGAAAATCGGGGGCAGCATTGGATTACTACAAGACCGTCTTCGAGGTGATCGACATGCGGTCCTTCTCGAACCTGTGGTACTGGATCATGCTGGCGGTGGTCTGGTCGGCGGCCTCGCACCGCGTCCTGGGGGTTCCATTCGATCTTGTCCAGCGCGCCGGGCATCAGGGCGGACAGTTCGAGATCGACATGCAGGATCTGGTACGAATAAACGTTCGACGCATCCTGATGATCTCGGGAACATCGGGGATGTGGCTGTTGGGGCTGGCGTGCTTTGCACTGACGGTTCTGGCGCTGCTGGGCTTTCTATATTCGATAGAGTTCGCGCAGGCGGTGTTCCTGATCGCGCTGCCGATGAGCCTGGTGGGCGGGTTGTCGATCCATGCGGCGCAGGACATCCACAGCAGGGGATTGATCGGAGCACCGCTGCGCAAGCGGCTGATCGTGCATCGGCGCATCACGCAGGTAATCGGGATGGTGTCGATCCTGGTCACGGCGTTCTGGGGGATGTATCAGAACCTGTCGCTGGGCGTTCTGGGCGGTTGACAGCAGGCGCCACACCATTAACTGACGGCGACATGGCGAAATCGGGACACATCACGATCGGCGGCGCGCCAGAGGGGTTCGACGCCCGGCTTCTGGCGCGCGAGCTTGAAAAGACCGGCAAGCCGGTTTGCCACGTCGCACGCGATGACAAGCGGCTTGCCGAGATGCGCGCGGCGCTGGCTTTCTTTGCGCCCGATGCGGTTCTGCTCGAATTTCCTGCCTGGGATTGCCTGCCATATGACCGTGTCTCACCCAATACCGAGGTGTCGGCGGCGCGCATGGCCACGCTGGCGGCGCTGGCGCACGGCGTGCCGGGGCCTTTCATCCTGTTGACCACTCTTTCGGCCGCCACTCAGCGCATTCCGACGCGCGATCTGATGCACGAGGCGGCTTTCTCGGCCCGCGTCGGGCAGCGTATCGACGAGGCGGGATTGCGTGACTTCCTGACGCGGATGGGCTTTGCCCAGTCGCCGACAGTCACCGAGCCGGGCGATTACGCGATCCGCGGGGGCATCATAGACATCTTCCCGCCGGGTCAGGTCGGACCGGTCCGGCTGGATCTGTTCGGCGACGTGCTGGACGGCGCGCGGCGGTTCGATCCGGCCACACAGCTTACCACGGAAAAACTGGACAAGGTGGACCTGGCTCCGGTGTCCGAGGTAATCTTGGATGACGCCGCGATCACCCGGTTCCGACAGAGTTATCGCATCGAATTCGGCGCCGCGGGCACGGACGACCCGCTTTACGAAGCGGTCAGCGCCGGGCGCAAGCATCAGGGGGTCGAGCACTGGCTGCCGTTCTTCCATGCGCGGCTGGAGACGGTTTTCGACTATCTTCCCGAAGCGTCGATCTTTCTGGACGACCAGATTCCCGCAGCAAGGCAAAGCCGCTGGGAAGGCATCGTCGATCAGTATGAGACCCGGCGCGAGGCGATGGGCGCGAAGAACCGGATGGATACGATCTACAAGCCCTGTCCGCCGGGGCTTCTCTATCTCGATGACGCTGCCTGGGAACAGGCCGTGGCAGGCCACCGCATGTTGCAACTCAATCCGCTGCCGCAGGGCACCGGGCCCGGTGTGATCGACGCGGGCGGGCGTATCGGACGCAATTTCGCACCTGAGCGCCAGCAAGAAAACATAAATCTTTTCCAAGCAATGGCCAGCCATGTTCGGGCAATGCGCGAAGAGGGGCCGGTTGTTGTCGCCTCTTATTCCGAGGGCGCGCGTGAGCGGCTGCAGGGCCTGCTGGAAGATGAGGGCGTGGCCGACGGGATCCTTGCCGGCGACATCCGCGACATTCCGCCCGGGCGTGGCATCTATCTTGTGGTCTGGGCGCTGGAACACGGGTTCACCGGGCCGCAGTTGACGGTGATCTCGGAACAGGACGTGCTGGGCGACCGATTGATCCGCGCGCCGAAAAAACGCAAGCGGGCCGAAAACTTCCTGACCGAAGCTCAGTCATTGTCGCCGGGCGATCTGGTGGTCCATGTCGATCACGGTGTCGGCCGCTATACGGGGCTGGAGACGATCACGGCCGCGGGTGCGCCGCATGAATGCATCGCGCTTGAATACGCGGGCGGCGACCGGCTGTTCCTGCCGGTGGAGAATGTCGAGCTGCTCAGCCGCTTCGGCCATGAAGAGGGGCTTCTGGACAAGCTTGGCGGCGGGGCCTGGCAGGCGCGCAAGGCGCGGCTCAAGGAACGCATACGCCAGATCGCCGACCGCTTGATCCGGGTCGCCGCCGAGCGCGCGCTGCGCCGTGCGCCGATCCTTGAGGCGAACCATCACATGTGGGAAGAGTTCAGCGCGCGCTTTCCCTATCAGGAAACCGAGGATCAGCTGCGTGCCATCGAAGACGTGCTGGCCGACATGGCTGCCGGCCATCCGATGGATCGGCTGATCTGCGGTGATGTCGGGTTCGGCAAGACCGAGGTGGCGATGCGTGCGGCCTTCGTCGCCGCGTTGTCGGGCGTGCAGGTCGCGTTGATCGCGCCAACGACCCTTCTGGCGCGCCAGCACGCCCAGAGTTTCCGTGAACGGTTTCGGGGCTTTCCGATCAAGGTGCGGCAGTTGTCGCGTTTCGTTGGCCAGAAAGAGGCCGCCGACACCCGCGCCGGGTTGGCCGACGGCACGGTGGATATCTGCATCGGCACCCACGCGCTTCTGGCCAAGAATATCCGGTTCAGCAATCTCGGCCTGTTGATCGTGGACGAGGAACAGCATTTCGGCGTGACCCACAAGGAGCGTCTGAAGCAGATGCGCTCGGACGTTCATGTGCTGACGCTGACCGCCACGCCGATCCCGCGCACCTTGCAGATGAGCCTGACCGGCGTGCGCGATCTGTCGATCATCGGCACCCCGCCGGTGGACCGTCTTTCGATCCGCACCTATGTCAGCGAGTTCGACGCGGTGACCGTGCGCGAAGCCCTGCTGCGCGAACATTACCGCGGCGGGCAATCCTTTTTCGTGGTGCCCCGCCTGAGCGATCTGCCCGAAATCGAAGAGTTTTTGCGCGATCAGGTTCCCGAGGTCAGCTTCGTCGTGGCCCACGGCCAGATGGCGGCCGGAGAGCTCGACGACCGCATGAACGCCTTTTATGACGGCAAGTACGATGTGCTCCTGTCCACCACGATCGTCGAAAGCGGCCTGGATATTCCCGCAGCGAACACGATGATCGTGCATCGCGCCGACATGTTCGGGCTGGCCCAGCTCTATCAGATCCGCGGGCGTGTGGGCCGGTCAAAGACGCGCGCCTATGCCTATCTGACCACCAGGCCCCGGGCGCCGCTGACTCCGGCGGCGCAGAAACGGCTGCGCGTTCTGGCCAGCCTTGATGCGCTTGGGGCAGGCTTTACCCTGGCCAGCCAGGATCTTGACATTCGCGGTGCCGGCAACCTGGTCGGCGACGAACAGTCGGGCCATGTGCGCGAAGTCGGGTTCGAACTCTACCAGTCCATGCTGGAAGAGGCGATCGCCAAGATCCGCGCCGGCGAGATGGAGGGGCTTTCGGAAGCCGACGAGCATTGGGCGCCCCAGATCAACCTGGGCGTTCCGGTTCTGATCCCCGAGGATTATGTCCCGGATCTCGATGTGCGCCTTGGGCTCTATCGCCGCCTGTCGGGGCTGACGACGAAGGTCGAGCTGGAAGGCTTCGCCGCCGAGCTGATCGACCGGTTCGGAGAATTGCCGAAAGAGGTTAACATGCTTCTGCTGATCGTTCGGATCAAGGCGATGTGCAAGCGTGCCGGAATTGGCAAGCTGGACGGAGGCCCGAAGGGCGCGACGATCCAGTTCCACGACAACAAGTTCGCTTCGCCCCAGGGTCTGGTCGAATTCCTGGAAGATCAGCGCGGCACCGCGAGGGTGAAGGACAACAAGATCGTCATTCGCCGCGACTGGCGCAAGGACAGCGACAAGATCCGGGGCGCGTTCGCCATCGCCCGCGACCTGGCCGAAAAGGTCCGTGACGAGACGCGGAAAGCCGGGGAAAAGGCGGCAGAATAGGCGGGGTTGTTCAGTCTTCGTCGGGCATCATCACGAACAGCAGCCGCGCGCTGCCGATCGCCAGAACCGCACCGATGGCCAGCGGCACCGGCGTGCCGTCAAAGGCCAGCCCCACCGGCGCCGCGACGATCACCGCCAGAATCGTGGATGTCGCGCCGATCACCGATGCGGCCATGCCGGCGATATGGCCCAGCGGCTGCATGGCCAGCGCATTCAGATTGCCAATGGTCAGCCCCATCATCCCGAAGAGCGTGACAGACCAGATCAGATAGGCCGGAAACCCGGCCCATCCGGGCAACAGCCCCAGCCCGAAACTGGTCAGCATCACCGACGAGATGATCAGCTGAACCCCCAGCGTGACCCGCACAAGAAACCGCATGCCCAGCCGTCCCACCAGCCGGGCATTGGCAACGCTGGCCGTGCCGGCCAGAATCGCGATGACCCCGAACCAGATCGGAAAGTTTTCACCACGTCCGAAATACAGGTCGAAAATCTGTTGGGTTGAAGAGAGCACCATGAACAGGGTCGAGAAGATCAGTGTCTGCACCATGATCGCGATTGCCACGCGGCGATGCGTGAACACCTCGCGCGCCGCATGCCAAAGCAGCCTCGCCTCCAGCGCGCGGCGATTTTCCGGGCGCAGGGTTTCCGGCTGTCGAAGGGTAAACCAGCCGATCGAGACGATCGAGAACAGCACGAAGGCCCCGAAAATCCCGCGCCAGCCGGTAAACGCCATGATCGCCGCCCCAAGCGAAGGCGCAATGGCAGGGAGCAGCGTGAAGATCATCATCACCAGCGAGATCATCCGCGCCATGTCCCGCCCGGAATAAAGATCGCGCACCACCGCCAGGGCCACCACCCGCGGCCCGGCCGCACCCAGCCCCTGAAGAACGCGGGCCGCGAGCACCAGCTCCAGGGACTGCGACAAGCCAGCCAGCACCGCGCCTGCAATATAAAGCGCCCCGCCGAGCAAAATCATCCGCCGTCGACCGAAGGAATCCGACATGGGCCCGGCGATCAGTGTCCCCAGCCCCATGCCCAGCATGAAGCTGGTGATGATCAGTTGCGCCCGGTTCAGCGCCTCGGGCGTCAGTTGCCGGCCGATGGCGGGCAGGGCCGGCAGCATCGCGTCGATGGAAAAGGCGATGGTGGCGAACATCATCGCGATCATGGCGACGAACTCGGCCTGGCCCGGCTGTTTGGTGGGTGCGATCATTGGAAATCCGATCGGGGCAATAGCTGGCCTCTTTTCTGTCGAAACCGCAGGAACGGCCAGTGCAACAGCGCAGATGTGGCTGTGCGAATTTGCAGTAAGTGTCGCGCGCCTCAGGTGCCGTCCGACAGTTTTTCCTGCAACTCGGCAATCACACTGTCCCAAAGTTCGGGCGGCTGCGCGCCGACTACGACATGCTGGTTCGCCACGATGAAGGTTGGCACGCCCGTCACCCCGCGTGCGCGAGCATGGGAATCACGGTCACGGATCAGCTGTGCGTCGGCATCGCTTTCCAGCAGGCGGCGGGTGGCATCGCCGTCCATCTCGGCGCGCTCGGCCACCTGGACCAGGATCTCCGTTTCGCCGATGTCCTGGCCTTTCTGGAAATACGCGTCGAACAGGAAGGACACGACCGGCGTTTGCCGCCCCTCGATTCCGGCCCAGTGAATCAGCCGATGCGCATTCAGTGTATTCGGGGTGCGCGGGATGGCCCCGAAATCGATCAGCAACCCGGCCTCCTCGGCGGCCTCGGCGATCTGGGCATAGATCTTTGCCGCCTGCGTCTTGCCGCCGAACTTGGCCTCCAGATAGGCGCGCCGGTCCATGCCCCCCGCCGGCATGTCCGGGTTCAGCTGAAACGGGTGCCATTCGATGGTGAAGGGGTGATCGCGATGCCGGGCCAGCGCCTGGTCCAGGCGCGCCTTGCCGATATGGCACCAGGGGCAGATCGGATCGGACAGGATATCAAGTTTGATCATGGCGGCCCTCCCAGGTCTGCCGAAGTGCCTTGCGGTTCAGTTTTCCATTTCCGCCCCTTGGCAGCGCGTCCATGTGAATGAACATCCGTGGCTGCTTGTAGCGTGCCAGCCGTTCGGCGACGAAATCCCGCAACGCCGCTTCGTCGGTATGCGTGCCGGTATAGAAGGCGGCGATCACCGTGGCGTTGGCCTTGACCCGCACTTCGGTTACCGCGACCTCGTGTATGTCGGGGTGACCGGTCAGGGCGGCCTCGACCTCGACCGGCGAGACGCGAAAGCCGCCGGCATTCATCATGTCGTCGGTGCGGCCAAGATAGGTCACCGCGTCGTCCTCGGCCATCTGGACCATGTCGCCGGTCAGGAACCACTCGCCTGAAAACCGGGCCGCGGTTTCGTCAGGGGCCTTCCAGTAGCCCAGCATCAGCCCCGGGTCCCGGCGAGACACGGCCAGTTGACCGGGCGTACCGCGGAGCACCGGGGAAAGATCCTCGCCCAGCACCGCCAGGCGCCGCCCCCCCTGCGGATAGCCCGAGGCCGGTGGCGTCGCCGGTCGCGACGGCGATCCCGAGATGAAGGTCGAACATTCCGACATTCCGAGGGCCTCGTAGACCGGCGTGCCGGTGGCGGCAGTCCAGGCGTCCCGCGTGGCCTCTGGCAGTTTCTCACCCGCTGACAGGGCATGGCGCAGTCTCGGCAGTGCCGGCAAGGGGCCGGCGCGCATCATCTGCCGAAAGACGCCCGGCGCGGCGGCGAAGATCGTAACGTCATGCCGCCGCAGAAGCAGCGGCAACGCAGCCGGCGTCACGCCCGCGCCGGGGATAAGCGCGGTGGCGCCAATTGCCCACGGATCCAGCAGACCAGTGCCCAGGGTGTAGGTCCAGTTGAACGCGCCGGCATGCAAAAGCCGGTCGTCGCGGGTCAGGCCGTACCAGCCATCCCACATCATTCGTCGTGCCCAGACCGCGCGATGGGCATGCAGCACGCCACGCGGGGCGCCGCCCGTGCCCGACGTGTAGATCATGTAGGCCGGCCGGTCCGGATCACCCATCGCATAGGCGCCGGGGGCACGGTCGAACAGGGCCTCCAGCCCGGCACTGTCGATGACCGGAATGTTCCCTTCGGGCAGGGCCACTCCCGGCGCGGCGATGATCAACGCCGGCGCGATCTCGACGGCCAACCGGCTGATTTCGCTTGTGGTCAACTGCGCCGATGTCGGCACCGGCATCAGCCCCGCCGCGATCGCGCCCAGAAAGGCAATCGGGAAATCCACCGTGTTTCCCAGGCGCAGCAGGACCGGCGCGCCGTCTGGCAGACCCATGGCCGCCAATGCACCCGCGACTCCGCGCACGGCGCGTTCCAGCCGCGCATAGCTCCAGCGTTCGGCGCCTGACGGGGTCACGACCGCCAGCGCGATCTTGTCGGGCGTGGTGGCTGCCGGCGCCAGGACATGGGCGGCCAGGTTGAACGGGGCGGGGCAGGGCGGCGGTGGGCCTTCGTCGAAGATCGCTTGCATGTCGTCCTGCTAGCGCCGGGGGGCGCCGGTTGCAAGCGCGCCGCCGTTATCGATGCCGCGCCACCCGAGCGTCCCGCAAGGGCGCGAGACAAGCCGAATGACCGCCCGCCGGGCGGTCGCAATCAGGTCGATCAGTCCGCCGGTGCCTTGAAGGGCCGGGTCAGAAAGGCGGGCACATGATCGCCCATGCCGATGACCCGCCCGTCCTTGTCGCGGGGTGCGGGGTTTCGATCGTCCTTGCCGGATGACCCGGCGGGGTGTGCCGGCGTTTCCTTGCCGGGATCGCGTTTTTTCGTTTCGCGCTTCGGGCGGGGCGGCGGCTTGCCCTTGGGCGTCTCGGCCTTCGGGGCCGTCTGTTCCGGGCCTTCGGCAACCGCCTGTCCCCCCTCGGCCGTTTCTTCGCGCTCAGGGGCGGCGTTTTGTTGTCCGGTTTGGGAGGCGCTCTTGTCCAGCGGGTTTTCGACGCGCGGAATCTCGCGTTGCACCAGATTTTCGATATCGCCCAGGTTCTTCTCGTCGCTGGGCACGCAGATCATCAGCGCGCGCCCCTTCAGCCCGGCCCGTCCGGTGCGCCCGATCCGGTGGACATAATCCTCGGCGTGGCTTGGCACGTCATAATTGAAAATGTGGCTGACCGCCGGCACGTCCAATCCGCGCGCGGCCACGTCCGAGGCACAGAGAAACCGCAACTCGCCTTCGCGGAACGCGTTCAGCGTGCGCGTTCGCTGCGACTGATCCAGATCGCCGTGGATCGGTGCCGCGTCATACCCGTATTTGTTCAGCGACTTGGCGACGATATCCACCTCGGTCTTGCGGTTGCAAAAGATAATGGCGTTCTTGCAATCCGTGCCCTCGCGTTCGATCAGCGCGCGCAGCAGCGCGCGTTTTTCGCTGGCCTGACGGTCCTTGCGCGACGCCTTGAACATCACTACGCCCTGGTCGATATTTTCGCCCGTGGTGGCGGCGCGGGCCACCTCGATACGTTCGGGATTGGACAGGAAGGTGTTGGTGATCCGTTCGATCTCGGGCGCCATGGTGGCGCTGAAGAACAGTGTCTGGCGGGTGAAGGGCGTCAGCTGGAAAATCCGCTCGATATCGGGGATGAAACCCATGTCCAGCATCCTGTCGGCCTCGTCCACGACCATGACCTGAACGCCAGTCAGCAGCAGCTTGCCACGCTCGAAATGGTCCAGCAGGCGACCCGGCGTGGCGATCAGCACGTCCACGCCCTTGTCGATGAGCGCATCCTGTTCCTTGAATGACACGCCGCCGATCAGCAGCGCCTTGGTCAGCTTGGTGTTCTTGGCGTAGATGTCGAAATTTTCGGCCACCTGCGCGGCCAGTTCGCGGGTCGGCGCCAGCACCAGGCTGCGCGGCATTCGCGCGCGCGCACGCCCGCGCGAAAGCATCGTGACCATCGGCAGAACAAAGCTGGCGGTCTTGCCGGTGCCGGTCTGGGCGATGCCCAGCACGTCGCGCCCGGCCAGCGCATGCGGAATCGCCTGCGCCTGGATCGGGGTGGGGGTTTCATATCCGGCATCGGCTATGGCAGAGAGGACTTTGGGATCGAGCCCCAAATCGGCGAAAGTGGTCATCAAGGTCCCTTGGATTGGTGCGGCATAAGTTCGGCCGCAAATCCGCGCGGCCCGATCGACCGTATTGCCGATCTTCAACTGCGCGTCATCCTTATGCCATCGCGCCGGGCGGGTCAAGGCGGGCGATCGGGCGGTCAGGTGCGCTCAGACCTGCATCTCCTTGATTGCGCTGAGTGTGACCTCCGGGTGGTCGCGGGCGACCCTGTCGATATCCCATTGCAGCCGGGTCATGTAGACCAGATCGCCATCGTTGTCATGCGCGATGTGCTGCTTGTTGAGGTTGACGAACCTGTCCACCGCGGCCTTGGGGCCGGTGATCCAGCGCGCCGAGGTGAATTGCGACGGCTCGAAGCGCACCGGCAGGCCGTATTCCTGTTCGATCCGACTGGCCAGCACCTCGAATTGAAGCTGTCCGACCACGCCGACGATGAAGCCGGCGCCCATCATCGGCTTGAACACCTTGGCTGCGCCTTCTTCGGCAAATTGCATCAGCGCCTTGTCCAGGTGCTTGGCTTTCATCGGGTCGCCCGCGCGGCAGCTTTGCAGTAACTCGGGTGCGAATGACGGGATGCCGGTCACGCGCAGCGCCTCGCCCTCGGTCAGCGTGTCACCGATGCGCAACTGGCCATGGTTGGGGATGCCGATGATGTCGCCGGCCCAGGCCTCTTCGGCCAGTTCGCGGTCC
>JADQCD010000239.1:0-3954 GCA_016278285.1 Actibacterium sp.
CATTGCGTCGGCACCGAAGATCAGCAGGCCGGTGCGATGCGGCTCGGGCTGCGCGAAAAAGCGTTTCGCATCCTGCCCGGACAGTTTCATGCGCTGTGTCCCGCGCCGGTCGCAAGAAGCCGCGTTACCAGCCGATCGGCAAGGATCACGACCAGCCGTTCATGCGCGTCCTGCTGCGCGCTCAACGTGGCCACCGGGCTGGCGCTGGCCGAATAGCCGGTGAAGGCATCCAGTGTGCCCGAAGAGATGACCTTTCCGTCATTGACGCCGACCAGCCGAAAGTCCAGCCGCCCGATCACGTTGTAGCGGGTGATTTCCTGCTGCCCGGTGATCGAAAGCCCCTGTTCCCGCGTTTCAAGCGCATAGTTCAGATCGTAACGCGGCGCCTGGGGCCGGCCAAGCCGTTGTTCCAGCCGCCCGACCAATTGGAACTCTTCCTGCGATTGAGGGGGTTGAATCCGGACGCGGCCGCGCAACCCCTCGGCCGCGCCGCCCGGGCCATAGACCGGTCGGAACCCGCAGCCCGCAAGCGGCAGAAGGACAAGGCTCAGAACGAACGCGCGGCGGTCAGATGACAACATTGATGATGCGGCCCGGCACGACAATCAGTTTTTTCGGGGCGCCACCGTTCAGCGCCTTGACCACAGCATCATGGGCCAGCGCCAGCTTTTCAACATCTTCCTTGGTCAGGTCCCTGGCGACCTCTATCTCGGCCTTGCGCTTGCCGTTGATCTGGATCGGCATGGTCACGGTGTCCTCGATCAGCATGGCGGGGTCGGCCTGCGGCCAGGCGGCTTCGGCCACCAGTCCCTTGCCCCCCATCAGCGCCCAGATCTCTTCGGCCAGGTGCGGGGTCATCGGCGACATCAGCTGCGCCATCACGCGCATTGCCTGGCGCCTGGCATCTGCCCCGGCCTTCGATTTGTGCAGCGTGTTGGTGAAGGCATAGAGCCGGGCGACCGAGGTGTTGAAGCCGAAACTTTCGATTCCCATCGTGACGTCGTGGATCGTCTTGTGCATTTCGCGCAGCAGATCCGCGTCGCCCTGGCCTTCGCCCGTGGCCTCAGCGATCTCGCTGGCGATCCGCCAGACCCGCGCGAGGTGCTTGAACGCCGCGTCGGCTCCGGCCGCGGTCCATTCCACGTCACGCTCGGGCGGACTGTCGGACAGCACGAACCAGCGCGCGGTATCGGCCCCGTAGGAGGATACGATATTCACCGGATCGACGACATTCTTTTTCGATTTCGACATCTTGGCCGATGGGACCACCTCGACCGGCTCGCCCGTGGCGCCGAGTTTTGCGCCGTTCTCGGTCCACTCGACATGCTCGGGCAGGTGATAGACGGGCCGGTCCCGTTCGTCGCGGGTGACATAGATCTCATGCGTGACCATGCCCTGCGTGAAGAGCGCGTCGAACGGCTCGATCGCCTTTTGCGGCAGATGGCCGGTCAGATGCATGGCGCGGGCGAAGAACCGGGAATAGAGCAGGTGCAGGATCGCGTGCTCGATCCCGCCGATATACTGATCCACGTTCATCCAGTAATCGGTCTCGACCGGATCGGTCGGCGTTTTCGCGCGCGGCGCGGTGAAGCGGGCGAAATACCAGGACGAATCGACGAATGTGTCCATCGTGTCCGTTTCGCGCCTTGCCGGCTTGCCGCACTGCGGACAGGGCACGTCGCGCCATGTCGGGTGCCGGTCCAGGGGGTTGCCGGGCTGGTCGAAGCTGACATCGCGGGGCAGCTCGACCGGCAGGTTTTCCTTCTTTTCCGGCACCACGCCGCAGGCGTCGCAATGCACCACCGGGATCGGGCAGCCCCAGTAACGCTGCCGTGACAGGCCCCAGTCGCGCAGCCGGAACTTGGTGACGCCGTGGCCGACGCCATTTTCCTCGCAGAACCGAATCGCTGCCTCCACGGCGGCCTCGCCGGTCTGCACCTCGTCGCCCGCGAAGCCACGGGTGTAGCGGACAGGCTCGGATTTGGGCGGGACATAGGCCCCGGCCTGGATGTCGATATCCCCCTCGGCCGGCAGGAAGGTGTCGATGATGGGCAGGCCGTATTTTCGGGCGAAGTCATGGTCGCGCTGGTCATGCGCCGGGCAGCCGAATATCGCGCCGGTGCCGTAATCCATGAGGATGAAGTTGGCGATATAGATCGGCAGCTCCCAGCCCGTGTCGAACGGGTGGCGCACCGTAAACCCGGTATCGAAACCCTTTTTCTCGGCCTTTTCCAGCGCTTCTTCGCTGGTGCCGGTCTTGCGGCATTCGGCGTTGAATGCGGCGATGTCGGCGTTTTCACGCTCCAGCGTCTTCGCAAGCGGATGGTCGGGCGAGATCCCGATGAAAGAGGCGCCCATCAGCGTGTCGGGACGGGTGGTATAGACCTCGATCCGGTCGAACCCTTCCGGTGCGTCGATGGTCGAGAACGCGAATTGCAGCCCGCGTGAGCGGCCGATCCAGTTGCGCTGCATCGTCTTGACCTTCTCGGGCCAGTTGTCCAGCCCGTCCAGCGCCTCCAGCAGCTCTTCGGAAAAATCCGAGATGCGGAAGAACCACTGCGTCAGCTCACGCCGCTCGACCACCGCGCCCGAGCGCCAGCCCTTGCCGTCCTCGACCTGTTCATTGGCCAGGACGGTCATGTCCACCGGATCCCAGTTGACCACCGCGTTCTTGCGATAGACCAGCCCCTTTTCCATGAAGTCGATGAACATCGCCTGCTGCTGGCCGTAATATTCGGGATCGCAGGTGGCGAATTCGCGGCTCCAGTCCAGCGACAGGCCCAGCGACGCGAACTGCGCCTTCATGTTGTCGATATTGGCATAGGTCCAGTCGCCGGGATGCACCTTGCGTTCCATCGCCGCGTTCTCGGCGGGCAGGCCGAATGCGTCCCAGCCCATCGGGTGCAGCACGCTGAACCCCTGCGCCGCCTTGTAACGCGCCACCACGTCGCCCATCGTGTAGTTGCGCACATGGCCCATGTGCAGGTTGCCCGAGGGATAGGGAAACATCTCCAGCACATAGTATTTCGGCCTGTCGGGGTCGTGCCTGGCGGTGAAGGTGCCGGCCTTTTCCCATTCGGCCTGCCATTTCGGCTCGATCTCGTTCGGCTGAAAACGCGACATCTGCGGGGTCCTTGTCGGTGAAACGCCGGGCGCGCGGGCCCGGCGTGGTCTTAATGGCCCCGTGGCGGGGCGTAAAGTGCGCCCCGGCTCAGAGGTTGCCGTCGCGGATGCGCAGCTGCCGCGCGCGGGTCAGGATCGCGTCCTCGACGGCGCGCACCGTCGCCGTCGAAACCGGCCCGCCCCGCGTGGCCAGAGCCACCTTCAGCGACCGGGCGTCCAGCGCCGGATCCTGCACATAGACCGTGGCGCGATAGGCGCGTCCGCCGCCGGGGGGCGTGCCATAGCCGGTGACGAACACGCCCGAGAAGGGATCGACCGATTCCACCGGCAGGAAATTCAGCACCTCAAGCGATGCCTGCCAGAGATACTTGTTCACCTCGACCGTGGTGTTGGGGTTGTCGGTATCCGCGAACAGGTCCCAGATGGTCGATCGGTCCTCTTGCGCCAGCGGCGTGTTCTGGCGCTGGCGCGCGATATTCTCGTTCGGTGCGGCGCCGGTCTTGCGGAACAACCCGCTGTCACCGCTGCCCCCGCCGCAGGCGCCAAGCGTCAGCGCCGCCGCAATTGCCAGGCCCGCGCGAAACAAGTTCTGGAAGGTCATGCAATCCTGCCCTCTGTCCATCTTTTTCGTTGTCTAGCCGAGGCAAATCAGGCGAACAAGGTTTTTCCCCTTTGCGCCGGTTTCCGCCGGTGTGGCAAAGCTGCATCATTCACCCCTGCAATCCGGCGCGGCCCGCGGCCATTCTTGCTTTCGGACCGGCAAAGCGCGACACAGCGGCATACTCAGTCCGCAACTGGGCTGGGGTCACCTTTTAATGAATGAGGGAAAAC
>JADQCD010000239.1:3964-8042 GCA_016278285.1 Actibacterium sp.
GTTCTCTTCGCTACCACGGCGCTGGTCGCCACGGCTGGCGTGGCTTCGGCTGAGGTTGCACTGAGCGGCTTTGCCGAAATGGGCATCTATTCCGACGGCGTTGCGGCGGCCACCGACGGCACGACCGATGGCGCGCAGTTCCACAACGACATCGGCATCACCTTCACCTTCTCGGGTGAAACCGACAACGGCCTGACCTTCGGCGCCAAGTTCGATATCGACGACACCAACGGCTCCGGCATGATCAACGGCACCCCGGGCATGGACAGCGAGTCGGTCTTCGTTTCGGGCGGCTTCGGCACCGTGACCCTGGGCGAAACCGACGGCGCGTTCGACTGGGCGATGTCCGAGGTGAACGTTGTCGGCGGGTCGCTGGCGGATGACGAAACCGCGCATGCCGGCTTCAACGGCAACGCCGGTCTCGACGGATCCAACGACGACCAGATCCTGCGTTACGACTACAGCTTCGGCGCCTTCGGCGTTGCGGCCTCGCTCGAGATGGATGATACGACCGCTGCTGACGACATCTGGGGCATCGGCCTGACCTATGACGCCGACATGGCCGGCATGCAGCTGGGCTTTGGCCTGGGCTACCAGGACGGTGGCACCACCTATGGTGACGTGACCGGCGTTTCGGTCAATGCGGCCATGGGCAACGGCTTCTCGGCCGGCATCAACTACAGCGACATGGGCCTGCCGGGCGGTGTTTCGGGCAGCCACATGGGCGTTGGCTTTGGCTATGAGACCGGCGCGATCGGCGTTGGCGTGAACTACGGCGAATACGACATGCCGGGTGCCGCTGCGGACTCCGACGGCTTCGGCCTGGCCGCGACCTATGACCTGGGCGGCGGCGCGTCGATGAAATTCGGCTACGGCTCGGGCAGCGTTGGTCCGGCCGCGTCGGTCGACACCTGGTCGCTCGGCGTTGCGATGTCCTTCTAAGTCGAAAGACATCCTTGTTACGGGAAGAGCGGGCCTTGGGCCCGCTCTTTTCTTTTGCGCGGGGGGCATTCGACAAGGCACCGCGCCCGTGCTAGCCAGCGGCACACGCTGACAATGACCGGACCGTTGCCCATGCCGCCGCTCAGTTCCACCCAGATCAAGACCCTTTATGCCGAGGCGATGAAGCTGATGTCGGCCGGGCGCCACGACGCGGCCGAGGCGAAGTTCCACGAGGTGCTGGCCGCCGCCCCGAAACGGGCCGAGGCGCATTATCAGCTGGGCCGCATCGCGCTGGCGCGCAATGCGCCCGACGCGGCGCTGAAACACCTGGCCGACGCGCGCCGGATCAAGCCCGGCGAATCGGCCATCTGGCAGATGATGGCCGAGGTGCTGGCCCGCCTGAACGACCCCGCCCGCAACGCGACCTTCTTGAAGGAAGCGCGCAACGCCGGCGTGCCGGCGCCCCTGCTTCAGACGCTTCGCAATCGTCTGGACGGCCCGCCGGGCAAAGCCGCCCCCGCCGCCGCCCCCCCCGGGAAAGAGGTTCAGCGCGCCATTTCGCTTTTGCAGGGCGGCAAGGCGGACAAGGCCGAGGCGCTGGCCGCCGCGCTGTTGAAAAAATACCCCGGCGCCGCAGTTCTGGCGCTGATCCTTGCCAACAGCCAGGTCGCGCTGGGCAAAATGGCGGCGGCGGAAGAATCCTTCCGGACGGCGATCCGGCTGGCCCCCGATTATGCCGAGGCGCACAATACCTATGGCCGCTTCCTGGTCGAACAGGGCCGCGCGAAAGAGGGCGCGAAGGAAATCAGCGCCGCGCTGAAGCTGGCGCCGAACCTGCCGCTGGGCTTGCAGAACCTTGGTGTCGCATTGTCGCATCTGGGGGATCTGCCCGGCGCGATCGACACGCTGAAACGCGCGGTCGAGATCGAGCCGCGGCTGGCAGAGGCGCAGTTGACCCTGGGCCAGACCCTGAGCCGGGCCGGCCGCGACGAGGACGCGCTGGAGGTATTTCGCAGCGCCGCCGCGCAGGGGCATGACGGGCCGATCTTCCTGGCGCGCAAGGGGCAGGTTCAGGCCAGGCTGGGCGACGATGACGGCGCGATGCAATCGCTCGACGCGGCGGTGCGCAAGGGCCCGAAAAACAGCCTGGTCCACAGCCTGCGGGCGATGCAGCTGCAACATATGGGACGGTTCGACGCGGCCGAGGCCGATTTTCGCAAGGCAATCGCGCTGGAACCGCGCAACGGCGAAAACTATCGCATGCTCATGGCCACCACCAGGTTGCAGCCCGGTGACCCGCTGATCGCCCGGATGGAACAGGTCTATGCCGATCCGTCGCTGAGCGGGGAAAGCCGGATGCACCTGGCCTTTGCGCTGGCCCGCGCGATGGAGCAGGTCAAGCAGCATGACCGCGTGTTCGAGTTCCTCGACCCGGCCAATGCGTTCTGGCGCAAGCGCTATCCCTATGACATTTCAACGCGCCGGGCCGAGATCGACCGCGTCAAGGCCATGTTCGCAGACGTGGATTTCGCGCGATTGCCTCCGGTGGACGGGGCGACCGATTGCGCGCCGATCTTCGTCACCGGAATGCCGCGTTCGGGCACGACGCTGGTTGAGCAGATCCTTGCAAGCCATTCCCGGGTCGAGGGCGCGGGCGAACTGGGCAGTGTCAGCGGCGCGTTATTGCGCAGGATTCTGGGGCCGGACGCGGCGCAGGCGGCGCCCGACGACGACTTCCTGCGCGACCTTGGCTTTGGGGCCGAAGAGCGGCTGAAAGCGGCCTGCCCCGGCGCCGAGCGTGTGGTCGACAAGGCGATCCAGACCTACATGTTCATGGGGCTTGTCAAACGGGCGATGCCGAACGCGCATATCGTGCTGGTGCGCCGCGATCCGCGCGACACCCTGCTGTCGATCTACAAGAACGTCTTTGCGGAGGGCACGCATCGTTACGCCTATAACCAGCGGGATCTGGGTCTCTATTACCGGATGTTCGAGGAAATCGTCGGTTTCTGGCGCGACAAGCTGCCCGGCGGATTTTACGAAATCCAGTACGAGGATCTGATCGACAACACGCAAGACGAGGTGCGCAAGCTGTTGTCCTTTTGCGGGCTGGAATGGGAAGATCAGTGCCTGAGCTTTCATGAAACCAGGCGCAAGGTGGCAACGCTGAGTGTGGCGCAGGTGCGTCAGCCGATCTACAAGACGTCGCAGGCCGCCTGGAAGCGGCACGAAGCCGATCTGAAAGAGATGATCGCGGCACTGGGCGACGCAGTGTAAGGGGGCGGAATGGGGCTTACGGAAATCAGGAACAGAATCGCCAGGGCCGAGGCCGGTGCCGGCCGTGCGCCCGGTTCGGTCAAGCTGATCGCGGTGTCCAAGGTGCAGCCGCTGGAGCGGGTCGAGGCGGTGCTGGAGCAGGGGCACCGGGTGTTCGGTGAGAACCGCGTGCAGGAGGCTGCCGGAAAGTGGCCCGGGCTCAAGGCGCGGTTCGACGGGATCGAATTGCACCTGATCGGCCCGCTGCAAAGCAACAAGCTGCGCCAGGCGGTGGAGCTTTTCGATGCCATCCATTCCGTCGACCGGCCCAAGCTGGCCAGGCGCCTGGCCGACATGGCGCAAGAGCGCGGCGCTTGTCCCGAGCTTTTCATCCAGGTGAATACCGGCGAAGAACAGCAGAAGGCCGGCGTGATGCCGACGGAGACCGACGATTTCGTCGCCCAATGCCGCGCGCTGGACTTGCCGGTGCGCGGTCTGATGTGCATCCCACCCGTGGAAGAGGATCCGTCGCTGCATTTCGCGCTGCTTGCGAAGATCGCGGCCCGCAACGGGCTGGACGGGCTGTCGATGGGCATGAGCGGTGACTTCGAGACGGCGATCGCGCTGGGGGCAACCCATGTGCGCGTGGGATCTGCCATCTTCGGCGCGCGCGCCCAGGGCTGAGAGGAAAGAGAACCGGTTTTTCGATGAAAAACCGGTGCTTCCCGCGGGAGTATTTTCGGCAAGATGAAGCCGTCAGGGCCGGACCACAAGCCGGCTGCCCGGCCGCAGGGATCGTGCAATCCAGAGCAGCGTCGCGGGCGCTAAGGCGATGCAGCCGGCGGTCGGGTGGCGGGGTTTGCGCCAGCGGTGAATGAAG
>JADQCD010000239.1:8052-23598 GCA_016278285.1 Actibacterium sp.
CCGAGCCGCGCCCCTTTCGGGCATCGGGCCAGTTCCAGTCGGTCAGCAGGATCAGGTCGTAAAGCGGATCCGCGCGCCACAGCCGTTCATGTCCGAAGGGGTGCGGCGCGCGTACGAGCCGGTTGTAGTCGGGGTCTTGCACGTCGTCCGACCAGAGGTCGGTCGGGCCGATCGGGCGGGCCCAGATTGCCGGCCGCGGAATACGGTCCGGTCGATAGAGCAATGCAACGACACGATGCGTGCCGGCCGGCGTGGCGCCATCGCCTTCGCGTTTGGCCCGGGTGATGCCGCCCCGACCGATTGCGCAGGGCAGTCGGCGGCCGAGGAACCGTGCGCTGAAGCGGGTCACGACCAGATCCTCGTGGTGCGGGATCAAAGCAGGTGCCCCGATTTCTTCGCCTTGGTGGTCAGATAATGCGCGTTGTGCCGGCCGTGACCGACCTTGAGCGGCACCCGCTCGGTGACGGCGATTCCATTCGCTTCGAGCATGCGTACCTTGGCGGGGTTGTTGGTCAGCAGCCGGGCCGCGCTGAAGCCCATCTGCTTCAGGATCGCGGCGCCGATCCGGAAATCGCGCTCGTCGTCCTCGAAGCCCAGTCTGTGGTTGGCTTGGACCGTGTCGAATCCCTGATCCTGCAGCGAATAGGCGCGCATCTTGTTGGTCAGCCCGATGCCGCGTCCCTCCTGGTTGAGGTAGAGCAGGACGCCGGCGCCTTCCGCGCCCATCTGGGCGAGCGCGCCCCGCAATTGCGGGCCGCAATCGCATTTCAGGCTGCCCAGCAGGTCTCCGGTAAGACAGGCCGAATGGAGCCGGGTCAGCACCGGTGCGTTGCGCGGCGGCTGGCCGATTTCGATGGCATAGTGTTCCTCGGACCCGTCCTCGGGGCGGAAAACGTGAAGCCGGCCAGCCTCTGATACCTCTAGCGGCAGGCGTGCCGAGACGACCGGGGCCAGCGGGCTGGTCTCGGACAGAGCCTGTTCGACTTCCGTCAGCGTGATCCGCGTCAGGCCGTTGGTGGCGGCGAAACCGGCCGCGTCCGGCAGGTCGATCGCCAGGATGGCGGGCAGAAGCCGGGCAGTCTTGGTCACGGAAATGGCGGCGTGGTGCAGTCGTGCGTCGCCGCCGCGCAGGCTATGGAAAGGGCCTTTCATGGGCGCCATCAGGTCGTCGGACGGATCGGCCACGGCATGCACCCAGGCGGGCGTGGCCTTGTCGGGCACGATCAGGCGGGCAATGTCGCCGTCATAGACACGGGCCTTCAGCGTGGTTGCGCGGCGCGCGGTTATGGCTAAGATCAGTTCGGGCCCCAACGCCGCCATGCGCAACATGCGTTCGCCGGTCACTGCCTCGGCCGGGACGAAGAGCAACCCGGCCGCGCCATCAGACAATACCGCGGGCACGCCCATGCGCAGATCGGCGCGGGCGCGGGCAAGGCGTTCGACAGGGCTTGGGCCGAGGGTCATGAGTGTCCAGTCATCGGGTTTCGTGCAAGGGGATGTACCCCGCCCTGTCAAGATATGAAACAAAAGCCGCGAATGCGACACGGTTCCGTGAGTTCGTGCAGCAAAACTTGTCGTGACCACATGGCACGAACACCTGTCGAGCAGAGGAAACAGGAGGACAAATCATGGGCAATCTGAAGAAGATCCTGCTGGTGGACGATGATGACGATCTGCGCGAGGCGCTGAGCGAACAATTGGTCACGACCGAGGATTTCGACGTGTTCGAGGCGGCCACGGGCGCCGAGGCACTGGAAAAATCGCGGGAGGCGATCCATGATCTGGTGATCCTCGATGTCGGGCTTCCCGATACCGACGGGCGCGAGCTGTGCCGGCTGATGCGCAAGCAGGGCGTGAAATGCCCGGTCCTGATGCTGACCGGCCATGACAGCGATGCCGACACGATTCTGGGCCTCGACGCGGGGGCCAACGACTATGTGTCCAAGCCGTTCAAGTTTCCGGTCCTCCTGGCGCGTATCCGGGCCCAGTTGCGCCAGCACGAGCAGTCCGAGGACGCGGTATTCCAGCTTGGCCCCTATACGTTCAAGCCGGCCATGAAAATGCTGCTGGACGACAAGGATCGCAAGATCCGGCTGACCGAGAAGGAAACCAATATTCTGAAATTCCTCTATCGCGCGTCAGAAGGGGTGGTGGCGCGCGACGTGTTGCTGCACGAGGTATGGGGCTACAACGCGGGCGTGACGACTCACACGCTTGAGACGCATATCTATCGTCTGCGCCAGAAGATCGAGCCGGATCCCTCGAATGCGCGGCTTCTGGTCACGGAAAGTGGTGGATATCGCCTGGTGGCCTGATGACCCGCCGCGTCGGCCGGGGCGGCTGCCTCGGCCCGGGGCGGTGCGTCAGGGTGTGATGACCTCCACGCCATCCATGCGTTCGATGGCGAAGATGTCTTCTTCATAGCGTTCGGTAAGGTCTTCCACCAGGTTCTCGGTCCAGCCGGGCACGTCCAGTTCAATCTCGATTTCATCCTTGATGGCAAACTTGTCGAGAAACGCCGCCACCACGCGGCGGCGCTGTTCCTCATTGGCCGGCGGATGGCTTTGCAGATAGCTTTCCATCCGGTCGAGCCCCGCCTCGGTCATGATCTCGGCCAGAAAATCGTGCACGCCGGCCAGCGCCATGTCAGGCGATTGATCGGTCATGCGACGCAGGATTTCCGGCCAGATCAGCGGCGTGTCCTCATTGCACCAAACTGTAAGCGCGCAATCGGGGTTGGTTGCGCGGATGCGGGCGACCATTTCCGACCATTGCAGATCCTGCAAGGTCGCACCGCCCAGAAATTCATCGAAACTCGACGCCTTGACCCGACTGAAAAGCGCCGGAAGGAATGTGGCCGGATTGCGCAGGCCAAGGAAGAATTCGCAATCGTCGTCGGGAAATATCTGCCGAAGCCACCTGCAATTCTGATCCGCCTGGGCATAGAATTTTCCGCGCGCCAGTGCCCGGGCCGGCGCGGACAGGAAGGATTCGTTCGAAAAGACCACGCGGCGGGCGGCATCCTCGTCCATCGCGGCATCCAGAACCGTCTGCTGCATCTGTGGCGGGGCAGGTTGGCCGCGCAGCTTGGTCATGGTTTCGCGCAACACCGGACGATAACGGTCGGGGGCGGGCACCACGACTCCGTCAGAAACCAGAAGCGCATGGTTTTTCGACAGGCATCTTAACAACCTGTCCTCGTCGGTACAGTGAACTCCTAGGTGATAGACGAACTGCATCCGGTTTCGCATCCGATCCTGCCTGTTGCCAACAGGCATACATCAGGATTTATGGACAGTAAAATCGGTTTGCTGTAAGGGCGCCTCATGGTTGACCAAAACACTAGGATAAATCTGCCCTCCGGCACCCGGTCTTTTTTCGATCTCTGGTCCGCCGGCGCGGTGCTGATCGCTGTTCTGGTGCTTTTGCCCATCGGTTCGGTGGTCGGGATGGCGCTTAATCCGGTGCAGAACGTCTGGCCGCATCTGATCAGCACGACCTTGCCGCGGTATCTGGGCAATACCGTGATCCTCATGGCATCGGTGGCCGCATTGGCCGCGGCGATGGGCACCGGGGCGGCCTGGTTGGTGGTGATGTATCGATTTCCCCTTTCGCGTGTGCTGGAATGGCTGTTGCTGCTGCCACTGGCCATTCCGGCCTATATCGGGGCTTATGCGTTGGTGGACTTCCTGGAATATGCGGGGCCGGTGCAGGTGACCCTGCGCGAGATGTTCGGCTGGACCAACGCCAATGACTACTGGTTCCCCACGGTCCGTTCGCGCCCGGCGGCCGTTTTGGTGCTGGCCGTCGCGCTGTTTCCCTATGTCTATCTCCTGACGCGGGCGGCGTTCCGGGAACAGTCGGGTGGCGTCTATGAGGTGGCTCAGGCATTGGGCGCGGGGCCGTTGGGGCGGTTCCTTCGGGTCGGTCTGCCGCTGGCGCGACCGGCCGTCGCCGCCGGGTCCGCCATCGTGATGATGGAAACGGTGAACGATTTCGGCGTGGTGGATTATTTCGCGGTGCAGACGCTGACCACCGGAATCTTCAGCGTCTGGTTGCAGGGCGGCAATGTCGGCGGCGCGGCGCAAATCGCCGTGGTGATCCTGGTTCTGATCCTGTCTCTGGTGACGCTGGAAAAGCTCTCTCGCCGACGTATGCGTTTCTTCAACCCGTCACGCCACAGCAGGCCGATTACGTCGACGCGGCTTACCGGCGCCGCCGGATGGCTGGCGACATTGGCCTGCACCATTCCATTCCTGTTGGGATTCGCGCTGCCGGTGGGGGTGATCACCGCGCATGCGCTGCGTGCATCGGACAGTTGGCTGGCGCCGGGCCTTTTGCAGGCCTTTGGCAACACGATCATGGTTGGCGGCGCGGCAGCGGTAACCACGGTGGCCGCGGCCTTGTTCCTGGTCTATGGCGTGCGGCTCAGCCACCGGGCGTTGCCGCGATTGCTCTTGCCCGTGACAACGGTGGGTTACGCGGCGCCGGGGGCGGTGCTGGCGGTCGGGCTGTTGATCCCGATGGCCAGCGTCGACAATGCCTTGGCCGATGCGGTCGAACGCCTGACCGGCGCGGATATCGGACTGGTTATGACAGGTTCGGCTTTCGCGGTGGTCTATGCCTATTGCGTGCGCTTCTTCGCCATTGCCCAGGGGGCTGCGGACAGTGCGATGGGGCGGATAACGCCCAGCCTGCCGATGGCGGCACGGTCGCTTGGGCGCACGGCGCGGGGCACGCTGACATCGGTCTATCTGCCGCTGATCCGCGGGTCGGTCGGCACCGCGCTGCTGCTGGTCTTTGTCGATTCGATGAAGGAGCTGCCGGCCACGCTGTTGTTACGCCCCTTCGGGTTCAATACGCTTTCGACCCGCGTCTATGAAAAGGCGTCGCTGGAAAATCTGGGTGATGCCTCGCCCGCGGCGCTTCTGGTGATCGCGGTGGGCATGGTCGCTGTGCTGCTGCTGGCGCGCGCGAACCGCTAGGGCGTCTGCTCGATCACCTCGATCGCCCGCACCGCGAAGCGGCGCGCCAGTGGTTCCAGCTTGTCGGCATCTTTTGCGGCGGCGGTTCCGGAACGAGCGCGGTCGGCGATGCCAATGAATATCACGGCAAAGCGGAACAGCGCGAAGGCGACGTGAAAGGGGCGCAGCGGCGCGTCCACGACGCCTTGCGACATGTAGCGCGCCACGAATTCCTTTTCGGTCGGAAGGCCCAGGGCGGCAAGGTTCAGGCCCCGGATGCCGCCATATTCATCCGGGGTGCTGCGCCAGGTCATGCAGCAAAAGCCCAGGTCGGCCAACGGATGGCCCAGTGTCGAAAGCTCCCAGTCCAGGATCGCGACCACCCTTGGTTCGATCGGGTGATACAGCATGTTGCCTAGCCGGAAATCGCCATGTGCGATTGCCACGCACCCGTCGTCAGGCGGCATGTTATCGGCCAGCCAGTCGGTGACCCGTGTCAGTTCCGGGATCGGGGCGCTGTCCGATTTGCGCAATTGGCCGGACCAGCGCGCGAATTGCCGCTCGAAATAGCTGCCCGGTTTGCCGAAATCCGACAAGCCTATCGCCACCGGGTCGACCGCGTGCAACCGGGCCAGCGCATCGGCCAGCCCCATGTAGATGTCCCGCCGCTCGGCCGTTGGCAGGTCGGGCAGGGCGCAGTCGGAAAACACCCGCCCCTCAAGCCGTTCCATCAGATAGAACGGGGTTCCGAGGATCGTTTCATCCTCGCACAGCAGGACGGGGCGGGGCACCGGAACATCGGTAGGCGTCAGCGCCTCCAGCACCCGATATTCGCGTTCCACCGCGTGTGCGCCGCGCAGGATCGGACCGGCGGGTTTCTTGCGCAGCACCAGCCGCCTGTCCCCGTGATCGACGAAATAGGTCGGGTTGGACTGGCCCCCGGCAACCGGTTCCAGTGCGAAGCGGTCCCTGTCGGGGCCGAACGCATCGGTCAAGTAGGTGCGCAATGCAGCTGCATCGAAATCCGCCGGCGCAGTCATTTCCCCACGTCCCACGACCAGAAGCCCGGCCCTTCGTCGCGCAATGCCCTGTCCAGCACCATCTTGTGCACCTCGTCGGCGCCGTCCACCAGACGGGCCTGCCTTGCATAGCGATAGATCCATTCCAGCGGCGTGTCGGTGGAATAGCCCCTTGCGCCGTTGATCTGGATCGCCACGTCGGCGGCCTTGTGCAGCAGGTTGGCGACGTGGATCTTGGCCATCGACACTTCCTTGCGCGCAAAGCCGCCGCGGTCGATCTCCCACGCGGCCTTCATCGCCAGCATCCGTCCCATTTCGATCTGCATCGCCAGATCGCCCAGCATGATGCGCACGCTTTCGCGGTCTGCCAGCCGCATGCCGAACCCTTCGCGGCGGGCGGCATAGTCGGTGGCGATCTCGACGCAGCGTTTCGACAGGCCCAGCCAGCGCATGCAATGGGTCAAGCGTGCCGGACCCAGCCGGGTCTGCGTGACTTTCAGGCCGCGCCCCTCTTGCAGCAGCACGTTCTCGGCTGGTATCTCCAACCCGTCGAATTCCAGTTCGCAATGGCCGCCGTGTTCCTCGGGGCCCATGATTCCGATCCGTCGCCGGATACGCCAGCCCGGCTGGTCGCGGTGGAACAGGAACGCGGTCAGCCCGTGGCGCGGATCGTCCGATGTTCTGGCGATCAGGATGAAATGCGCGGCATCCTCGGCCCCGGTGATGAACCATTTTCGGCCGTGCACGACATAGCTGTTGTCGCGGCGCGTGGCCGTGGTGCGGATCATCGAAGGGTCCGAGCCGCCGCCCGGATGCGGTTCGGTCATGGCGAAGGCCGACCGCAGCTCGCCCGCTGCGACGGGGGCCAGCCAGCGCGCCCTCTGCGCCCGGGTTCCCAAGGCCTCCAGCACCATCATGTTGCCGTCGTCGGGGGCCGCGCAGTTGAACGCCACCGGCCCGAAGATCGAGCGGTTCATTTCCTCGTAGCAGACCGCCATGCCCATCTTGCCCAGCCCGGCACCGCCGTTCTCGGGTGACAGTTGCAGGCACCACAGCCCCTCGGCGCGGGCCTGTTCGCGCAGCGCGCGCAGCGCATCGGCACTGATATTGCCAAACCCGTCGTAATTCGCCGGATCGGCCTCCAGCGGCAGGATTCGTTCGGCGACGAACTCCGCGATCCGCTTTCGGTATGCCTCGATTTCGGGGGAGATCGTGAAATCCATCATGTCCTCACAGGCCGGAGACCAGGTGCCCGCCATCCACGACGATCTCGGAGCCGGTCATGTAGCGGCCGGCATCCGAGACCAGCAGCAATAGCGCACCGTCCAGGTCGTCGGGCCGGCCCAGCCGGCGCTGCGGGATGCGGCGGATCATCTTCTGCCCCGCGTCCGAGGCGAAGAAATCGCGGTTGATGTCGGTCTCGATATAGCCGGGGCACAGCGCATTCACGCGGATGTCGTGGCGCGCCCATTCCAGTGCCAGCGCGCGGGTCATTTGCAGCAACGCTGCCTTGGAGGCGGCATAGGCCGCGACATGGCCGGCCACGCGCTGCCCCAGGATCGAGGCCACGTTGACGATTGCGCCACCCCGGCCCGCGGCCCGCATTCCGCGCGCCGCGCCCTGCGCCACCATGAAGGCGCCCCTGGTGTTGGTGTCGAAGGTGCGGTCCCAGTCGGCGACCGGATAGTCCAGCGCATCGCCCGGGACCGAAAGCCCGGCATTGTTCACGACGATGTCGAACGCGCCGTCGGCGAACATCGCGTCGATGCTGTCCGCCTCGGTCACGTCCAGCACGCGGCCATGCGCCATACCGCCCGAACAACTGATATCGTCGCAAAGCGCCGCGAGCGCATCGCGCCGTCGGGCGGCGGCGGTGACTTCGGCGCCATGGCTGGCCAGAAGCCGGGCGAAATGCGCGCCCAGCCCGCTTGACGCGCCGGTGACAAGGGCCTTCCTGCCGGACAGTTCCATTGCCTCGCCCCTCCCGCTTCCGCGATACAATGGAATTGTTTCTATTGGCAGGGCCGCACGCTTACAAGACTGACGCCGGGCCAGGTCGTCCGGTCAGTCGAGGGTCTGGCGATACCGGCGCAGCGCCACAAGCACGACGACCGCCATGATGATCATCAGCGCGCCGATGTCGCCGCGGATGTCGGCCAACCCGGCACCCTTGAGCATGATCTTGCGGGTGATGCGCAGGAAATGCGTGGCCGGAATCGCGTTTCCCAGCACCTGCGCCCAGCCCGGCATTCCCGCGAAGGGAAACATGAACCCCGACAAGAGCACCGAGGGCAGGATCAGGAAGAACGAGATCTGCATCGCCTGCATCTGGGACCGAACCAGCGTCGAAACAAGAAACCCAAGCGCCAGGTTGAGCAGCACGAACAGGTTGAAGGCGGCGAAAAAGGCCCAGGCGCTGCCGACGAACGGGATGCTGAACAGCAGCCCGGCGGCGACCAGGAAGATCAGTGTCTGGACATAGGCGACCATGACATAGGGAAGGATCTTGCCCAGCATCACCTCCAGCGGGCGCGCCGGCGTGGCGATCAGCGCCTCCATCGTGCCGCGTTCGTTTTCGCGCACGATGGCCACCGCCGTGATCATGATCATCGTCATCGAAAGGATGATCCCCAGAAGGCCGGGCACGACATAGATCGCGGTCTCGCCTTCGGGATTGAATTTTCGGTGGACCGTCACGGAAAAGGGCGGTGGCGCGCCGGCTGTGAAATTCAGTGGGCCGTCCAGCGTCTGGTCGATCGCGGTCTGCACGATTCCCGACAGCGCGGCCACCGCCGCGCCCGCCGCGGCCGGGTCCGAGGCGTCGGCCGAGATCAGCAGCGACGGGCGCAGGCCGCGGACCACGTCGTGATGGAAGTTCGGCGGGATGACCAGGACGAAACTGGCGGTGCCGTCGCGCAACGCCCTGTCGCCTTCGGCGCGGCTGGTGACGGTGCCGATGAAATCGAAGTAGTCCGAGGTCTTCATCGACGCGACAACGGCGCGGGCCACGGGCCCGTCATCTGCCATTTCCAGTAATGTCGGCATGTGGCGCGGATCGGTGTTGATCGCGTATCCGAACAACACCAACTGCATCAACGGCACGCCGATCATCATTGCGAAGGTCACCCTGTCGCGCCGCATCTGGATGAATTCCTTCATCAGCACGGCCACGAACCGCGACACCGAGAACAGCGTCATCGCGACGATTCCGAGTGCGGGGCGGAATGGTCGGAAGACCGTTCCATGAGAAAGATGAAGGCGTCTTCCAGGGTGGGGGCTTGTCGCCGCCAGCGTTGCGGACCGCTTTTCCTGTTCTGCTCGGCCACCGCATCAAGCGCGTTTTCATCGGTGCCCGAGACGTGCAGGACGTCACCGAAGCGCACGACCTGGGCCAGCCGTTCGTCTTGACGCAGTTTCGATTCCAGCGCGTCGATCCCGGTGCCGTCCACCCGCCAGGAATACAACCCCAGCTGCGCGGGAATGTCCTGCGCCCGCCCCGAGATCAGTTTTCGCCCGAATGCGATATAGGCGATCATGTCGCATTGCACCGCCTCGTCCATGTAATGGGTCGAGACCAGCGCCGTGACGCCCCGGGCGGCAAGCTGGCGGATCTCGTCCCAGAAATCGCGTCGTGCCTTGGGATCGACGCCGGCTGTGGGTTCGTCCAGCAACAGCAGCCTCGGCCGGTGGATCGTGCAGGCGGCCAGGGCCAGCCGTTGCTTCCAGCCCCCCGAGAGGGTGCCCGCCAGTTGATCGGCGCGTTCGCCCAGCCCCGGATGCGCCAGGGCCTGCGCCACCACCGTGCGTCGGTCGGGCATGCCGAACATGCGCGCGATGAAATCCAGGTTTTCGCGGACCGTCAGATCCTCATAGAGCGAAAATCGCTGGGTCATGTAGCCCACGTTCTGCTTGATCTTCTGCGAGTCTCTCCGAATGTCATGGCCAAGGCACTGGCCCTGGCCGGCATCGGGCGTCAGAAGGCCGCACATCATGCGGATCGTGGTGGTCTTGCCGCTGCCATTGGGGCCAAGAAAGCCGTGGATGGTGCCCGGTGCCACGTCCATGTCGAAGTTGTCGACCACTTTGCGACCATCGAAAATCTTGGTAAGGCCGCGCACCGATATGGCCGGCTTGTCGATCATTCCGGCCGCCGCAACGTGACGGGCTGGCCGGGCATCAGGCCGCTTCCGTCGCTGATCGCCGCTTCGGCGCGGAAAACCAGCCGGGCGCGTTGCGCGCGGCTGTAGATGATCGGCGGCGTGTATTGCGGATCCGATGCTATGCGGGTGACGGTCGCGTGCAGCCCTGGCGGGCAACCATCGCAGGACAGCGCCAGCACCTCGCCGATCGCGAAATCGGCGCGCTGAGGTTCGGGCACGAAGAAAAGCGCGCTGCGCCGGTTCGGGGGCAGGATCGACACCACGGGCGTTCCCGTGGCGGTGACTTCGCCCTCCTGGAACAGACGGTGTTCCACCAGGCCGGCGATGGGGGCTGTCACCCTGCGGTCTTCGAGGTCCAGCCGGGCGCGGTCGGCTTCGGCCCGTGCGGCGGCCAGGGCCGCCTCGGCGGCGACGACCTGCGCATCGCGGGCGGGCAGCTCTGCCACCTGCAGCCGGGCCTGCAACTGCGCCACATGCGCGTTGGCCTGTTCGGCCGCCGCCTGATCCGCATCGACCTTGGCGGCGGGAACCAGCCCCTGTTCGGCCAGCCGGATCGAGCGTGTCAGCGTCGCCCGCGCGAGCGACTGTTCGGCCAGCGCCTGCTGAAGTTCCGCGCGGATCACCTCGACCTCGGCGGCGCGGCTCCCGGTCTTGAGGTTCTCAAGCTCGGCCCGGGCGACATCGACCCGCGCCTGCGCGGCCCGCAATGCGGCCTGCTGATGCGTGTCGTCGAGGCGGAACAGCAACTGGCCGGCCTCGATCTGGTCGCCTTCCTGCACTGCGATCATCTCGATCCGGCCGGGGGCAGAGGGCGCGACATGGACGAAATCCGCTTCGACGTAACCGTTGTAAACGGGGGTCTCGGGGCCGCCAATTCCGGGAAAAACCGTGGCGATCATCGCGACGATCCAATCGGCGAAGTGGTTCATCCGCGCCCCCCGGTTTCCGGTTGGAGCCCGACGGAAGTGGCGATCGGCCGGGCGCCGGCCCAAAATACAACCCGTTTTTCCCGCACAGGCCGACGCGGCGCCCGAAACCGGACGCGAATGCCCTGGTGGCGCCGAAATCGGGGCGCCGGAGTTTTCTGGGTGGCCGACGGCGCCCCACGCGAAGACCCGATCATGCCACAGCGTAACGGACAGGCATTCTTGCCGCAATGGCCCTCGGGAGCGCGCCGCCCCCTTGCGCAGTGCTGGCCGTTTCGGAATAAGGCTGCGGAGCTTACCGCTCACAACGGCCGCGCCCCGCCGCGCCCCAAGTCCGAGGACCACGCCATGACGCCCGCCGAGCTGCGCGACACGATTCTGAAAAAACTGAAATACGATCTGGGCAAGGATGCCGATCACGCGCAGATCTATGACTGGCGCAACGCCTTGTCGCTGGCGATCCGTGACCGGATCGTGGACCCGTGGTTTGCCGCCACCAACGCCACATATGCCGGCCGGCACAAGCGGGTCTATTACCTGTCGATGGAATTCCTGATCGGCCGGTTGTTGCAGGACGCCATCGTCAATCTGGGCCTGATGGATACCGTTGCGGCGACGATGACCGATCTTGGTCTGCCGCTGGACCGGATCCTGCATGACGAACCCGACGCCGCGTTGGGAAATGGCGGTTTGGGACGACTTGCGGCATGCTATCTTGAATCGTTGTCGTCGCTGGGCGTTCCGGCGCATGGCTACGGCATCCGCTATGAGCACGGGCTGTTTCGCCAGAGTTTCGTCGGCGGGCGCCAGGTCGAAGCCCCCGAGGATTGGTTGCTTCAGCGCCATAGCTGGGAGTTCGATCGCCCCGAAGTGCAATTCAGGATCGGTTTCGGCGGAGAGGTGCACAACAGCGGCGCCATCGCCTGGACGCCCGAGGAACGGGTCATCGCCCAAGCCTATGACACGCCGATCCTCGGGTGGGAAGGGCGTTGGGCCAACACGCTGCGCCTTTGGGGGGCGCTGCCGGAAAACCTGCTGGATCTGGAAAGCTTCAACCGTGGCGATTATTCCGGCGCGATCCGGCCCGAGGCGCTGGCCCGCACCATCAGCCGTGTGCTCTATCCCGACGACACCACCGAGCCTGGCAAGGAATTGCGGCTCAAGCAGGAATTCTTCTTCACCTCGGCGTCCCTGCGCGACATCCTGCGGCGGTTCTTGTCGGAATATGACGATCTGGAAAGGCTGCCGCAAAAGGTGGCCATCCAACTCAACGACACCCATCCGGCGCTGGCCGGGCCGGAACTGGTGCGGCTGTTGCATGACAATCACGGAATGCCGTTCGAGAAGGCGCTGGCCACGGCGCAGGCGACGCTGGCCTATACCAACCACACGCTTCTGCCCGAGGCGCTGGAGCGCTGGTCGGAGCATCTGATGGGCAGGCTGCTGCCGCGGCATCTGCAACTCATCGAACGTATCGACGACTGGCACGCCAGGACCGCGCCGTCGCGTCGGATGCAGGTATGCGAGGATGGCGAGGTGAAGATGGGCGAGCTGAGCTTCATCATGGCGCACCGTGTCAATGGCGTGTCGGCCCTGCATACCGGATTGATGAAGTCCACGGTCTTTGCCGAACTGCACCGCCTGCACCCCGAGCGTATCGTGAACGAAACCAACGGCGTCACGCCGCGCCGGTGGCTGCGCGACTGCAACCCGCGGCTGAGCCGGTTGATCGACTCGACGATCGGCCGGGGATGGACCGCCGACCTGGAACAGCTTGCCGGACTGGAAGCGCATTCGGACGATGCCGGTTTCATGGATGCATTCGCTGCCGCCAAGGCTGCCAACAAGGCGGAACTTGCCGAATGGGTCGAAAATTCGACCGGCATCGAGATCGACCCTCGGGCCATGTTCGACGTGCAGATAAAGCGCATCCACGAATACAAGCGCCAGCATCTCAACATCCTGGAAACGATCGCCCATTGGCAGGCGATCCATGACAGTCCGAATGCCGACTGGACCCCACGGGTCAAGATTTTCGGGGGCAAGGCGGCGCCCGGCTATGTGCTGGCAAAGGAGATCATCTTTCTGATCAATTCGGTGGCCAGGGTCGTCAACGCGGATCCGGTGACCGGCAAGTTCCTGAAGGTGGTGTTCGTGCCCAACTACAACGTCACCGCCGCCGAGCGAATCATTCCCGCGTCGGACCTGTCGGAACAGATTTCCACCGCCGGAAAGGAGGCATCGGGCACCGGCAACATGAAATTCGCCCTGAACGGCGCGCCCACCATCGGCACGCTGGACGGGGCCAACGTGGAGATCCGCGAGCGCGTGGGCGAAGAAAATTTCTTTCTGTTCGGAATGACCGCCGAAGAGGTCGAGGCCCGTCGCCACATTCATGATCACGCGGCAAGAGCCATCGTCGAGAGTCCCGAGCTTGAGCGTGCCATCGCGGCGATCGAGGCGGGCATCTTCTCGGACGATGGCGATGGGGCGGTTTTCGACGCGGTGACGCAAAACCTGCGCGGACCGGATTATTTCCTCGTCTGTTCCGATTTCGCCGATTATCACGCCGCGCAGCGCCGGGTCGATGCGGCCTATCGCGATCCGGCCAGGTGGGTGCGCATGGCGGCCCTGAACACCGCGCGCAGCGGCTGGTTTTCGTCGGACCGGGCGATCCGCGGCTACATGGCCGATATCTGGAACATCAGCCCGGCGATCTGAATGCCATGCCGAAATGCGCTGTTGCCAAATCGGGCAAGTGTCATACGCTCGTCGCATGGAGATTGCAGACACCGACATGGCCGCCGTGATTTCCCCAGAGGATGCGACGAGGGTGCAAAAGGGAACGCATGACGATCCTTTCGCGCTTCTTGGCCCGCATCGCGTCGGGCGGCGCTGGTTCGTCGTCGCGTTCGACCCGGGGGCCGAACAGTTGTCGGCAGTGACCGAAGATGGCGAATATCCGATGCGGCCGGTGCCCGAAGCGCCGGCCGTCTTCGTTGGGCGCTTGCCCGGGAATGTGCCCTATCGCCTGCACGGCCGGGCGGGTGACTCTGCCTGGGATTTCGACGATGCCTATCGGTTCGGCCCGGTGCTGGGCGAGGTGGATGAATACCTGATCGGCGAGGGCACGCATCGGAGGCTGTGGCAGGTTCTGGGCGCGCATCCGATGACCCATGAGGGCGCCGAGGGCACGCATTTCGCCGTCTGGGCGCCGAACGCCCGCCGGGTTTCGCTGGTCGGGGATTTCAATTTCTGGGACGGGCGGCGCCACGTCATGCGGCGCCGTGGTGTCACCGGCGTTTGGGAGATCTTCGTGCCGGGCGTGGGCGAGGGCACATGCTACAAGTATGAGATCATCGGTGCCGACGGCGCGATCCTGCCGCTGAAGGCCGATCCAGTGGGCTTCGGGTCCGAGCATCCGCCCGAAACCGCCTCGGTCGTGCGCGACCTGCGCGGTGCCGCGTGGACCGACGGTGACTGGATGGAAACCCGCGCCGCGCGCAATGCGCGCACCGCGCCCATCTCGATCTACGAGGTGCATCTGGGATCGTGGCGCAAGCGCGATGGCTGGCGCAATATGTCTTACCTGGAGGCCGCCAACGAGCTGGTGGATTACGCCGCCGACATGGGCTTTACCCATCTGGAGTTCCTGCCGCTCAGCGAATTCCCCTTCGACGGCTCCTGGGGGTATCAGCCGATCGGGCTTTTCGCGCCTTCCGTGCGCTATGGCACGCCGGCCGGGTTTCGCGCGCTTGTGGACGCCGCCCATCGCAAGGGGCTGGGCGTCATCCTGGACTGGGTGCCGGGGCATTTCCCGACCGACGCGCACGGGTTGCGAAGGTTCGACGGAACGGCGCTTTACGAATACGCCGACCCGCGCGAGGGGTTTCACCAGGACTGGAATACGCTGATCTACAACTTCGGCCGGCGCGAGGTGGCGAATTTTCTGATCTCCAACGCGCTCTACTGGCTGGAGGAATACCATGTTGACGGGTTGCGCGTGGATGCGGTGGCCTCGATGCTCTATCGAGATTATTCGCGCGAGGCGGGCGAATGGGTGCCCAACGTGCATGGCGGCCGAGAGAATCTCGAAGCGATCTCGATGCTTCAGCGGATGAATACCGTGACCTATGGCGAAGTGGGCGGGATCCTGACCGTGGCCGAGGAGAGTACCAGCTATCCGGCGGTGTCGCGGCCGGTGGACCAGGGCGGGCTGGGCTTCGGCTACAAGTGGAACATGGGCTGGATGAACGACACCTTGAAATACATCCAGCATGACCCGGTGCATCGCCCCTATCACCACCACCAGATGACCTTCGGTTTGCATTACGCCTTTTCCGAGAATTTCATCCTGCCGATCAGCCATGACGAGGTGGTGCACGGCAAGGGCTCGATGCTGGGCAAGATGCCCGGCGACGCGTGGCAGAAATTCGCGAATCTGCGCGCCTATTACGGGTTCATGTGGGGCCATCCC
>JADQCD010000019.1 GCA_016278285.1 Actibacterium sp.
CGCCGGGCGGGCGTAGTCGGTGAAGCACATGAAGGTGCCGCCATAGGGCCGCGCGCCGCCGTGCAGCGCCATGCCGTTCATCGCCGCGGCCATGCCGTGTTCCCGGATTCCGTAATAGATGTAGCGGCCCTTGCGGTTGCCCGGTTCGAACACGCCCAGATCGCCGGTTCTGGTATTGTTCGACCCGGTCAGATCGGCCGAGCCGCCGATGGTTTCGGGCAGGATCGGGTTCAGCACTTCCAGCACCATCTCGCTGGCCTTGCGGGTCGCGACCTTGGGGGCTTCGTCGGTCAGCTGCTTTTTCAGGGCCTTCACGGCAGCGGAAAGTTTCCCAGGCGCCTCGCCGGTCAGTTCCCGCGCGAAATCGCGCTGCTTGCCCCGGGGCAGGGCGGCCAGGCGACCCTCCCACGCGTCGCGCTCGGCCCGGCCGCGCGCGCCGATCGCTTCCCATGCCTGCTTGATCTCGGCCGGCACCTCGAACGGGCCATAGGGCCAGCCATAGGCCGCCTTGGTGTCGGCGATCAGCGTCTCGTCTGTCAGCGCGCCATGCGCCTTGGCCGTGTCCTGCGCCGAGGAACCCAGGCCGATATGGGTCCGACAGGCGATCATCGAGGGCTGCGCCGACTCCCTGGCCGCCTTGATCGCGCGATCGATCGCGTCGGGGTCATGCCCGTCGATCTCCTGCACATGCCATCCCGAGGCGGCGAAGCGGGCCAGCTGGTCGGTGCGGTCGGCCAATGACACCTTGCCGTCGATGGTGATGCCGTTGTTGTCCCAGAACACGATCAGCCTGCCCAGTTCCTGCCGGCCGGCCAGGCCGATCGCTTCGTGGCTGACGCCTTCCATCAGGCAGCCGTCACCGGCGATGACATAGGTGTGGTGATCCACGATCCGGGCGCCGAAGCGGGCGCGCTGGGTTTCCTCGGCGATGGCGAAGCCGACGGAATTGGCGATACCCTGGCCCAGCGGGCCGGTGGTGGTCTCGACCCCCTTGGCGTGGCCATATTCCGGATGCCCGGCGGTGATCGCGCCAAGCTGACGGAAATTGCGGATCTGGTCCAGCGTCATGTCCTCGTAGCCCGTGAGGTGGAGCAGCGCGTAAAGAAGCATCGAGCCATGACCCGCCGACAGGATAAAGCGGTCGCGGTCCGGCCAATCGGGGGCCTTGGCGTCGAATTTCAGGTGTTTCTCGAACAGCACCGTGGCCACATCGGCCATTCCCATCGGCATGCCGGAATGCCCCGAATTGGCCGCGTGCACGGCATCCATCGCCAGCGCACGAATGGCGCAGGCCTTTTTCCAGTGGTCGGGATGGGCGGCGGCGAGGGCTTGAATGTCCACTTGGGCAATCCTTCGTGATGCGGGCATGAGCGTTGCGTGGGTGATAGCAGCGTTGCGGACAAGTTCAAGCGGACCGGGTAAGCCTTTGGCAGGAAAAGGGGAGGCATTTGCCGATTCCATTCGGTAAACTTGTTCAAAGCGCAATCCGCCCCGATTCGCGCGGCGTCGGCCGTGCCTCGGGCCACGGGTAGCACAGGATCAGGGACAGGCCAGATGAGCGACATCACCGAACTTGAGGGCCGGATCACCGCCGCGCTGGAGCGGATCGGTCGCGGGGTCGAGGCGATCAGCGCCGAGCGCGCTGCAGCGCCGGAGGAAGAAAAGACGAACCCCGCTGCCGATCCCGAGGCGCTCGCGCGGATGAAAGAGGCGCTGGAGGCCGAGAAGACCGCGAATGCCCAACTGGAAGAGCGGGTCCGGGCGATCCGCGAAAAGCAGGAAGGCCATATCAGGAAGCTGGAATCGCGGGTGGAAAGCCTGACTGCCCGCGCCGAAGAGGCCGAGGACCGGATTGCACGCCTGCGCCGCGTCAATGCGGAGTTGCGCGAAAATAACGGCGCCCTGCGTGCTGCCAATGCCAAGGGGCTGGGCGACGCCCATCTGATCAACAAGTCGATGCAGGCCGAGTTGGAGACGCTGCGCGCCCTGCGCGACAGTGACCGAAGCGAACTGGATGCGCTGATCGGTGAACTGGCACCGCTGGCAGGGGAGAGCAGCAATGCCTGAAGTGCAGATCACCATTGGCGGCCGCAACTTCGAGGTGGCCTGTCAGGACGGCGAGGAAACCTATCTGAAGACCGCCGCCCGGCTGCTGGATAACGAGGCCTCGGCCCTGGTCAGCCAGATCGGACGCCTGCCCGAGGCACGGATGCTGCTGATGGCGGGGCTGATGCTGGCGGACAAGACCGCCGGGCTGGAGGAAAAGCTGCGCGACGCGGAAGAGGCGCTCGGCCAGAAGGAAAATGAGCTGGAAACACTGAAGAGCCAGCCACGCCCCGCCCCGGAACGGGTCGAGGTGCCGGTGATTCCCGCCGAAGTGACCGACAGCATGGCCGAGATCGCCGCCCGGGCCGAGGCGCTGGCCGATGCTGTCGAGGAAAAATCGGGCGGCTGAGCGGCATCGGAAATCACCGCCCCGCGCGGCGCACCTGCCGCGCGGCATGTTTCAGCGATGCGGCCGTGCCGGCCCGGATCAGGCGTTGGCTTCGCGGATCTTTTCGGCGGCGGCCTTGTCATAGGCCACGCCCTGCTTTTCGAAAAGCTGATCCAGCTCGCCCGACAGTGTCATCTCGGTAATGATGTCGCAGCCGCCGACGAACTCTCCCTTCACATAGAGCTGCGGGATGGTCGGCCAGTCCGAGAAATCCTTGATGCCCTGGCGGATCGCGTCATCGGCAAGCACGTTCACGTCGGAATACTCGACGCCCATGAAATTCAGCACGCCGGCCACGCGGCTTGAGAAACCGCATTGCGGCATTTCCTTGGTGCCCTTCATGTAGAGCACCACGTCATTGGCGTTGATGGTTTCCTCGATCTGGGTCTTCGCGTCGGTCATGTCGGGACCTTTTCTGTTAGACGTTCTGGAGTCATCGGCCGGCCAAAAGGCCGTGTCGACGGGTGTGGTCAATTTCGGCGGTTCGGGCGGCGGTGGTTCGTAACTCGGTGCATCCTCGTCGATCGGAAATCGGGCGCGCTGATTCTGCGAAGCTCCGTGGCGCCACCAGCGCAGAAATTCCTTCCGCGCCGCCCACAGAAAAATCACGATGAAGGGCAGCAGAAGCAGCAGCGCCTCGGGGTGGCGCGTGATGATCTGGTCCAGATCCTGCGTCGTTTCCATACATCACTCGGGCGCCTTTGTCGTAAGTGCCAGAGCGTGAAGCGCGCCGTTGCTGCCCGCCATCTTGTCCTTCAGAGCGGCATAGACGGCCCGCTGTTGCTGCACCCGGTTCTTGCCACGGAAGGATTCGTCGATCACCTCGGCGGCCCAGTGGTTTCCGTCGCCGGCCAGGTCGGTAATCGTGATCTTCGCCTGCGGGAAGGCATCGCGGATCAGGTCTTCGATTTCCTGCGCTTCTATGGCCATCGGCGTCTCCTTGTTGCCTGCCCCGACAGATAGAGCGGTCCCCCGCCCCCTGCAAGGCCCGCCGGGGTTCAGGCAAGCGCGGTTGCAAATGCGGTTTGGAAGAGCGTGGAGAGTTCGGCCAGCGGGGCCTGGGACGCGCCGAACTGCACCGTGTCGCCGCCGAACCGGCCCACTGCAGCGATCGGCACGCCGATCTTGCCCGCCGCGACCATCAGCGCCTCGGCCTGGTCGAAGCTGCACGCGATCAGGTAGCGGGCCTGATCTTCGCCGAATAGTGTCGGGGTGTCGCTGGCGTCCAGTTGTACGCCGACGCCAGCGGTCGCGGCCATTTCGAAGGCGGCCAGCGCCAGCCCGCCGTCGCTGAGGTCGGTGCAGGCGGCGATGTTGTCGCGGTTGTCGCGGATGAAGTCGCCGTTACGGCGTTCGGCCTCCAGATCCACATGCGGGGCATCGCCATCCTCGCGGTTGAATACCTCGCAGAGCAGGGCGGACTGGCCGAGATGGCCGTGGCTTTCGCCGATCAGCAGGGCAAGCTGACCGTCCTCGGGCGCAGCCGGGATGATCCCTTCCAGATGCGCCAACAGGCCGACCGCCCCGATCGTGGGCGTGGGCAGGATCGCCCGCCCGTCGGTTTCATTGTAGAGCGAGACGTTGCCCGACACGATCGGCATGTCCAGCGCGGTGCAGGCCGCGCCGATCCCCTTGATGGCGCCGACAAGCTGGCCCATGATCTCGGGCTTTTCGGGGTTGCCGAAATTCAGATTGTCGGTGGTGGCCAGCGGCCTGGCCCCCACGGCGCAGAGGTTGCGGAATGCCTCGGCGACGGCCTGTTTGCCGCCCTCGACGGGGTTGGCGCGCACATAGCGCGGTGTCACGTCCGAGGTGAAGGCCAGCGCCTTGTCGGTGCCATGCACCCGCACGATCCCCGCGCCCAGGCCCGGCACGCGCACCGTGTCGGCCATCACCTGGCTGTCATATTGTTCGTAAACCCAGGTTTTCGCGGCGTAGTTGGGCGAGGCGATCAGCGCCTTCAGCCCGTCGATCGCGTCGATCCCCGGAACCTCGTCCATCTGATCGGCGGCGGGCGTTTCCTGCCATGGGCGGTCGTATTCCGGCGCGGTGCCCGACAGCGCCTTCAGCGGCAGGTCGGCCTTCACTTCGCCGCAATGCTTCACAAGGAAGCGGTCCTCGTCGATCGTGTGGCCGACGATGGCGAAATCCAGATCCCATTTTTTGAACACCGCCTTGGCCGCGTCCTCCTTCTCGGGGCGCAGGACCATCAGCATCCGTTCCTGGCTTTCCGACAGCATCATCTCGTAGGCGGTCATGTTCTCTTCGCGGCAGGGCACGCGGTCTAGGTCCAGCTCGACGCCAAGGCCGCCCTTGTCGCCCATCTCGACCGCCGAGCAGGTCAGCCCGGCCGCCCCCATGTCCTGGATCGAGATCACCGCGCCGGTGGCCATCAGCTCCAGCGTGGCCTCCATCAGCCGCTTTTCGGTGAAAGGGTCGCCCACCTGGACGGTGGGGCGCTTTTCCTCGATCGTGTCGTCGAACTCGGCGCTGGCCATGGTGGCGCCACCGACGCCGTCGCGCCCCGTTTTCGCGCCGAGATAGACGACCGGCATGCCGACGCCCGAGGCGGCCGAATAGAAGATATTGTCGGCGTCGGCCAGGCCTGCGGCGAAGGCGTTGACCAGGCAGTTGCCGTCATAGGCGGGGTGAAAGCGCACCTCGCCGCCCACGGTCGGCACGCCGAAGCAGTTGCCATAGCCGCCGATTCCTTCGACCACACCATGCACCAGTTGCCGTGTCTTCGGGTGATCGACCGACCCGAAGGACAGCGAATTCATCGCGGCGATGGGGCGCGCGCCCATGGTGAACACGTCGCGCAGGATGCCACCGACGCCCGTGGCCGCGCCCTGGTAGGGCTCGATGTAAGAGGGGTGGTTGTGGCTCTCCATCTTGAAGACCACTGCCTGGCCGTCGCCGATATCGACGACCCCCGCGTTCTCGCCGGGGCCGCAGATCACCTGGGGGCCGTTCGTGGGAAGGGTGCGCAGCCATTTCCTGGAGGATTTGTAGGAACAATGCTCGTTCCACATCGCCGAGAATATGCCCAGTTCGGTGAAGCTCGGCGCACGGTTCAGCAGTCGAATGATTTCGGCGTATTCATCCGGCTTAAGGCCGTGCGCGGCGATCAGGTCTTCGGTGATCTGCGGCTCTTGCATCTTGGTGGTCACCCCCTTGGCGCGGTTGGAACCGGTCTTATTGCATGGCGCGACGCGGGGGAAGGGGGAGCGGGCGAATCCGCGCGCCGCGTTGCACATCGCCGCGACAAAAAAAAGGCCGAGACGAAGCTCGGCCTTAGTCCAACAGGGAGGTAAAGAGCAGCAGCATCGCTGCTGTCTTCACTGCACGAATTATGGGCAGGTTGCGAACGTTTCAAGAAAAAAATGCTGCATTCGCAACATGGCCGCTATGCGTTGCCGGAATGGCTCAGTTCGCCTCTGCGTTGAGTTCCTTGATCCTCTTTCGGTGCTCGATGATTTCTTCGGTGACGAAATCGCGAAACGCGGCAATCCTCTTGGAGTGGCGCAGTTCCTCGGGGTAGGCAAGAAAGGCAGGCACCTCGGTGCTTTCCAGGTCGGGCAGCACGCGGACCAGGTGCGGGAAATCCTCGGTCAGGTAATCGGGCAGCACGCCGATGCCGAGATTGTTCAGAACCGCCTGCAACACGCCGAAATAGTTGTTGACGGTCAACCGGGACGGGATGTCGTTCATCAGCAGTTGCTGCACCAACGCTGCGCCCGCGGCAACCTGCGCCGAGTCGGTGCCCTGGCACACCAGGCGGTGGCCGCTCAGATCGGCGGGCGTTTGCGGGATGCCGCGGCCGTTCAGGTATTCCTCGGAGGCATAGAGGCGCATTCGCACCGTCATCAGGCGCTTGCGGATCAGGTCGGCCTGGCTGGGCTCCTTCATGCGGATCGCCACGTCCGCCTCGCGCATGGGCAGATCCAGAACGCGTTCCTCAAGCATCAGGTCGATGTTCAACTCCGGATATTGCTCATAGAGCTTTGGCAGACGTGGTGCCAGCCACAGCGTGCCGAACCCGGTGGTCGTGGTCACCCGCAATTCGCCGAAGACCTCTTCCTCGCTGTCGCGGATGCGTGCGGCGGCGGTGTCCAGGCGCTTGACCATGGCCGAAGTTGCATCGAACAGCAATTCGCCCTGTTCGGTCAGAATCAACCCCCGCGCATGGCGGTGGAAAAGATTGGTGTTCAGGCTTTCTTCCAGGGCGCGAATCTGTCGTGATACGGCGGATTGCGACAGATGCAGTATATCCCCCGCATGGGTCAGGCTGCCGGCATCGGCGACGGCGTGGAAGATTCGGAGCTTGTCCCAGTCCATTATGCAATTCTCTTATGGCTGCCATGCGTCTGGCGACAGTTACCTACCCTTGCGGGTCGGGAATATGCAAACGAAGACTTGGCGAGAATTGATTTTGTAGGTCATAAATTTTGACCTATCATGGTGCCATGCTTCTTTCTTGACGGAGATGCGCGATGAGCAGGCAGGATATCACCCTTCACGACCGGTTCGACCTTGAAAAGTCGCCGGTCCTGTTGAACGGCACACAGGCGCTGGTCCGGCTGATGCTGATGCAGTCGGCGCGGGATCGGGCGGCCGGGCTGCACACGGCGGGATATGTGACGGGATACCGTGGCTCGCCGCTGGGTGCGGTGGACATGCAGATGACACGCGCGAAAAAGGATCTGGACGCCGCCGAGGTGCAGTTCCAGCCGGGCCTGAACGAGGATCTTGCCGCTACGGCGATCTGGGGCAGCCAGCAGGCCGAACTGCGCGGCGAGGGCAGATATGACGGCGTCTTTGCGCTCTGGTATGGCAAGGGGCCGGGCGTGGATCGCTCGGGCGACGTGATGCGGCACGCCAACATGGCGGGCTCTTCGCCCAATGGCGGGGTGCTGATGGCGATGGGCGACGACCACACCGGCGAATCCTCGACCACGTTGCACCAGTCCGACTGGGCGATGGTCGATGCCTATATGCCCGTCGTCTCGCCCGCGGGGGTGCAGGAGATTCTGGATTATGGCCTGTATGGCTGGGCCCTGTCGCGCTTTGCCGGCGTCTGGGTCGGGCTGAAGACCATGAAGGACACGGTCGAGGCGACGGCCGTGGTCGATGGTCGTCCCGACCGGATGCAATTCGTCACTCCCGCCGATTTCCCGATGCCCGACGGCGGGTTGAACATCCGTCTGATCGACACCCCGCTGGCGCAGGAAACGCGGATGATCGATCACAAGAGGTTCGCCGCCGAGGCCTTTGCCCGCGCCAACAGGATCGACCGGCGTGTCTGGGGCAAGCCGGGGGCCAAGATAGGGTTCGTCGCGGCCGGCAAGAACTGGCTGGACCTGACCCACGCCTTGCAGTTGCTCGGGATCGGCGCGGCCGAGGCCGAACGGCTTGGCATCACCACCTACAAGGTGGGCCAGACCTGGCCGCTGGACATGGAGAGCTTCCACGAATGGGCCGAGGGGCTGGAACTGGTCGTCGTGGTCGAGGAGAAGCGCAAGCTGATCGAGGTGCAGGTCAAGGAGGCGATCTTCGACGACCGGCACGGCCGGCGCGTCTATGGCTGGCACAAGGGCGACTCCTGGGAAAACGGCCGCAGGCTGGAGCTGTTCCCGACTCGCTATGCGCTGGACCCGATCATGATCGCGCAGAAGCTGGGCGCGATCCTGATCGAAGAGGGGTGCGGCACCGACAGCGTCAAGGCCGGTCTGCAAGTACTTGACGAAGCGAAGAAAGCCGACAACGCCGAGGACATTGCGGCGCGGCTTCCCTATTTCTGCTCGGGCTGTCCGCACAACACCTCGACCAAGCTGCCCGAGGGTGAGCGCGCTTATGCCGGGATCGGCTGCCATTACATGGTGCAGTGGATGGACCGCGAGACCGTGGGTTTCACGCAGATGGGCGGCGAAGGTGCCAACTGGATCGGCGAGGCACCGTTCTCGACCCGGGACCACGTTTTCCAGAACATCGGCGACGGCACCTACAACCACTCGGGCGTTCAGGCGATCCGCGCGGCCTTGGCGGCCGGCACCAACATCACCTACAAGATCCTTTACAACGACGCCGTGGCGATGACCGGCGGCCAGCCGAACGAGGGCGGGCTGTCGCCGCAGCGGATCGTGCGCGAGGTCCAGGCGATGGGTGCGCGCCATGTGGCGCTGGTCCATGATCCGAAGGAAGAGGTGGATCTTGATGCGATGCCGGCAGGCATCGGCATCCACACAAGGGACGAACTGGACGAGGTTCAGGAAAAATTTTCCAAGATCAAAGGCGTATCCGTCATAGTTTATGTTCAGACCTGCGCCGCGGAAAAACGCCGCCGCCGCAAGCGCGGCACCTTTCCCGACCCCGACAAGCGCGTGTTCATCAACACCGATATCTGCGAAGGCTGCGGCGATTGCGGGGTGCAGTCAAACTGCGTCGCGATCGTCCCCGAAGAGACCGAGCTGGGCCGCAAGCGGGCCATCGACCAGTCATCCTGCAACAAGGATTTTTCCTGCCTCAAGGGGTTCTGCCCCTCTTTCGTGACGCTTCAGGGCGCGACGATCCGCAAGGAGGCGACGACCGAGATCGACATCGGCCACCTGCCGCCGCCCGATCTTCCGGCGATCGACGGCACGCATAACGTGGTTATTACCGGCGTCGGCGGCACCGGCGTGGTGACGGTGGGCGCGATCATGGCGATGGCCGCGCATCTGGACGACAAGGGCGCGGGCATGATCGAGATGGCCGGGCTGGCCCAGAAGGGGGGGGCGGTGCACATCCATTGCCGCCTGGCCGAGCACCCCGAGGATATCAGCGCGATCCGCGTCGCCACCGGCGAGGCCGATGCCGTGATCGGGGGCGACCTGGTGACGACGGCGGGGGCCAAGACGCTGGGGCTGATGAAGACCGGCCGAACCGGCGCCGTGGTCAACAACCACGAGATCATCACCGGCGACTTCACCCGCGATACCGAGTTCCGCCTGCCCTCTGACCGGCTGGAAATGGCACTTCAGGCGCGGCTGCGCGATCGGCTTCAGATGTTCGATGCCTCGGACCTGGCCAAGGCGCTGATGGGCGACACGATCTTTTCCAACATGATGATCTTCGGGGCGGCCTGGCAGCGCGGGCTGATCCCGCTGTCGCAAGAGGCGATCCTGCGGGCGATCGAGTTGAACGGCGCGGCGGTCGAGGGAAACAAGCGCGCCTTCGAGATCGGCCGTTGGGCGGCGCTGAACCCCGAGACCGCGGCGAACACGGCCCGTCACGACGTGGTGGCAAAGCCGCTTTCGCTGGACCAGAAGATCGATTATCGCGCCAATCACCTCGTGAAATACCAGGGCAAGCGGCTGGCGAAACGCTATCGCAAGCTGGTCGAACGCGCCGGTGATCCGAAGCTGAAAGAGGCGCTTGCCAAGGGCTATCACAAGTTGCTGACCTACAAGGACGAATACGAGGTCGCGCGTCTGCACCTGGAAACGCAGGCCAAGGCGCGCGAACAGTTCGATGGCAATTTGCGGATGACCTTTCACCTTGCCCCCCCGATCCTGGCGAAAAAGGATCATGACGGGCGCCCGACGAAGCGCGAATTCGGCCCATGGATGCTGCGGGTCTTCGCGGTTCTTGCCCGGTTCAAAGGGCTGCGCGGCACGCCGCTGGATCCGTTCGGCCGGTCTGCGGAGCGCAAGATGGAGCGGGCGCTGATCGCGCAATACGAGGCCGACATGGAAACCGTGCTGTCCGCCGCCAGGGACATGCCCGAGGCCGCTATTGCCCTGGCCGAGCTGCCGTTGCAAATTCGCGGTTTCGGCCCGGTCAAGGAGGCAAACCAGCGTAAGGCCGCCAAGCGACGCGAGGAACTGCTCACGGCCCTGTCCGGGACCGGCGCTGCGATGGGCCAGGCGGCGGAGTGATCTGTCATCCGGGTTTTACGGAAAGGTCATACGCTCTTTCCCCGGCGCGAGGGGTCGGTTAAGGCGCGCCAAGAGGCTCCGCCGGGGCAAAGGCCGGGAAAGAATGCCGTGGCACGACAAGCGACTCACGAGATCAGCTATGCCCATTCGGCGCGGACCCGCGCGGGGCGCGGGCTGATCCGGACGATGGAAAATCTGACCGGGCGTCTGCGCCTGATCAGAAGGGCCGCCGGATATGAACGCGAGGTCGCCGGGGGTGCCGATTTCTGGGGGGTGATGGCCGAAAGATACGGGCTGAGTCTGGATATCGCCGGTGGTGACCTGACGGCCATTCCAGCCCGGGGACCGCTGATTCTGGTCGCCAACCATCCTTACGGCATCCTCGACGGGCTGATGATGGGGCATGTCCTGTCGCGCGTCCGGGGCGATTTCCGAATCATGGCGCATCAGGTCTTTCGCAAGGCGCAGGAACTTGACCGGATCATCCTGCCGATAGATTTCGACGGCACGAAAGAGGCGCAGCGGGTGAATATCGAAACCCGCCGCGCAGCGCTGGACTATCTGGGGCAGGGCGGCGCCGTGGGTATATTTCCCGGCGGCACGGTCTCGACCTCGGCCCGGCCTTTCTCGCCCGCGATGGACCCGCGCTGGCGCGGATTTACCGCGCGGATGATCGCCAAGTCCGGCGCGACCGTGGTGCCGATCTATTTCGACGGGCAAAATTCGCGCCTGTTCCAGTTGGCCAGCCACCTGCATGCCACATTGCGGCTGGGGCTGTTGATCCGCGAATTTGGCACCCGCGTGGATGCGCCGGTGCGCATCGTCATCGGCAGGCCGGTCCCGCAGGCCCAGGTGCAGGCGCTGGCGGGCGAGCCCAAGGCGATGATGGATTTCCTGCGCAAAGCCACTTATGAGCTATCCCCGACATCCTTGGAGTCGTATGATTACGGCTTTGATTTCGATGGGAAGCACAAGGTCTGATGGCTGTCGGCATATTCGATTCCGGGTTGGGCGGCCTGACCGTCCTCGATGCGGTCAGCCGGCGTTTGCCGGATGTTCCCTTCGTCTATTTCGGCGATAACGCAAATGCGCCTTACGGGGTGCGCGATGCCGAGGACATCTTTGCGCTGACGATCCAGGGGGTCGAGCGATTGTGGTCCGCGGGCTGCGATCTGGTGATCCTGGCGTGCAACACCGCCTCGGCCGCCGCGCTGCGCCGGATGCAGGAAACCTGGGTGCCGAAGGAGAAACGCGTTCTGGGGGTCTTCGTGCCGCTGATCGAGGCGCTGACCGAACGGCAGTGGGGCGACAATTCCCCCCCGCGCGAAGTGGCGGTCAAGCATGTGGCGCTTTTCGCCACGCCGGCGACGGTTGCGTCGCGCGCGTTTCAGCGCGAGCTGGCCTTCCGCGCCGTCGGCGTCGATGTCGAGGCGCAGCCCTGCGGCGGGCTGGTCGACGCGATCGAGGCGGGCGACGAGATCCTGGCCGAGGCCCTGGTGCGCAGCCATGTCGAGGCGTTGCTGCGGCGCATGCCGCATCCCGAGGCCGCGATTCTTGGCTGCACCCACTATCCCCTGATGGAAAGCACGTTCCAGCAGTCGCTGGGCCCCGGGGTGACGGTCTATTCGCAGGCCGAACTGGTGGCCGAAAGCCTGGCCCATTATCTTGACCGGCACCCCGACATGCTGGGCGGCGGAACCGCACCGGGTTTCCTGACCACGGGCGATGCGCAACGCGTCTCGGACAAGGCCACGCAATTTCTGCGACGACGCATTGCGTTTCAATCCGCCTGATCGCTTGCGCGCCGCGCGCCGTGCCCTTATCTGATCGACGTTTCATGAAAGGTCTCAAGATGACCCACAACATCGCCATCCTCGGCGCCTCGGGCTATACCGGAGCAGAGCTTGTCCGGCTGATCGCCACCCATCCCGCGATGCGGATCGTGGGGCTGTCGGCCGACCGCAAGGCCGGGATGACCATGGCCGAGGTTTTTCCGCATCTGCGCCATCTCGATCTGCCGCCCCTGACGAAGATCGACGAGATCGATTTCGGCGGGGTGGACCTGGTGTTCTGTGCGCTTCCGCACGCCACGTCGCAGGCGGTCATCAAGACCCTGCCGCGCAATCTGAAGGTGGTGGACCTGTCCGCCGATTTCCGTCTGCGCGACCCGGCGGAATACGAAAAATGGTATGGCAAGCCGCATGACGCGCCCGAGTTGCAGCAAGAGGCGGTCTATGGCCTGACCGAATTCTACCGCGACGAGATTGCCGGCGCGCGGCTGGTGGCGGGCACCGGCTGTAACGCGGCCACCGGCCAATACGCGATCCGCCCGCTGATCGAGGCGGGCGTGATCGACCTGGACGAGATCGTGATCGACCTGAAGGCCGCGGTGTCCGGCGCGGGCCGGTCGCTGAAGGAAAACCTGCTGCACGCCGAATTGTCCGAAGGGTATCATGCCTATGCCGCGGGGGGTATGCACAGACATCTGGGAGAGTTCGACCAGGAGTTCAGCAAGGCCGCCGGGCGGCCGGTGCATGTGCAGTTCACACCGCATCTGATCCCGGCCAACCGGGGAATCCTGGCCACCGTCTATGTGCGCGGTGATGCCGCAGCGGTGCATGACGCCTTGGCAAACCGCTATGGAAGTGAGATTTTCCTGCATGTTCTGCCGATGGGCGCGCACCCGTCCACCAAGCATGTGCGCGGGTCGAACTTCGTGCATCTGGGCGTGGTGGCCGACCGGTTGCCGGGGCGGGTGATGGTGATCGCAGCGCTGGACAACCTGACCAAGGGATCGTCTGGTCAGGCGGTTCAGAACGCCAACCTCATGCTGGGCGAGGACGAAACGGCCGGCCTGATGCTGGCGCCGGTATTCCCTTGAGGAGGGGGTGAGATGCGCGGACTGAAAAAGAAACGGCGAATCCAGATCATCGGCCTGGCCTTCGTCGCGCTGGCGATCTCGACCGCGCTGATCGGTTATGCCATGCGCGACGGGATCAACTTCTTCCGCTCGCCCAGCCAGGTGGTCGAATCCCCCCCCCCCGAATCCGAGGTGTTCCGCATCGGCGGGCTGGTCGAAGAGGGCAGCCTGGTGCGCGGCCAGGGCAAGACGATCCGCTTTTCGGTGACCGATGGTGCGGCCTCGGTTCCGGTCACCTTCACCGGCGTCCTGCCCGACCTGTTCGGCGAGAAGCAGGGAATGATCGGCACCGGACGGCTGGTGAACGGAACCTTCGAAGCCTCGGAAATCCTTGCCAAACACGACGAGGATTACATGCCGAAAGAGGTCGTCGATGCGCTGAAGGCGCAGGGCGTCTACGAGGCACCGAACGGTAGCTGAGCCGTATCTTAAGCATTCCGACGCGACCATGACCCCTGGTTCCGCAAGGCTCGAGGGTTTTCATGCAGTCGGTCGAAGACATCGCCAGGGAAATCGTCGCCCGCGAGGGCGGCTTCGTGAACGACCCGGACGATCCGGGCGGCGCCACCAAACACGGTGTGACCGTCGGCACGCTGCGCCGGCTGGGGCTGGACCTGACCGGCGACAGCCGCGTTGATGCAGACGATGTGCGCCGGCTGAGCCGTGAACAGGCCGAGGCGATCTTCGTCGCGCATTACTATCGCGCGCCGGGCATCGACGCGCTGCCCGCCGCGTTGCGGGCCTCGGTTTTCGACATGTATGTGAATTCCGGCGCCAACGCGGTGCGTATCCTGCAGCGTCTGCTCAATGACATGGGGCAGGCGGTCGAGGTTGACGGGGTGATCGGCCCGCAGACCATCGCCGCCGCCCGTGCCGCCGCCGCCGCCGCGCCGGACCATATCGCGGATGCCTACGGCATCGCCAGGCGCAACTATTATTACGCGCTTGCCGACCGGCGCCCGGCCAGCCGCAAATACGCGACGCGCCGCGACGGCGGCAAGGGCGGCTGGATCAGGCGCGCCGAGGAATTCATCGCGCCGCGCTATCACCTGACGGAGGCCGAACACGCGGCGCGGGTGGCGGCATGGGGCTGATCGCGACCGTATTCTCCTGGCTGTTCGGCGGTGGGCGCAACGCGATCAAGGAGACCGCCGAGGTCTTCGTCGAGAATGCCGAGGCCGCCGCCACCCGTGAACAGGCCCTGCGTGCGGCGGTTCTGGCGCAATTCGCGGCCGAGTTCGACAGGCCGCGCAAGGGGCTGTTCGATCGTGCCATCGACGGCATCAACCGCCTGCCACGCCCGGCGCTGGCGATGGGCACGCTGGGTCTGTTCGTCTCGGCGATGGTCGCCCCGATCTGGTTCGCCGAACGGATGCAAGGCATCGCCCTGGTGCCAGAGCCGCTGTGGTGGCTGCTGGGCGCGATCATCAGCTTCTATTTCGGCGCGCGTCACCAGACCAAGGGCCAGGATTTTCAACGCTCGATCGCACAGACCCTGGCCCGCGCGCCGGCCGTGGCCGGCAATCTTCGCGCGCTCGAAACGCTACGGCCCGATCCCGCACAGCCGTTGGACGCGTTCGATGCGGCCGCCGCCCCGAATGCGGCGCTCGCCGACTGGCGGACCGGCGAATGAGCGGGGCCGGTCCGCTGGCCGCGGCGTTGATGGCGGGTCTATCGGCGGTGACGTTCATGCGTGAAGGGCTGCGCACCGGCCGGGCCGATCCCATGTCGCTGGCGGTTCTGGCGGCGGGTGCGATGCTGACGCTTCTGACCGGCTGATCCGATCACGGTCTTGTCAGCGCCCTTTCGCGCGGTAATGCAGCGATTGGGCGTTGGCCTCGCGCGCGTGAGCGCCTAGTATCCCGCGCATGATTGTAGAGCTTGGCCACTTCGCCCTTATCCTCGCCTTCGCCGTCGCCATGGTGCAGACGGTGATTCCCCTCATCGGCGCGCACAAGGGCTGGGATGGCTGGATGGCCGTGGCCGAACCCGCCGCGACGGCGCAGTTCCTGCTGGTCGCCGCCAGTTTCGGCGCGCTGACCTATGCTTTCGTCACGTCGGATTTCTCGCTGCAACTGGTGGTGCAGAACTCTCACACGCTCAAGCCGATGCTTTACAAGATATCGGGCGTGTGGGGAAACCACGAAGGCTCGATGCTGCTCTGGGTGTTGATCCTGACGCTGTTCGGAGGCATGGCGGCCTGGTTCGGCGGCAACCTCCCTCCGACGCTTCGCGCGCGGGTGCTGGCCGTTCAGGCGTCGATCGGCGTGGCATTCTACGCGTTTATCATCTTCACCTCGAACCCGTTCACACGGCTGGCCACGCCGCCCTTCGACGGGCAGGATCTGAACCCGCTTTTGCAGGATCCGGGCCTGGCCTTCCACCCGCCGTTCCTCTATCTCGGCTATGTCGGGCTTTCGATCTGCTTTTCCTTCGCCGTGGCCGCCCTGATCGAAGGTCGGGTGGACGCCGCCTGGGCGCGCTGGGTGCGCCCCTGGACACTTCTTTCATGGCTGTTCCTGACCATCGGCATCGCTCTGGGGTCGTGGTGGGCCTATTACGAGCTGGGCTGGGGCGGGTTCTGGTTCTGGGATCCGGTCGAGAATGCCTCGTTCATGCCGTGGCTTATCGGCGCGGCATTGCTGCATTCGGCAATCGTGGTTGAAAAGCGCGAGGCGCTTAAGGCCTGGACGATCCTGCTGGCGATCATGGCCTTCGGCTTTTCGCTGATCGGCACCTTCATCGTGCGCTCGGGCGTCATCACCAGCGTGCATGCCTTCGCCAACGACCCCGAGAGGGGCGTGTTCATCCTGATGATCCTGGCCGTTTTCATGGGCGGGGCGCTGACGCTGTTCGCCGCCCGGGCCGGCGCGATGCAGGCCAAGGGCGTGTTCGGGCTGTTGAGCCGCGAAACGGCACTGGTGACCAACAACATCCTGCTGGCGGTCTCGGCGCTGGTGGTATTCACCGGCACGATCTGGCCGCTGGTGGCCGAGATGGCTTTCGCCCGGAAGTTGTCGGTCGGCGCGCCCTTCTTCAACATGGCCTTCACGCCGTTCATGGTCGTGCTGGCATTGATCCTGCCCATCGGAGCGATGCTGCCCTGGAAGCGCGCACGTCTGGGCCGTGTCCTGTGGCAACTGCGCGCGGCCTTCGGGCTGGCGGTTGCGGTGGGGGCGCTGGCCTGGGCGATGAATACCGGTCGCTCGGCGCTGGGGCCGATCGGCCTGGCCCTTGGCGTCTGGCTGATCGCCGGCTCGGCGACCGATCTGCTGGGCCGGGCGGGGCGCGGTGGCGTGGCCGAAAGGCTTCGCCGCATCACCCGGCTGCCGCGCGCCGACTGGGGCAAATCCGTGGCCCATGCCGGTCTGGGCATCACCTTCATCGGCATCGCCGCCATGACCGCCTGGACTGTCGAGGATATCCGCGTGGCCCAGGCGGGCGAGCGGTTCGAGGTGGCGGAATTCGGCGTTCGGCTGGACAAGGTCGAACAGGTCCAGGGGCCGAACTATCGTTCCACCATGGGCTGGATGAGTATCTGGGAAGGCAACCGGCGGCTTTACACGCTCAACCCCGAAAAGCGGATCTATCCGGTGGCCGGAATGCCCACCACCGAGGCCGGGATTCACAGTGGCTTCCTGCGCGACATCTATGTCGTGATCGGCGACCGGCAAGATGGCGGCGGCTGGGCGGTGCGCACCTATGTCAAGCCGATGGCCAACTGGATATGGGCCGGGGCGATCATCATGGCCCTCGGCGGGTTGCTCAGCCTGTCTGACCGGCGCTATCGCGTCGCGGCGGGCGCGACCAAGGCGCGCCGGGGCGGGGCCGGTGCCGTTCCGGCGGAATGACTGGCATGAAATACCTTGTCCTTGCCCTCGGCCTGCTCCTGGCGCTGCCGTCCTTCGCGGTGCAGCCCGATGAGGTTCTGGACGACCCGGCGCTCGAGGCGCGGGCGCGCGAAATTTCCCAGGGGCTGCGCTGTCTGGTCTGCCGCAATGAAAATATCGACGATTCCAACGCACAGCTCGCCCGCGACCTGCGGCTCCTGGTGCGTGAGCGCCTGGTGGCCGGTGACAGCAACCAGCAGGTGGTCGATTTCATCGTCGACCGCTACGGCGAATATGTCCTGCTGAAACCGACGACACGCGGGGCGAACCTGATCCTGTGGGTGGCCGGGCCCGCCATGCTGTTGCTGGCGCTGGCGATTGGCGGCTTCTATATCCGCAGCCGGCGTCGCAGCAACGAGCCCCCCGAGCGGCCGCTCAGCGCTGATGAGGAAACACGCCTAAAGGAAATTCTGCGCCAGTGACCCGGCGTTCCGGTGGCCCGGCTGCGCCGCCTCCGGCTATGCTTTCCTGGAAATGTTGGCAACCCAAGGGGGGGCGATGGATTACACACAGATCCGCTTCGACATTTCCGGGGGGATCGCGGTTCTGACCTTGAACCGTCCCGAGGTGATGAACGCACTCAATGCCCGGATGCGCGCCGAGATCCTCGATGCCCTGGCCCGCACCGGCGAAAAGGCCCGGGTGCTGGTGCTGACGGGCGCCGGCCGCGCCTTCTGTTCGGGGCAGGATCTGGCCGATGGCGGCAATGCCGCGACCCTGGATCTGGAACGCACCCTGCGCGACGAATACGAGCCGATGCTGCACTCCATCGTCGAATGTCCGATTCCCACCATCGCCGCGGTTAACGGCGTCGCAGCCGGGGCTGGCGCGAACCTCGCGCTGGCCGCCGACGTGGTGATCGCTTCCGAGGCGGCCAGTTTCGTCCAGGCCTTCACCCGTATCGGACTGATCCCGGATGCCGGCGGAACATACTGGCTGCCCCGCCAGGTCGGCTTCGCCCGGGCAATGGGCGCGGCGCTTTTCGCGGAGCCGGTCAGTGCGCGGCAGGCGGCAGATTGGGGCATGATCTGGGAAGCGGTGCCCGAAGCCGATTTCGAACGCCACTGGCGCGCCCGCGCGGCACAGCTGGCCACGGGGCCCACCGCGGCCTATGCCCGGCTGAAGACGGCCTTGCGCGCGAGCCCCGGCAACGATCTGCACGAACAACTCGCGCTGGAAGCGCGCCTCCAGGGGGAATGTGGGCGCAGCCGCGACTTTCGCGAGGGCGTGACGGCCTTTCTGGAAAAACGTCCCCCCCGGTTCGAGGGGCGCTGACACGCGCCGGGCGCTGGCTTCATCTTGCCCCAAATACTCCCGCTGGAGGCGCGATTTTTCGTGAAAAATCGCCTCCCGGCCTCAGCCCCAGTTCCAGATCGCCGGGACGAAGCGATACCCGTCGCCGTCGCGCATTATATTGCCCACGCCGGGAAACGGGAAGTGATACCCCAGCACCGGTATGGCGTCGGTCGCCGCCATGTCCAGCAGCCGCTTGCGCGTCATCACTGCGGTTGGACCGTCATAGTCGAACCCGCCATGCCAGTCGGGTCGTTCCACGCTGACATAGGCATGGGTCATCGCGTCCCCCAGGGCCAGCAACTGCTTGCCCGCGCTTTCGACCATCACGCTCATGTGGTTGGGTGTATGCCCCGGGGTCGCGATCAGCCGCACGCCCGGAACCACCTCCTTCCCGTCGGGGGCCCGTGTCCATTCCAGCCCCTCCGTGGTCAGCGAATTGACCGCGCCGACCACGAATTGCTGCATCTCGGTGGGCACCCGGTCGACCAGCCCGTCCTGCATCCACCAGTCATGTTCGGCCGCGCCGATGATGTATTCGGCATCGGGCAGGATCGGCTCGTCAAAGCCATCGCGCACACCCCAGATGTGATCGGGATGCGCATGGGTGATGACCACATGGGTTATCTTGGAAGGCTCGATCCCGGCGGCGCCCAGGTTGTCCATCAACCGTCCCGCGGTGGGCAGGAACCGGTTGCCCGAGCCCACGTCGACCAGCACCGTCGCTTCGCCGGTCTGGATGACGACATGGTTGGTATGGGAATAGTTCTGCTCGGTCGACAGGCGGTGGGCCTTCAGAAAGGCCACGATTTCTTCCATGCTGGCATTGGTGGCCAGCCCGTCCACCCCCAGCCCGAGATAGCCGTCCGAAACCACGGTGATCTTCGCGTCGCCCACATCGAAACGGAAATAGGGCGGGTTCGACCGCCCGGCCGGGCCCGAGACCTGCGCCAGCAGCGGCGCGGGCAGGGCCAGCGCCGGCGCGGCGGCGGCGGCCTTCAGCAGGGTGCGGCGGTTGGGGTTGAAACGGGTCATCGAAAACCTCCCTTGACGTTTCCCGCCACCCTAGCCGAAGCGTTCCAGATATCAAGGATCTCGAATATGTTTCGGCGCCCCGGATCAGGCCCGCGACAGGAAGGCGGCGCAGCCGGTGAGGGCGGCGTAATCGTCGCCGATCTCGGAGACCGGGAAACCCCCCATCATCTCGCTGAAGCGGCCTTTTCCGTGGAACGCGCGGTCAAAACCCATGCGGCTCAGATGCGGTGCCACGGCGCGTGCCACCCCACCGCACAAATAGATCCCGCCGAAAGGCAGGAAGGTCAGCGCCAGATTGCCCGCGACGATGCCCAGGTGGCGCGAAAAGAGGCGCACCGTTTCCTCGGCCGCGGGCGAATCGCCGCGTTCCAGCATTTCCATCACCTCGGCGCCCGTGGCCTGCTGCGGATCTCCGGCCTCTCTGGTGACCCAGGAATGGAGCCGCGCCAGGCCGCGGCCCGACAGCACGTCCTCGACCGCGGCGAAATCGTCGGCGCCGCGCGCGAAGCGGGCAAGCGCCAGATCCTCCTCGTTCTCGACGGGCAGGGCGGCGTGCCCGGCCTCGGCCGCTGTGACAAGAAAGCCCGACGGCACGGGAAAAACCGCCGCGGCGTTGAACCCCGTGCCCACGCCGATCACAAGCCGGGCCGAGCCGGCCCCTTCAGGGCGGCCCGGCAGAAGCCGATGAAAGGTTTCTGGCGCAAGGTGTTCCAGCGCATGGCCCTGCGCCTGCAGGTCGTTCAGAATCGCGACCCTTTCGGCCCCGGTGGCGCGGGCCAGGGTTCCGGTGTCGATCTGCCAGTCCAGGTTGGTCAGCTTGCCAACCTCGTTGCGCACCGGCCCGGCCACCGCGACGCAAGCCGCCGCCAGCGGCCCCTGCGCGGCAGCGTCCACGTAATGGCGCAGCACGGTTTCCAGGTCGGGGTATTCGGCATTGCGGAAGCGGTGGACCGTGTCGGTCACGATCGCTGGTCCGCGGGCCAGCGCGACGCGGGTATTGGTGCCGCCGATATCGGCCACGAGGGACAGGGGTTCGGTCATGGCGTGCCTCGTTTCCCGGTCAACGGGCAAGGGCCCGTGCAAGCGCGTGATAAGACGCCTTGGGCGTACGCTCCAGGCTGTCGAAATCGACATGCACCAGGCCGAACCGCATGTCATAGCCAAGCGCCCATTCGTAATTGTCCAGCAGCGACCAGGTGAAATAGCCCTTGACCGGCACGCCCTCGTCCAGCGCCTGCCGGACCTTCGCCACATGCGCGTTCAGATAGTCGATGCGCGGTTGGTCATCGATCACGCCGTCCCGGATCACGTCGGCCGAGGCCATGCCGTTCTCGGTGACGTAAAGCGGCAGACCCCTGGTAAAGTCACGGTCCACCCGGGTCAGGAAATGCAGCAGCCCGTCGGGATAGATTTCCCAGCCCATGTCGGTCCTGGGCAGCGGGCCCTCGACCTCGTGATGTCCGGGCCATGCCGAGTCGTCCGGCGCGATCAGCTTGCGGGTGTAATAATTCAACCCCAGCCAATCGAGGGGCGCACGGATCACGTCGAAATCATCCTGCCAGCCGCGGGGCATGTGCGGGGCAAAGCCCTCCATGACCTCTTCGGGGTATTCGCCCAGGAAGAGGCCCGAAAGGAAGAACCGATTGTAATAGGCATCGTAAAGCCGTGCCGCCCGGGCCGCGCCCGCGCTCTGGTCGGCCGGGGTTGCGTATTCGAAATTGCACACCGCGCCCAGGTTGGTCATCCCCAGCGCGCGCATCGCCTGCGTCGCGGTGCCATGCGCCAGCAGCACATGGTGCATTGCCCGCGCGGTGGCGCGGATGTCGCGCAGGCCCGGCGCGTGCTGGCCAAGAAAATGGCTCAACCAGCCAACGCACCATGGCTCGTTGATCGGGGCGGCCGACCAGATCCGGTCGCCGATCCGGCCCATGATCGTCTCGGTGAAATCGGCGAAATGTCCTGCGATGTCTCGGTTGCGCCAGCCGCCCTTGTCAGCCAGCGGGGCGGGCAGCTCCCAGTGATAGAGGGTCGCCGCGGGTTTCAATCCGCGTTCCAGCAGGCCGTCCACCAGCCGGTCGTAGAAATCCAGTCCCTCGGGGTTGGGCGTGCCGGTCCCTTCGGGCAGCACCCGGGCCCAGGAGGTCGAGAAGCGGTAAACGTCCAGGTTGGCACCCGCCATCAGGTCCAGGTCGCCCTGCCAGCGATGATAGTGATCGCAAGCCACCCTGCCGTCCTCGGCGCGGACCACATTGCCCGGCGTGGCGGCGAAACTGTCCCAATGGGTGGGACCGGCGCCGCCGAAACCGTGCCCCTCGATCTGATAGGCCGATGTCGCGGCGCCGAACAGGAAGTCGTCCGGGAAATCGGCGCGTGTGAAATGCATCTATCCGCCCTCGCGTCGCGGGCCGGTCGACCGGCCGAGTGTCAACTCCGCCTCGAACAGCCGGCTCATCGGCGCCAGGTCGGGCCTTTCGATGATCGAAAGCAGCATTTCTGCCGCCTGCCGACCGGCTTGCCGGACCGAGCTGCGGGTCGCGGTGAAGATCGGAATGCCGGCCTCATCCGCATTCCGGAAATAGCCCAGCTCGTCATCATGGGCAATGATCGAAACATCCGCGCCCATGCGCAGGCCGCGTTCCTGGATGGCGCGGCGCACCCCCATTGCCGATATGATCGACGACACCACGAATGCGGTGGGCGGGTCCGGTGAGTCCAGCATTCTGCGCGCCGCGTCATGGCCATTGGGCTCGGTCATTTCATCGGATTGCATCAGAGCCGGGTCGGGCCTGACATTGCGTTCGGTCAAGGCGCGCAGGTAACCGTCGCGGCGGCGCACGGCGAAATCCATGTATTCGAGCCCGTTTATCAGGGCGATCCGCCGGTGCCCCAGATCCAGAAGAAAGGCCGTTGCCCTGCCGAAGGCGCGGCGGTTGTTGACGTCCAGCCAGGAATACGGGGCGGTCGCGCCGGAATCGCGACCGTGAACCAGGAAGGGCAGGCCGATCTCGCGCAGCAGGGAAAGGCGCGGGTCGTGAATGCGCGGGGAATGGATGATCACGCCGTCGACGTTCCGCTTGGCGGCAAGCTGTCGATAGGAGCGTGCCTCGTCCGCGTCGGACACGACGCTCAGGTGCATTTCATAACCCGAGCGCGAGTAATGTTCGCCCGCGCCGGCGATGAAATCGGCGAAAACCGGGTTCACCATCTCATGCTTGGTCGAGATCGGGATCACATGCCCGATCGACATCGCCCGCCCGGTCGCCAGACCCTTGGCCCGGGTGTTCGGGCTGTAGCCATGGACCTGCGCGGCGGCCTCGACCCGCTGGCGCGTGATCTCGGCCACCTCGGGATACCCGTTCAGCGCACGGCTGACGGTTGTCTGGGACAGGCCGAGCGTCTCGGACAGCTGCTTGAGGTTCATTCACGGCCCGGTTTCAAAGCGCTTCAAATTTCGACAGACCCTAGCCGTGGATCGCAGCGCGGTCAAAAGGAAGTTTGTCGGGCCTCGGAGGGTGTAAAGATCAGTAGAATCGTTGGAAAGGCTGTGATCCGGCAGCGCGTTATTGACAGAACTTTCCGAATGCGACAGCGTCGGGAAAAACAAAGCGCTTTGGAAACTGTGTCTTGAATGCAGAATTGGAAAACCGCGCGTGCTGCAAGCCGCGTGCTTCGGGAGGTTCGCAATGAGAAGACTGTTTTTCGCCGGAACAGCAGTGTTGGCGCTTGTCGCCGGGTCCGCCTCGGCGCAGGATCTGATCTTTCCGCCGGGCGAGGGCGATT
>JADQCD010000032.1 GCA_016278285.1 Actibacterium sp.
CATGGATGGCACCGGCCTTCTGAAACAGGCGCGCGCCCTGATCGCCAAGAATACCGACGCGAACTGAGCGGGCGGTCTGACCCCCGGTGCCAGGCGCGCCGGGGGCTTTCCCGTTTTCCGGAAATCGACAACAGGGAGAGGGGCCATGTTGCCGCTCATCGAAAGGATTGCGCGCGCGACCGCTATTGTCGGCGGTGTCGTCCTGACCTTGCTCGTCATCCTGACTTGCGTCAGTGTGTTGGGTCGGGGGTTGAACACGCTGGGGCATTCCGAAATCCTGACCGGCATGGCGCCGGGAATGGCCAAGGCGCTGATTGCCAGCGGGGTGGCCCCGGTCACCGGTGACTTCGAACTGGTCGAGGCCGGCATCGCCTTTGCCATCTTCGCCTTCCTGCCGATCTGTCAGCTTTACGGCGGGCACGCCACGGTGGATGTTTTCACCTCGTTCCTGTCCGCGCGGAAGAACCGGATGATCCGCACCTTCTGGGAAGTGGTGTTGAGCGCGATCATCCTGCTGATTACATGGCGGCTCTTTGCCGGAATGATGGACAAGATGCGCTATGGCGAGACCACCTTTCTGTTGCAGTTTCCGGTCTGGTGGTCCTATGCGGCCAGCCTTGTGGCGGCGTTGATCGCGTCGGTCGTGGCGATCTATTGCGCCGTCGCGCGCGTTTTGAACCTGTTGACGGGGCGTGAGTTTCTGCCCCAGTCCGAAGGAGCAGCCCATTGAGCATGATCGAACTGGGCTTTCTGTCCTTTCCCGTCCTGCTGCTGATGATCTTCCTGCGCGCGCCGATCGGCCTGGCGATGATGCTGTGCGGGATCGGCGGGCTGTATTTCGCGATGGGCGGAAGTGGCATGTTCCTGGCCAAGCTCAAGAGCGAAACCTACACCACCTTTTCCAGCTATTCGCTGTCGATCATTCCCATGTTCCTGCTGATGGGCCAGTTCGCCACGCTGTCGGGGATGTCGTCGGCGTTGTTCAAGGCGGCCGAAAGCTGGCTGGGCCACCGGCGCGGCGGCGTGGCCATGGCCGCCGTCGGCGCATGCGCGGGCTTCGGGGCGATTTGCGGCAGCTCGCTGGCCACCGCCGCCACGATGAGCAAGGTCGCCCTGCCCGAACTGCGTCGCTATGGTTATTCCGGGGGTTTCTCGACGGCGACGCTGGCGGCGGGCGGTACGTTGGGCATCCTGATCCCGCCTTCGGTGATCCTGGTGATCTATGCGATCCTGACCGAGCAGAACATCGCCAAGCTGTTTCTGGCCGCCTTCATTCCCGGCGTCATGGCCGCAGTCGGCTATATGATAACCATCTCCATCTATGTGCGCCTTTACCCCGAGGCCGCCGGCACGCGCGAAAAGGTGCCCTATGCCCAGCGGTTGCGCGCGCTGATCGACGTTTGGCCGGTTCTGGTGGTATTCGGCCTGGTGGTCGGCGGCATCTACCTGGGCTGGTTCACCCCGACCGAAGGCGCGGCGGTGGGCGCGGCGGGAACGGGGATCGTGGCGCTGCTTTCCGGCAACCTGAGCTGGAAGGTTTTTCGCGAATCCATCATCGCCACGGCGATGAGCACGGCGATGATTTTCTTCATCGTCCTGGGGGCCGGACTCTATAACTCGTTCCTCGCGCTCAGCCAGGTTCCGCAAGAGCTGTCGAACCTGGTTGTCGAATCCGGTCTGAACCCGTGGATCATCCTGGTGCTGATCCTGGCATTCTATCTTGTTTTCGGCTGCCTGATGGATTCGCTGTCGATGATCCTGCTGACGATCCCGATCTTCTTTCCGGTGATCTCGGTGTTGGATTTCGGCCTGTCGATGGAACACATGGCGATCTGGTTCGGCATCCTGGTGCTGATCGTGGTCGAGGTCGGGCTGATAACGCCGCCGGTGGGGATGAACCTGTTCATCATCAACGCGATGGATCGTGATACCCCGATCATCCAGACCTACAAGAGCGTCATGTTCTTCGTGGCATCCGACATCGTGCGGGTGGCCATCCTGGTCATGTTCCCGGCGATCACCCTGTTCCTGCTGCCCGGCTGACCCGATGGGCAGGGGCGGGGCGGGAAATTGACTTGCGTATTTAGTTATGAGGCATAACAATTATGGACAGATCAGATATGCGACGCATCGGGCGCGGTCGTGCCCCCGGAAGGAGACAACCATGAACGAGCCGATCCTCAAGGTCGAAACCGACGGCCCCGTTGCCACCCTGACGATGAACCGCCCGGCCAAGCGCAATGCGATGTGCGACGCGCTGCTGGATGCGATCGACGGTTTTTTCTCGGCGCCGCCGGCGGGGGTGAAGGTGGCGATCCTGACCGGAACCGCGGGGCATTACTGCTCGGGGCTGGACCTGTCGGAACATGTGACCCGGGACGCCGAGGGCACGATGCGCCACTCGCGTGGGTGGCACGCCGTGATGGACAAGGTGCAGTATGGCGGGTTGCCGGTGGTGTCGGCGATGTTCGGCGCGGTCATCGGCGGCGGGTTGGAACTGGCGGCGGCCAGCCATGTGCGGATCGCCGAGCCTTCGACCGTCTTTCAGCTGCCAGAGGGACGGCGCGGCATTTTCGTTGGCGGCGGCGCCAGCGTCCGGATCGGGCGGATACTGGGGGCCGACAGGATGATCGAGATGATGTTGACCGGGCGCAAATACGGCGCTGAAGAGGGCCGCGCACTGGGTCTGGCGCACTACACCGTGGACGAGGGGCAGGCGCTGGCCCGGGCCCGCGATCTGGCTGCCCGGATCGCCGACAACGCGCCGCTGTCAAACTATATCATGATCCAGGCGCTCAGCCGGATCCAGGACATGGCCAAGGCCGACGGGCTGTTCACCGAAAGCCTTTGCGCCGCGCTGACCCAGACCAGCCCCGACGCGCAGGAAGGGCTTGCCGCCTTTCTCGAAAAGCGCGCACCAAGGTTCAGGTGACGCAATGCCCAGGTCCGTCCAGGTCAACGCCGCCGACGCCCCGGTTTCAGATGCAACCCTGCGCGATCTGGCCGGCTATAATATCCGCCGCGCCTCGACCGCGGTTCAGGCCGATCTGGCCCGAACCCTGGCGCCGTTCGATCTGCGCATGATCACCTATTCGGCGCTGGTGTTGATCGTGGACAACCCGGGACTGCGCCAGACCCAGCTGGCCGAGGCGCTTGCGATCGAACGCTCCAACCTGGTGGTGGTCATCGACGACCTTGAGCGGCGCGCCTTGATCGGCCGCAACCCGATGCCGAACGACCGGCGCGCCTATGCCCTTACGGCCACACTGGCGGGCACCCGGTTGTGTCGCAAGGCGACCCGGGCCGTGCGCGCGCATGAAGCACGGATTCTCGCACCCTTGTCCGAGGAAGAGCGGCAGCTTCTGGCAGGGGCCTTGCGCGGCATCGAACGCGCCGCGAACGGTGCACAATGAGAATGCCCGAGGGAGGAGGAGAAATGAAACAGCTGCGCGACCCTTATCTGCCGCACAAGGTGATCCGCGAGGACCGGCGGGACGGCACGCTTCTGTTGCGCTCGGGCCATGATCTGGGACCCGTGGCAAACACCACGGTCGAGTGGCTGAACCACTGGGCCGATGCGGCGCCCGACCGCGTGTTCATCGCAGAACGTTACGGCGCCGGCTGGCGCGAGGAAAGCTATGCAGCGACCCTGCAAAAGGTGCGCGCGATCGCCAGCGCGCTGCTGGGCCGAGGTTTGAACGCGGACACGCCGATCCTGATCATGTCCGGCAACGGCGTGGATCACGGGCTGCTCAGCCTTGCGGCGCAATATGTGGGTGTGCCCACAGTGCCGGTGGCCGAACAATACGCGCTGATCCATGGTGCGCATGGCCGGTTGGTACATGCGATCGAGATGGTGCGGCCGGCGATGGCCTATGTGGCCGATGCCCGCAAATATGCCGAGGCGCTGAGGCTGGACGCGCTCAACGGTGTGGAAATCGTCGCCTCAGATCCGGGCGACGCGCCGGTCACGCCCCTTGAGACGCTGCTTGGGGGCGACGCGAGTGTGGATTTGGAAACAGCTCATGCCCGGATCGGCCCCGACACGGTGGCCAAGATCCTGATGACCTCGGGCAGCACCTCGGCGCCCAAGGGCGTGCTGACCACGCAGCGGATGATGTGCGTCAACCAGACCCAGATCGCCGATGCGCTGCCTTTCCTGCGGCAGCGCCCGCCGCGCATCGTCGACTGGTTGCCGTGGAATCACGTCTTCGGTGGGTCGCACAATTTCAACATGATGCTTGCGCATGGGGGCAGCCTTTATACCGACGACGGCAAGCCGGCCAAGGGCCTGTTTGCGCGCACGGTCGAAAACCTGTCGATGATCACCGGCACGGCGGCCTTCAATGTTCCGGTCGGCTTTTCCATGCTGCTGGGGGCGCTGCGCGGCGACGCCACGCTGCGCCGACGGTTCTTCGAGGATCTGGATCTGATATTTTATGCCGGGGCCTCGCTGTCGCAGGAAGTATGGCAGGGTTTCGAGGCGATGTCGGCCGAGATCAAGGGGGCGGTGCCGCTCATGACTTCAAGCTGGGGTCTGACCGAGACCGCCCCGGCCTGCATCATGCAGCATGAGCCTTGCGAAATGGCGGGGCGCATCGGCGTGCCGTTGCCCGGCGTCACGGTCAAGCTGATCCCGGATGACGAGATGCGCTGCGAGGTGCGCGTGAAGGGGCCGAACATCACGCCGGGCTATTTTCGAGACCGCGAAAAGACCGCTGCCAACTTTGACGACGAAGGATTCTTCATCACCGGCGATACGGTGAAATTCATGGACCCAGATCGAGTCGACACAGGGCTGAAATTCGACGGACGCATTTCCGAGGATTTCAAGCTATCGACGGGAACCTGGGTGCGCGCGGCGCAATTGCGGTTGGACATGTTGTCATGTCTGGCGCCACTGGCCGCGGACCTGGTGATCGCCGGCGCCGACCGCGATGAGATCGGTGTGATGATTTTTCCCGACATGGCCGAACTGGCGGCCGAGGGCTTCGGGAGCGATGCGCAGGACGGCGCGCTGTCGGATGCACGGCTCTTGTCGGAAATTCACCGGCGGCTGGCCTGGCGTGCGCGCGAGATCACGGGCAGTTCGACCCGCGTGGGGCGGGCCATCGTGCTGGTCGAACCGCCCTCGATCGCCGAAGGCGAGATGACCGCCAAGGGTAATCTGAACGTCCGCAAGGTGCTGACCCGGCGCGCGACACTGCTGGAACGGCTTTATGCCGGGGACGATCCATGCGTGACGCGGGTGTAACGCGCCGCTGCCCAATCCGCCGTTCCTGACACGGAATTATCGAAGGAGACGACCCAATGGTTGATCTATCCAGTATCCGCGCGATCGACATCCATACCCATGCCGAGGAACCCTGCGGCTGTCACGCCGATGACGGCTATGACGATCTTCAATCCCGCATGGCCAGATATTTCGGCGCCCCGTGGACGCATCCGCCGACGGTGCCCGAAACTGCCCGCCATTACCGCGAACAGAACATTGCCGCGGTCATCTTTCCCGTCGATTCCGAGCGCGAGACGGGCTATCGCCGCTATCGCAACGAGGAAGTGGCCGAGATCGCCGCCCAGAATGACGATGTTCTGATCCCTTTCGCCTCGGTGGACCCGTGGAAGGGCAAGACGGGTCAGCGCGAAATGCGGCGCCTGATCCGTGAGTTCGGTATCAAGGGGTTCAAGTTTCACCCGACGATGCAGGGCTTTTTCCCAAATGACCGAATGGCTTACGGCATGTATGAGGTGCTGGAAGAGGAGGGCTGCATCGCGCTGTTCCATACCGGACAGACCGGGGTGGGAAGCGGCATGCCGGGGGGCAACGGGATGCGCCTGAAATATTCCAACCCGATGCATCTGGACGATGTCGCGGTTGATTTTCCGGATCTCAGGATCATCGCCGCGCACCCGTCCTTTCCCTGGCAGGAAGAGGCGCTGGCCGTGGCCCAGCATAAGCCCAATGTCTATGTCGACCTGTCGGGCTGGAGCCCCAAGTATTTCCCCGAAATCCTGGTCCGCTACTGCAATTCTATTCTCAGAAAGAAGGTCCTTTTCGGCTCGGACTGGCCGATGATCACGCCGGAACGCTGGCTGAAAGACTTCGAGAAGATCGCTATCGAGGACGAGATCCGGCCCGACATTCTCAAAAACAATGCCGCACGGTTGCTCGGTCTGGGCTGAAAGACGGCAGGGGCGGGCCGACCTCACCCACCAAAACGGAGTGACGCAAGATGAAACCTTATGCGGCACCGCTGGACGACATCCTGTTTTCGCTGAACACGGCGGCCGACGCCAGCCGTATTCCGGGCTGGGACGCCGAGCTTGCAGCGGAAATGGGGCGTCATTTCGCGGCCTTCGCCGAGGCCGAGATCGCGCCGCTGGACGCGCCGGGGGATGCGCAAGGCTGCCGGCTGGAGCATGGGAGGGTCCGGATGCCCGATGGTTTCGCGGCGGTCTATCGCCGTTATGCCGAGCAGGGCTGGCCTGGCCTGACCGCGCCCGAGGCGTTCGGCGGTCAGGGCCTGGGCACCGCGTTGGGGGCGGTCACGTCGGAAATTTTCACCGGGGCCTGTCACAGCTTGCAGATGGTCACGGGGTTGGTACCCGGTGCCATCCGCACGCTGTTGCGCTTTGGCACCGCGGATCAAAAGGCGCGGTTGATTCCGCCGTTGGCCGATGGCAGGTGGCTGTCGACCATGTGCCTGACCGAGCCTGGCGCGGGCTCGGACCTGTCGCGCATCCGCTGCCGCGCGACCCGCGATGGCGATTTGTGGCGGATCACCGGCGAAAAGACCTTCGTCTCGGGCGGTGACCAGGACCTGAGCGAGGGCATCCTGCATCTGGTTCTGGCGCGCACGTCGGGGGACGGGGTGAAGGGCCTGACGCTTTTCGCCTGCCGCGCTGCGCAAGACGACGGCACGCGCAATGCGGTCAGTGTCACGCGGATCGAGGAAAAGCTTGGTCTGCATGCCTCGCCCACCTGCCATCTGGTTTTTGACGGCGCCGAGGCCGAGCTGATCGGCGCGGAGGGCGCGGGTTTGCGCGCCATGTTCACCATGATGAACCACGCCCGGCTGGACGTGGCTTTGCAAGGCGTGGCTCATGCGGCGCGCGCGCACGACATCGCGGCGACCTATGCCGCCGAGCGGCTGCAGGGGCGCGGCGCCGACGGACCTGTGACGCTGGACGGGCATGCCGACGTGCGTCGAATGCTGGACAGGATGGATGCGTTGGCGTTGGGCGCGCGGACCATGGCGCATCTGCCACTTGTCCTGATGGAAACCGGCGCCTTGGCCGAACTGGTGGCCATCCTGACGCCGGTGGCCAAGGTTTTCTGCACCGAGGCCGGCGCGGCTGCCGCGGATATGGGTATCCAGGTGCTTGGCGGTTATGGCTATCTCCGGGAATACCGGGTCGGGCAGATCTGGCGCGACGCGCGGATCTGCGCGATTTACGAGGGCGCGAACGGCATACATGCCTTGTCGCTGGCCACCCGCGGTCTGCGGGGGGCGGAGGGGGTCGATGCGTTTGCCGCCCTGATCGGCCGCATCGCCGCCGAAACCGGCAGTGCCGCGCTGGCCGGGCATCTCGACGAGTGGCGCACCGCGCGGCGCACCGTTGAACGCGCACCCGACCCGGCGCCGCTGGCGCATGACTTCATGCAGGCCACGGCCCTGATCCTGTTTCTTGCTCTCTGGGCGCGGATCGGGGCGCGTGCCGCCGACGCGCCCCGCCCAGCCGATTATGCCCGGCTGTCAGCGATGGTCCCGCACAGCTTTGGCGTGGATTTCGGGGCCGCCTGTGCCCGGCTTGCGGTGCAGGCCCCGTCTGCGGCCTGACGCGGAAACCCCGGGTCGAAACCGGTCAAGGGCAGGGGCCACGGGACGATTGCCGGACCACGCGGCTGTCAGCACGGTGGCATGCCGGGAATTTCGTCGTGCATCTGCCGTAACATGACGCGGATCAAGGCGCGGTGCTGAAGGCCCGGTTAAACGTGAGCGCAGAGCGAGCGAATGACCGGGAGAAGCACATGGGCCGAAATGTCATCTGGTTCGAGAACCTCAAGCGCGGCGATGTCGCCAGCGTCGGTGGCAAGAACGCTTCCCTGGGCGAAATGGTCAGCACGCTGGCACCCAGGGGCATCGTGGTGCCCGACGGTTTCGCCACCAGTGCCGATGCGTTCCGGGGTTTCATCACCGCGAACAATCTGGATGCCCATATCGCCGAGGTTATGGAACGGCTGGAAAGTGGCAAGATCCCCCTGCATGAAGCAGGGAAAACCGTGCGCGACATGATCGTTGCCGGCGACTGGCCCGGGGAACTGCGCGCCGACATTGCCGCGGCTTATCAGGAACTCGCCCGCCGCATCGGGCAGGACGCGCCCTCGGTCGCCGTGCGCTCGTCGGCCACGGCCGAAGATCTGCCCGACGCCAGCTTCGCCGGCCAGCAGGAAACCTTCCTGAACGTCCGCGGCGAAGAGGCGCTGCTGGATGCGTGCAAGCGCTGTTATGCCTCGCTCTTCACCGATCGCGCGATCAGCTATCGCAAGGCCAAGGGGTTTGACCACAGCCAGGTCGCCCTGTCGGTGGGCGTGCAGCAGATGGTGCGCGCGGATATCGGCGGGTCGGGGGTGATGTTCTCGATCGACACCGAGTCGGGCTTCGACAAGGTCGTGCTGATCAACGCCGCCTGGGGGCTGGGCGAGAATGTCGTGCAAGGTGCGGTCAACCCCGACGAATACATGGTCTACAAGCCCTTCCTGAAGGACAGTTCGCTGGTGCCCATTGTCGAAAAAGCGTTGGGCGCCAAGGAAAAGAAGATGATCTATGCCGGGGCGCAGGGTGGGCAGACCAAGAACGTGCCCACCTCCAAGGCCGAGCGCGCGGGTTTCGTGCTCGACGATCACGAAATCCTGGAACTGGCCCGCATGGCGGCCACGATCGAGGATCATTATGGCCAGCCGATGGATATGGAATGGGCGCGCGACGGGCTGACCGACAAGCTTTATATCGTGCAGGCCCGGCCCGAGACGGTGCAGTCGCGCAGCGACATCACGGCGATGAAATCCTATAGCGTGCATGACAAGGGCGAACGCCTGCTGACCGGGCTCAGCGTCGGCGGCGCGGTGGCGGCGGGGCAGGTCTGCATCATCGAGAACGCGCGCGACATCGGTAGATTCGTTGACGGCGCGATCCTGGTGACCTCGACCACCGACCCCGACTGGGTGCCGATCATGAAAAAGGCCAGGGCGATCATCACCGACCACGGCGGGCGCACCAGCCACGCGGCCATCGTCAGCCGCGAACTGGGCCTGCCTGCCATCGTCGGCACCGGCGACGCCACGCATGTCCTGCATGACGAACAGGAGGTGACTGTCAGCTGCGCCGAGGGCGAAGAGGGGTATGTTTATGCCGGCATCGCCGACTACGAGGTCGAAGAGATCAGCCTGGGCGAGGTGCCAAAGACGCGCACGAAGATCATGCTGAACATGGCCAACCCGTCGGCCGCGGCGCGGTGGTGGCGGCTGCCGGCCGATGGTGTCGGGCTGGCGCGCATGGAATTCGTGGTCAACAATGTCATCAAGGTGCATCCGCTGGCCCTGACCCGGTTCGATCAGCTGACCGACGCGGACGCCAAGGCCAGGATAGAAGAGCTGACACGCGGCTTTGACGACAAGACCGATTATTTCGTCGATACGCTGGCGCGCGGTCTGTCACGCATCGCCGCGGTGCATCATCCAAACCCGATGATCGTCCGGATGAGCGATTTCAAGACCAACGAATATGCCGAGCTTCTGGGCGGCCGCCAGTTCGAGCCGGAGGAAGAGAACCCGATGATCGGGTTTCGCGGCGCCTCGCGCTACTACTCGGACGACTATCGCGACGGTTTTGCACTGGAATGCCGGGCCATTTCCAGGCTGCGAAAGGAGATGGGCTTTGACAACACCATCGTCATGATCCCTTTCTGTCGTTCGCCGGAAGAGGCCGACCGCGTGCTGGAGGTGATGGCCGAGAACGGGCTGAAGCGGGGCGAGGACGGGCTGCAGGTCTATGTGATGTGCGAGATTCCCTCGAACGTGATCCTGGCCGAGGAATTCGCCAGACGGTTCGACGGGTTCTCGATCGGTTCAAACGACCTGACGCAGCTGACCCTGGGTGTGGACCGCGATTCCGAGCAGCTGGCGCATCTGTTCCGCGAACGCGACCCGGCGGTGCTGTGGATGATCGAAACGGTGATCGAACGCGCCCACAAGGCGGGGGCCAAGGTCGGATTGTGCGGACAGGCGCCCAGCAACGATCCCGAATTCGCCCGGCTTCTGGTGGCCGCGGGGATCGACTCGATTTCGGTCACGCCGGACAGCTTCATGGCGGTGAAACAGCATGTGTCGAAGGCCGAAAAGGGCTGAGCATTTGCAGTTTGGGGGAGGAAGCCACCGATGGCCTGGGAGACGATCAGAAAGAGCCCGTCCGAAAAAGCCGCGGCCACGCTGACCGACGAGTTGCGCGCGGGTTTCACCTGGCATGTGGCGCAAAACATGCTGGACGGGCTGCCCGGCGGCGCGTTGAACATCGCGCATGAAGCGCTGGACCGGCATGTGGCGCGGGGCCATGCGGATCAGGTGGCGATCCGCTGGCTTGGCAAGGGCGGCGACCGGCGCGAGGTCAGCTATGGCGAGATGACGGCGCTGACCGCCCGGTTCGCCAATGTCCTGGCCGCGAACGGGTTGCAGATCGGCGACCGTGTTTATGGCCTGATGGGCCGTGAACTGGAACTCTACGTCGCCGCGTTGGGCACGCTGAAGGCCGGCATGGTATTCTCGCCGCTCTTTTCTGCCTTCGGGCCCGAACCGATCCGCACCCGCATGGAGATCGGTGAGGCCAACGCGCTGGTCACGACCGCCTCGATATATCGCCGCAAGATCGCCGGCTGGCGCGATCAGATCCCGTCGCTGAAACTGGTGCTGATCGTGGGCGACGACGCGCCCGAGGGCTGCGTCGCCCTGGGGCCGGCGATGGCTGCGGCGCCAGATACCTTCAAAACGATCCGCACCGACCCGGAACACCCTGCGCTTATCCACTTCACCTCGGGCACCACGGGCCGGCCAAAGGGTGCCGTGCATGTGCACAACGCCGTGCAGCATCACGCGGCATCGGGGCGTTACGCGCTGCAACTGACGCCCGAGACGATCTATTGGTGCACCGCCGATCCAGGCTGGGTCACCGGCACGTCCTATGGCATCATTTCGCCGCTGGTGAACCGCTGCACGATGATCGTGGATGAGGACGAGTTCGACCTCGACCGGTGGTATGGCACGCTGGAGCGCGAAAAGGTGCGGGTCTGGTATACCGCGCCGACCGCGATCCGCATGATGATGCGCGCGGGCAAGAAGGCGGCGGACGCCTACGATTTCTCAGCCCTGCGTTTTCTCGGCAGCGTGGGCGAGCCGCTGAACCCCGAAGCCGTTGTCTGGGGCAACGAGGTTTTCGGCCGGCCGTTCCACGACAACTGGTGGCAGACCGAGACCGGCGGCATCATGATCGCCAACACGCAGGATATGGACATCCGCCCCGGTTCGATGGGCAAACCGTTGCCGGGGATCGAGGCGGGCATCGTCGAGCGCCCCGAGGAACGGGCGGAGGATGGCGTCAGAGAATTGCCCGACGGCAAGGTGGGTGAACTGGCCCTGCGCACCGGCTGGCCGTCGATGATGCGCACCTATCTGCATGAAGAGGCGCGCTACGAGAAAGCCTTTGCCGGGGGCTGGTATCTGACCGGTGATCTGGCGATGCGCGACGCCGATGGGTATTTCTGGTTCGTCGGACGGGCCGACGACCTGATCAAGAGCTCCGGGCATCTGATAGGCCCGTTCGAGGTGGAAAGCGCCTTGCTGGAACACCCGGCGGTCGCCGAGGCGGGCGTGATCGGCATCCCAGACGAGACCGCGGGCGAGGTGGTCAAGGCCTATGTCTCGCTCAACCCCGGTTACGAGGGGTCGGACGAGCTGGAAAAAGAGATCCGCGGCCTGGCGCGCAGGAAACTGGGCGCCGCCGTCGCCCCGCGCGAGATCGTGTTTCGTGGCACCCTGCCCAAGACCCGGTCCGGCAAGATCATGCGTCGGCTGCTGAAGGCGCGCGAGCTGGGCCTGCCGGAGGGCGACATTTCCACGCTGGAGACCGATGAGAAATGACACAGGCGGACAAACCCCATCTCACGCATGCGCATGTCCAGGAGTTGCTGTCCGGCATGATCCGGATCCGCAAGTTCGAGGATCGCTGCGCCGAGGCCTATACACAACAGAAGATCCGCGGTTTCCTGCACCTCTATGATGGCGAAGAGGCGGTGGCGATGGGCGTGATCCCGGTGCTGGCACCTGACGACCGAGTGGTCGCCACCTATCGCGAGCATGGCCACGCGCTGGCCCGCGGCGTGCCGATGAACGCGGTGATGGCAGAGATGTTCGGCAAGGCCAGCGGCGCGTCGGGCGGGCGGGGTGGCTCGATGCACATATTCGACGCCGGGCACAACTTTTACGGCGGCAACGCGATCGTCGGCGGCGGCCTGCCGCTGGCCGCCGGACTCGCCCTGGCCGACAGGATGACAGGCGCGCCCCATGTCACCGCCTGTTTTTTCGGCGAGGGCGCGGCCGCCGAGGGCGAGTTCCACGAGACGATGAACCTGGCGCGGCTGTGGTCGCTGCCGGTCCTGTTCGTGTGTGAGAACAACGGCTATGCCATGGGTTCGGCACTCAACCGGACCGAGGCGCAGACGGATATCCACGCCAAGGCGGAAAGCTATGGCATCGCGTCGGAGCAGGTGGACGGCATGGACGTGGTCGCGGTCGAGGCCGCCACCCGGCGCGCGCTGGCGCGGATCCGCGAGACCGGCCAGCCGTATTTCCTCGAATGCGTGACCTATCGCTTCCGTGCCCATTCCATGTTCGACGCCCAGCTTTACCGCGACAAGACGGAGGTCGAGGAATGGCGTGCCAGGGGGCCTATCGTGCGCTTCCAGTCCTGGCTGCTGGACAACAAGCTGATTCATCAGGCCGATATCGACGCGATAGAAACGCGCATCGACCAAGAGATCGAGGCCGCCCTGGCCTTCGCCGAAGCGGCAGAGCTTGAACCGGTCGAGGATCTGACCCGGCACGTCATGGCCGAGGATCGCCCGCCGCCCCCCGCCGCGCCCGAACCATCGGGCGAAACGATCGAAATGACCTATCGAGAGGCCTGCAAGCAGGCGATCCGCGACGCGATGACCCGCGACGACCGGGTGTTCCTGATGGGCGAGGATGTGGGTGCCTATGGTGGGTGCTATGCCGTGTCAAAAGGGCTGATGGACGAATTCGGCCCCGACCGCATCCGCGATACGCCGCTGTCGGAATCGGGTTTTACCGGGGCCGGGATCGGCGCGGCGGCGGCGGGGATGCGTCCCATCGTCGAGGTCATGACCGTCAATTTCAGCCTGCTGGCGCTTGACCAGATCCTGAACACCGCCGCCACCCTGCGCCATATGTCGGGCGGCCAGTTCGGCGTGCCAGTGGTGATCCGCATGGCCACGGGGGCGGGCAAGCAGCTGGCCGCGCAGCATTCCCATTCGCTTGAAGGCTGGTTCGCGCATATTCCGGGGCTGCGGGTGCTGGCCCCCGCAACGCTGGAGGACGCGCGCGGGATGCTCTGGACCGCGTTGCAGGATCCCGACCCGGTGCTGATCTTCGAGAATGTCATGCTCTACAATATGGCCGGGCGGATCGATTCCAATGCCGGCCCGGTGGAGATCGACAAGGCGGCGGTGCGTCGACAGGGGGACGACGTGACGCTGATCACCTATGGCGGATCGCTGTTCAAGACGCTGGAGGCGGCCGAGAAGCTGGCCGCCGAGGGGATCGAGGCCGAGGTCATCGACCTGCGCAGCCTGCGCCCGCTGGACGACAAAACGATCATGGCCTCGGTCGGCCGCACCCGCCGCGCCGTGGTGGTGGACGAAGGCTGGCGGAGTGGATCGCTGGCGGCCGAGATCGCCGCCCGGATCGGCGAGCAGGCGTTCTGGCGCATGGACGCCCCCGTGGGCCGCGTCTGTTCGGCCGAGGTGCCGATCCCCTATCCGCAGCACCTGGAACAGGCGGCCACGCCGCAGGTGCCTGCCATCGTCGCCGCGGCCAGGGCCGCGATGGGGAAGGGCTGAGCGATGGGCGTGTTCGCGATGCCCTCGCTGGGCGCGGACATGGAAGCGGGAACGCTGGTCGAATGGCTTGTCAGGCCCGGGGACACGGTCACGCGCGGCGATATCATCGCCGTGGTCGAAACCCAGAAGGGCGCGATCGAGATCGAGGTGTTCGAGACCGGCACGGTCAAGCGGCTGGAGGCGGAGGTGGGACAGAAGCTGCCGGTCGGCGCGCCGATGGCGGTCATTCTGGCCGAGGGCGAGGAGATGCCCGCGGTATCCGCCGGGCCCCAGGACGACTCTTCACCGGGAACCGACGCATCACAAGCCGAACGGGGGCCGCGCCCGGCACGCGCAAGCGGGGGTGAAACGTCCACGGTGCCACCCGCCGCCACCGCACCGTCGCAGGCGGTTTCATCGAGCGGCAGCCTGCGGGTTTCTCCCGCCGCGCGGGTCGCGGCGGCCGAGCGCGGTGTCGATCTGGCCGGTCTGAAAGGCACCGGCCCCGGCGGCGCGATCGTCCTGGCCGATGTCGAAGACGCAGCCGCCGCCGCGCCGGCACCGCAAGAAACCGTGACCGATCCGCGCGCCGAGATGCGTAAGGCGATCGGTGCGGCGATGGCGAAGTCGAACCGAGAGATCCCGCATTACTATCTGTTCCACCGGATCGACCTGCAAGCCGCAACAGACTGGCTGGCATCGGCCAACGCCGATCGTCCGCCCGAGACGCGGTTGCTGATGGGGGCACTTTTTCTGAAGGCCACAGCGTTGGCCGCGCAACAGGCCAGCGGGATCAATGGCCATTATCTGGATGAGACATTCGAACCCGCAGCTGCGGTGAATGTCGGCCTGGCCGTGGCGATGCGCGGTGGCGGGCTGGTCACGCCCGCGATCCGCGACACGGACAGCCTGTCGCTGGACGCACTGATGCAGGCGATGCGCGATGTTACCGCACGGGTGCGCAGCGGCGGGCTGCGCAGTTCCGAAATGACGATGGGCACACTGACCGTTTCAGCGCTTGGCGACAACGGGGTGGATGCGCTGGCCGGGGTGATCTATCCGCCGCAGGTCGCGCTGGTGGGCTTCGGCACGCCGCGCGCCCGTCCCATGGTGCGGGGCACCCGGGTCGTGGCCCGCCAGAGCGTGGACATTTCGCTGGCCGCCGATCACCGCGCCAGCGACGGCCGACTGGGCGCGCGTTTCCTGGCGCGCATCGACGAATTTCTGCAAACTCCGGAGGCCCTATGACCGAAGCCGAATACCGTGCCGTCTTCATCGCGGAACTGGTGAATGTTGCGCCGGATCTCGATCCGGCCACGATCGCCGGCACCGATCATATCCAGGACGACCTGGAGCTGGACTCGATGGATGTGCTCAACCTCGTCGCCGCGTTGCACAAGCGGCTGGATCTTTCGATCCCCGAGGTGGACTATCCTCGGATCGAGACACCGGACAAGGCGGCTGCCTATCTGGCGCAGCAACTGGGCTGACGCGTTCGATTCCATGGCCGTGGATCACTGCCCCGAAACCCCGGATCGTGACTTTATCCCAGATAAACAGTCCGCGAAGGGTAACTGACGCGGGGCTGGCTCCGCGTGGCCAGGAAGAATCCCAGCGTCAATGGCCCCACCCGGCCTATGAACATCACCGCGATGATGACCGCACGTCCCAGCCCATCCAGTTCCGCGGTGGCGCCGCGCGACAAGCCGACCGTTCCGAAGGCCGACGTGACCTCGAAAGCGAGATCGAGAAAATCGCCATCATGGGACAGCGTGATCAGAAATATCGACAGGAACACGACCAGCATGCTGACCATGGCAAGTGCAAGCACCTTCATCACCTCGTCGGGTCCCAGGCTGCGCCCGAAGGCATGAAGCTGCGTGCGGCGCTTGAAAAAGGCAACGGTGGCCAGCAGCAATACGATGAAGGTCGTTACCTTGATGCCGCCCGCGGTCGAGGTGCTGCCGCCGCCGATCACCATGAGCGACATGAACATCATCGCCGTGCTGTCATGAATGCCCGCGATATCGATCGTGTTGAACCCGGCGGTGCGGGTCGTCACCCCCTGGAACCAGCTGGCCCAAAGCCGTGCCCCGATGCTGTCAAGACCGCCCAGAGTGCGCGGGTTCGTCCATTCCAGTGCCGCGAAGGCCAGAACCGACCAGATGATCAGCGCCAATGTGCCCACGAGCATCAATTTCGTGTGCAAGGAAAAGCCACGCCAGTTTCGGCTGCTGTGAAGTTCGGTGACCACGACAAAGCCCAACCCCCCGAAGATGAACAGCGCCGGCACCACCAGGTTCACCAGCGGGTTTCCGACCCACTGCGAAAGGCTGTCCGGAAACAGAGAGAAACCCGCGTTGTTGAACGCCGAAACGGTATGGAACACTGCCTGCCACAACCCGTGAACCCAGCCGAATTCCGGAACGAAGACGATGGACAACAGCACCACGCCCAGCAGCTCGCTCGCAAGAACCACCTTCAGGATGCGGCGGACCAGAACCAGCAGATCGTCGATCGAAGTCTGGTTGAGGTCTTCGCGCAGGAAGATCCGATGCGACATGTTCAGCGGCAGGCCCAGAATTGACAATACCAGCACCGCAAAGGTCATCAGCCCCAGCCCCCCCAGCTGGATCAGCACCATGACGACGGCCTGCCCGAAGATCGTCAGCTGGCTGCCGGTGTCGATTACAACCAGCCCCGTCACCGTGACCGCCGACGTGGCGGTGAAGATCGCCTCGGACCAGGTGACCGGTGCGGGCGTCGAGAGGGGCAGTTTCAGCAACCCCGCCCCGCCGACGATCAGCGCCGCATAAAGTACCGCGAGGATCGCCGGAGGCGGAATGTGGACGCTGCCGCCCGTCCTGAACCAGCTCAGCCGCATTGCGCCGATCAAAGGCTGTCGCCGAATCGGCGCAGATTTTCCCGGCGGCCAAGCAACAGCAGCTTGTCGTCGGTTTGCAGCGCGGCCTCACCATTCTCGCATGAAATGAAGTCGCCCCCGCGCATGAGCCCGAGCACGCGCAATTCGAAATCGTCGATCAGCCCCACCGCGCCCACGCTTTTTTCGTCCAGGCTTTCGGGCACGCGGAAATCGACCACATGAAAGCCGTTGCCGAGGCTGACATAGTCACGCACCAGCGGGTTGTGCAGCATCTGCGCGATATGGCGGCCGATCTCCTGTTCGGGCTGGATCACGCGATCGGCACCCAGCTTGGCCAGAATCCTGTGATGGGTCCGGGTGATCGCCTTGACCCAGATGGTTTTCACACCAAGCAGCCGGGCATTCATGGTACACAGGATGTTTGCTTCAAGATCCTCGCCGATAGCCACGACGGCCACATCGTATTTGCCCACACCGGCCTCGCGCAGCGCCTGTTCGTCCCGGCCGTCCGCGATCACGGCCTCGGCCAGCGTGTCTGCAACGCGCGAAACATTCCGCTCGACAGTGTCAATTCCCAACACATGGTTACCGAACCGGGCCAGTTCTGATGCGACCGTCGTGCCGAAGGTCCCAAGACCAATGACGGCGAAACTTCGGCTCTTCGTTTTGGACATTACGGTCTCCAGTTCGTCCAAAGGGGTCGTGGCCGCGCCGACCGGGTCCACGCGATGCGTGCGAACCTTTGCATCGTGCTTCGGGGCGCGCCGAAAATCCCCGTTTTCTTCACGTTGCCAAAAATACTCGCGGGGGGCAAAGCTCCCCGCCGCCTGAGCGCCTGGCAAGGCGCGAGGCAAAAGCAATCGCCCGGAACGGGCGGCCGCCGGATCACGATTGCTCCGGGTCCCAGCCGCTGACCGCCTTGACTTCGCAAAACTCCTCAAGGCCCCAGATGCCGCCTTCGCGCCCGTTCCCCGATCGTTTGATTCCGCCAAACGGGCTGCCCGCGCCGCGGGGCTGGCCGTTCATCTCTACCATGCCCGAGCGCAGCTGTCGTGCCACCCGGTTGCGCCGGGCGCCGTCCTGGCTCTGGACATAGTTGGTCAGCCCATATTCGGTATCGTTCGCGATGCGGATCGCCTCGGCCTCTGTGTCGAAAGGCAGGATCGACAGAACCGGGCCGAAGATCTCCTCGCGGGCGATGGTCATGTCATTGGTCACGTCGGCAAAGACCGTGGGCCGGACGAAATAGCCGCGGTTGAACCCCTCGGGACGACCGGGGCCGCCGGCCGCAAGGCGTGCGCCTTCCGCGATGCCCTTTTCGATCAGTCCCTGAACCTTGTCGAATTGCGCCGCGCTGACCACCGGGCCCATGTGCCGGCCCGGTTCATGGGCCGACCCGACCGCCAGCCCCTCGGCGACACCCAGGGCAGTTTCCACCGCAGCGTCATAGATGTCCCGGCTGACCAGCATCCGCGTCGGCGCGTTGCAGGACTGGCCACTGTTGTTGAAGCAATGCTGCGCCCCACGCCTGACCGCCTTTTCGTCGGCATCGGCGAAAATGATATTGGCGCCCTTTCCGCCCAGTTCCAGATGCACCCGCTTCAGCGTGTCGGCGGCATTCTTCGAGATCGCCACCCCCGCCCGCGCCGACCCGGTGAACGAGATCATGTCCACGTCGGGATGGCCCGACAGCTGCGTGCCGACCCCCGCGCCGTCGCCATTGACCAGGTTGAAGACGCCGGCGGGAACCCCGGCCTCGTTCAGTATCTCGGCGAACAGAAGCGACGAAAGCGGCGCGATTTCCGAAGGTTTCAGAACCATCGTGCAGCCCGTTGCCAAGGCCGGAATGACCTTCAACGTGACCTGGTTCATCGGCCAGTTCCACGGTGTGATCATGCCGATCACGCCGACCGGGTCCATCAGGATACGATCCTGGGGGGCGTGATCGCCCAGGGGACGCTCGAATTCGAAATTCTGCAACGCCGTGATGAAATTCTTTATGTGACCGGCTCCGGCCCCGACCTGCGCGTTTTTGGCAAGATCGATCGGGGCGCCCATCTCTAGGCTGATCGCCTCTGCCATTTCCGGCGCCCGGCGCTGGTAGACCTCCAGGATGCGCTCCAGCAGGGCCAGCCGCTCGGACTTGGCGGTTTGCGCCCAGCTGCATCCGGCATCCTTCGCCGCGGCCACGGCCGCATCGGTATCGGCCTGCCCGCCAAGCGAAATTACTGCGCAGACATCTTCCGTTGACGGGTCGATCACCTCGCAGTCGCGGCCCGCTTGCGGGTCCACCCATCGGCCGTTGATATAGAACTGGCGTTTCTCGATCATCTCATGCCTCGTGTCGTGGTCGCGGCACTCTGTCACCCGGGCCCAGCCGATGCAAGATTTTGGGTGCAGCCCCGGCTTGTCATGCCTATCTATCACATGACGGTAACCCGAACTTAGTGAAAAGGAGGCCCAGATGGCACTTCGCATCAACGACACCGCGCCCAATTTCACCGCCGAAACCAGCGAAGGAAAGATAGATTTCCATGACTGGATCGGTGACAGCTATGCGATCCTGTTTTCCCATCCCAAGGATTTCACCCCGGTCTGCACTACGGAATTCGGCGCCGTGGCCCGACTGGCCGATCAATTTGCCAAGCGCAACACCAAGGTGATCGGTATTTCGGTTGATGGTGTGGCCGAGCACAAGGACTGGAAAAGTGACATCGAAAGCTTCGCCAGTGCCGATGTGACCTTCCCGATCATCGCCGATGAAGACCTCAAGGTGGCCAAGCTTTATGACATGCTGCCCGCCGAGGCCTATCTGCCCGACGGCCGCACCCCGGCCGATTCCGAGACGGTGCGCACGACCTTCATCATTGGCCCGGACAAGAAGATCAAGCTTATGCTGATCTACCCGATGACGGTCGGCCGCAACTTCGACGAGATCCTGCGCGCGCTCGATGCGGTGCAGGCGGGCGAACGGAACCCGATCGCCACGCCGGCCGACTGGAAACCCGGCGAGGACGTCATCGTCAAGACCTCGGTCTCGACCGAGGACGCGAAGGCCAGGTTCGGCGAGGTGCGAGAGATCTTTCCGTACCTGCGCATGATAAAGGCGCCGAAATAGCCCGTTCGGATCAGCGCGGGCGGGCCACGATCACCTGTTCGCGCTGATCCACGATCTCCAGCCCCGCCTTGCCGATCAGGTCGGTTACTTCGTGCAGCGAGGATCCCGCGGCGCGAAACGCCTGCGGGTGAAATTCCATCACCAGACAGGCGCAGGATTTCAGCGCCTGCGTCTCGTTCCGCAGCAACGCGAGTTCCGCGCCCTCGATATCGCAGAGAAGGCTGAACGGGCCGTTGATGCCTTCGACATTCAGGTCACTGAAGGAGTTGCTTAAGTTTGATGCCGAGGCGTTTGTGAAATGGTTTCGATCTAACGATAGCGGCGCGAAAATCTGCGGCGATTTTTTCTGTATCGATTACTTTTTTAGCTGTAGCCAAGATTAAGATACTATCTTGTTCTTGACTAATTTTTGAGACATGCGGAAAATACTCATTGATACGCGCCATCCACCAGTCGCCTTCTTTCACTGTGGCATGCGCATTTTCACCACTGGGAAGTTGCGTCGATGCCGGTCGCGTGGAAATTGCAAAGAAGGCCCGAGGCGCGATACCACGGATATCTTCGAGAATAAGGCTGATCTCGTTTTCATCGAGGTGCTCTAGAACGTCGGTATTGATCACCATGTCACATTCATCGACGGGACAGATCGAAAAGTCGAGAATGGCGGGGTCATATCGAAAAAATGAGATTTGGTGATTTGGGTGTGTCTTTTGAATCTTTTCGTCAAGCGTTTCGATCAATGGGCTACGTCCGCACCCGAAATCAAGAACAGTGAATTTTCGATCAAGACCTTCAAATCGAACCAAGGCATCTATGATCACGTGAATCCCGTCTGCCATACGCCACGAACCTTCACCGTACCGCTTTCCAGACGTATAGATCTCGGAATACTGCTTAAGATTCCGTGTCCTTCCGCTCTTCATGCGCCCCTACCTTGTTGATGTCCGTGTTTCATTGCTCGGATCCAAAAACAGCTTGGGACACACCTCGTCCAAGAACGACGCGTGTCTTGTGTGTGTTGTTCTGATCCAAGAGTCCCCGAAATGCATCCCTCTCACGGTTTGGTTTGTGCACCCATGTCTTTTCAAGCTGTTCAAACCGCTCCAAGCGTTCCCTCGCCGCCTGATCGGAGAGGAACTCATCATTGTAGCCATTTATATAGCCCGTTTGAAAAAATGTGAAGCCGCTGATATTCAGCAGGGAACATTCCCGCTCCATCAAATAGGCCAGCGCGACGAAACCTGTCGTTGGTCGCGCGCCGCCAAGTAACTGCGTCAGGCGCTGGCAGAACCTGGGCCCAATGAAATATATGTCGAGTCTCGGCCCGATCGACCAGATTGAGAGGATTTTTGGAATCGATCGTAGCAAATAGCGCCACCGAAAGATCGTTAGGATTATTTTCTCTGTTTCACAGCGTCGAATGTTCTCATCATTAAAAAAGCCAGCCAGAGAGCCAGGTTCGTTCGGTAACTGGTTCCGGATGTAAATGTCATGCCTCCACAAGGGTTTTCCGCGATAAACCACGGGCGTTTCAATCGATCTGTTGATTCTCACTATATGATCAAATTCGTTTAGATCGAGATGGGAAATATCGCTTTCGGCGCAGGCTGCGGGGCCGATTATAGCAACACTTTGCCCCGACAAATCGGGCGGGCCGAAATGGAATCGTTTTCTTAAAATTCTGCGTAGCAGTGACATCATGCCGTTTTTTCTAGTGTAAATGGCCCCGGCGCAATGCCGGGGCCATTCATTGGGTGGAAAGGGCCGCGATCACTCGTCGGCCGTTTCCTCTTTCTTCATTTCTTCGCCGGTTTCCTGATCGACCATCTTCATCGAAAGGCGCACCTTGCCACGGTCGTCGAAGCCCAGCAGCTTGACCCAGACCTCCTGGCCTTCCTTCAGCACGTCGGACGGATGGTTCAGGCGGCGGTTCTCGATCTGGCTGACATGCACCAGCCCGTCGCGC